>BNUE01000009.1 GCA_025997135.1 candidate division SR1 bacterium | reverse complement strand
TCAGGAAAAAACTCCACTTCAGATAAAGTGTCTTTTTGCTCAGCTATTTCTGGCTGTGGAATTGAGGGTTTGACTTGCTCTATATGCATACTCCAATTATATCCAAATAATGAAGAAATTGCAAAAATTTGGCAACAAACATCTGAGTAGCATGAATCCTGCATCAGCTAAATATTCTATAATATTTTACCTCCTTCTCCCCTGCCCTCTCTTCGCATTTTCTCCCCTTCCATAACTACTAGCCTTATCTTCTCTTCTAAATCCCCTGTCATCAGATCTATTTCCACCAGAAAAAGAACGCTGACTACCTCACGCACGTGAAGCTCAAAAAGAGCGATCTCAGCGTCCATCACGACCTCCACGTGAACTATATCCTCCACGTGAACCACCATCAGAGTCACGCCCCGCACGAAGCTGCGGGGTCTTGTCTTTTGCTTTGGAAACCAGACTCCTTCCTCCCTTATTCTGCTTTGCAAAAACATGTAAGATCACCTCTGCATCAGCGAAAGGCACGGTTACAAAAGAGAAATCCTCCATCACGCGAACATCATCAATATCACGAGGCGAAACTCCAGCCTCCGTCTGGATAAAGTCGACCAAAGAACGCGGAGTATAGCCACCTTTTCTACCGAGTGCAATGAAAAGTCTGCTCGTACCTGTCGTATCAATACTAACTTCATTGATTTGTTTGAAACTGTCTGGGGTCAACCCATCCTGATAATTCAGCTTTAATAACGCCGCAACTACCGCTTCTGGAGTAAAGTTTTCGAGCAAATAATTTGCCACTTCTGAGTACTGCTGATATTTTTGACCTGCCAAAACTGAGTCAATATCTGCCTTGAGTTTCAGCCTTCTCGCCTGCATAATTTCATCTGTTGAAGGAATCGAACCTTTCTGAATATCTGTCTTCGTCACCTTCTGGATCAGGACTATTTTCCTATATTCCTGAGGTGTCACGAAAGTAATCGCCTTCCCAGTTTTGCCTGCACGACCTGTCCTTCCGACTCTATGAACATAACTTTCAGTATCCTGAGGCAGAGAATAATTTATCACATGCGAAATATCATTCACATCAATCCCCCTCGCCGCGACATCAGTCGCCACCAGGATTTTCACCTTCCTATCTTTGAATGATTTCAGAATTCTTTCTCTCTGTTTTTGCTGAACATCTCCGTGCAGACCTTGTGCTTGATACCCTCTTTCATTCAGTTTAGTCGTCACGAAGTCGCAATCTAGCTTAGTTTTACAAAAAACAATTCAATAAAAATCTGACTCAATATCGATAATCCTACACAGAGCCTCGAATTTATCGCTTTCACGCACTTCGAAATAAATTTGTGTCGTCTGAGTAGTCGTCATCTGAGTCGTTTGCACCGATACGAGCTGATAATCACCCATATATTTTTTCGCAACATTCAAGATAACTTTCGGCATCGTAGCTGAGAAAAGTAAGACTTTTTTATCTTCATTTGTCTGCTTAAATATCTCTTCAATATCATCTACAAATCCCATGTTCAGCATTTCATCCGCCTCATCCAGTATCATATAGCTAATCTCTTGAAGTTTAAGCGTCTTACGATGCAGATGATCAATAATTCTTCACGGCGTTCCGACCACAATGTCCACTCACTTTTTCAAGGCACGAAGCTGAATATCGTAAGATTGTCCACCATAAATAGACACAATTGACAATTTATTTTTTAGATCAGCCTGAAGTGAGTTAATTTCTTCAGCCACCTGAATCGCCAGTTCTCTAGTTGGGACCATAATTAACGCCTGCGGATGACTCTCGTGAAGCAGAGTTTCCAGCAGCGGAATCCCAAAAGCAGCAGTTTTTCCAGTTCCAGTCGCAGCTTGTCCGATCACATTTTTATCTCAATTTAAAAGTAGAGGAATTACTTGTTCCTGAATTGCACTTGGCTTCTCGAAGCCTTTTTTTTCAAGAGATGCGAGCATCTGTAAAGAAAGTCCAAGCTCAGCAAAAGTGATGTTTTCATGTGTTGTCATAATAGAAAAAAAGAAGGGTTAAAATTCACCTGTCATTCTGAGCAAAGCGAAGAATCTAGGTAAACTTGTTTCCTTTCTATAATGTCATTGCATTTGAGAAACTTTCACCTTGATATTGACGAAAGTATAGTGATTTCCTAGCCAAATGCAAATGAATCCTCTTTTTGTTTATAACATAGCTCTATAAAAACATTCTCTTCAAGTCTTCATCTCTGATCATATCAGGAGTCCGCATCGGCTCAAAAGAGATTTCCACATCAACTTCCCAGTGAGAAACAGCCTCTAAAGTCGCATTTTTTACCATTGCAATAAGTATATCCGCCATCGGACATGTTGGCGTAGTAAATGTCATCACTATCGTGCATTTTTCAGCCTTTTCATCTGTTTTAATATCATAAATCAGACCCATCGTAAAAATGTCCACCAAAGGGAATTCTGGGTCATAAACTGTTTTTAATCTTTCTATTATAGCATCATAAACCAGAACATCTCTATCCTCCATACTATTTTTTCGGCTCCAAAAATAAAACATACTGCAACAGCATAAAGCCAGCCAAAAATGCCAATCCTATCCATTTTGTCCAGTGCCCAAGCAATATCAAGAGTACATTGATCAGCGAAAAGAGTCCAAATAAAAATGACAATTTGTAGGCATCGACTAAATTTCTATCTCTATAAGCCACATTTCTAAATCGTTCCTGAGCATAAAAAAAGACAAAAAAGCTGACTCATCGAGAAAGCAAAAAACTCCCAATCAAGCCTAATCAAATCCCAATAACAGGATCTTCAAAAACATTAATCATCGTGTAATCGACGAATATCACAATCAATCAAAAAATGATTTTTATCAGTGATCAAATTTTATATAAATTCATACTACAGAGAGTAAATATTTCAAACTTTTTTTCAAGAGAGAAAATTCTCGCTTTTTACTTGCTTTTTTACTACAAATTCATAAAAAACGTTAGAACAATTTTATATTTAAATCAAAAAAATGAAAAAAATCTGAATAATACTCAGTTTTTACCTATTGATAAGTATACAATTTTCCTTTGCCATAGATGAGATGGATGTCATCAATGATATAAACAACATTGGTTTTAATAGTCATTTAAAAGATAATACAAAAATGACTAGATGAGTTTCTACTCATTTGATTTATGAACTTGCTAGAAATTATTTCTGATATTCTTCTACATCAGACCAACCAATATCAAAATGCAATTTTAAAGATGTCACTCAAACAGATAATAACCTAAATTTAAGTATTTTTCAAGTATGTAATATGTGAATAATGCAAGGAACATCCGAGAAAAAGTTCTACCCAAATAATTATTTGACAAATGCAGAAGCCGTCACAATATTGATGCGTTTGGTTTACTGAGAACAAAAATGAGGGACAATCCACCGATCAGAACCCTATTATAGATTAGCAAATAATGCCTGATTACTCCAGACAACGAAAATTTACTCCAAATTTGCTCCTATCACTTTCTGAGAATTTAAAAATATCGCAGTCCCTACCGTAATGTTTATACAAAAAGAAGCTCGTTTAGAATACACAGAGACTCCAAATAATTATTCAAACGCAACAAATTCCACTAATCTAGATTGTGCCGAAAATATCATAAAACTCAAATCTCTTGCAAAATCCCAATTCACAGGCGACAAATTAGCTGAAGTTCTAGAAAAAATAGACCAAAAATGTAACTAATTTTTTACTTATTTTACTTATTTTACTTCAAAAATACAGATGTCCATAATCCTAGTTATCGTATGAATTCTAATGTTTATGCTGCTTATCCTATCACATGAACGATGACACATGCAAGCAGCCAAGAAAACATGAGTTAAAGTCAATGAATTTGGTATCGGCTTACCTCCTCGTATCTGCAAACTTTGGACAGGAAAAGATGGTACAGAATACACACTAAACGCTATTCCTTTAGGCTGATTTTGTGCGATCAAAGGTGAAGACCCTACAAACACTACCGATTTTTTCGCAAAAGATGGACTTGCAATGGCTAAATTATGGAAAAAAATGATTATCATACTCTGATGAGTGACGATGAATATCATAGTTGCATGGCTACTTTTTACTATTCTTTTTTGGCATGGTTCCCAGCCTCTCGGAGTGACTGCTGACGAAACATCACAAAGTTATCTAGTTCCCTCTATCAGCTTTCTCCAAAAAGAATGATTTATCTCTGGAGGCATCAAATCATGAGTTAAAATTCAGGAAGTTTTACCTAATTCTTTCGCTGAAAGTATCAATCTCCAGCCTGAAACCATAATTTATGCCATAAATGACATTCCAGTGATGAGCGATACTTTTATCACTACTCTGACTTCATTTGCAAACCAAGATATTGTATTTGATCTCTGATGAGACCCTGGTTTTGACCTGAGGTTTACTTGTCCAGATCCATGTAAACTTGGTGCTGTAATTTCTCCAAATGCCGATTATAAGATAAAAGACATAAAATTCTGACTAAAATGAGCTATGCTCGCTGGACTTCACGAAATATGATCAGAATGGTCGCTTACTTTCAAAGTATTTGGCAAATTATGAAAAAATTTCTTTTCATTTGAAAAGGACAAAATGAAAGAAGCTACAGATGCACTAGCATGACCTGTCTGAGCTATCAAAATGTGAGAACTATTTTACCAACAATGATGACGGATTGCATATCTTGCATTTGCATGAATGATTTCTCTAGCTCTGGCCATTTTCAATCTTTTACCCATCCCAGCATTAGATTGAGGCAGATGAATTGGAATGATTTTACAATCTACCTTCCACATTAAACCTGAAAAATACGCCAAAGGAGAATCCTACGTTAATGCAGCTTTCTTTTATCTGTTTTTACTCGTTGGAGTCCTTATAATTCTCAAAGATTTAGTAGTTTATCGATGATTACCTTTACCTTTTTAATTCACCCAAAAAACCGAGAATCTATTGACTTTTACATCAATATTCGTATGTCATCAGTATGAAAAATCCAGAAAATGTTATCAAATATACAACCAAACATTTAGTCATTCTCATCTTATGAGTTGCTTTAGCGTTTTTTTTCGTTTGGATATCTGATAGTTCGTGATGGCTTTCTTCTAGTATACTATCACTTCAGGAAAGAGAAATTATGACAAACCTTCATCGAGATGCCGCATACAAAAAATCCACAACCGACTTAGAGGTGTTCATTTGAGCAAAATTACAATCAGAAAATCAGATTTTTATTTCTTTTTTTCATTCTCCATCAGAAATTCAGATATTGACCGATCAAATCACTTCTCCATACACTTTTGAAGTCATCAATCAAACTAATTCCTCCCTGCTATTAAAAGTTACAGGTTTTCAAAACGGAAATATTGATGAATGAGTAATTATCCTACCTTTCCAATGAGATGCAAAAGAAATTACAGTAGAATATGTATCACCTAGCCAAAATAGCAGTCAGAATGTCGCTCTTTGAGCATTATAAGGCAACTAACAATCTTTATTATCCATTTTATAAAATTATGAAAAAAATCTGACTATTCCTTCTAAGTTTCTTGGTTATTTGATGATTCTCTTTTGCTCAGGAGGTCGTTGTAGAGATTAACCCCTCAACTTTCAAAGTAAATCAATATGTAGACATAACCCTGACTGCTATGAAAAATGGAGTCATCGATACTACATATACTGGAATTGTGTTTTTAGAGATTCCATGATTACAAGCCAGTGAGTACACGATACCGAACTACGGACGATATTTCTTCAGCCCAACAGATCTAGGCAAAACCACTATGTCCAAATGATTTACTGTAAAAAAGCCTGGATCATACACCTTGAATGTGAAGGACGACGGCGTTTTAAACCCTAAAGTATTAAGTTCTACATCATTTACAGTTCAGGACGAGAGTACCACTTCCCAGCTAAAAACTGTAACAATTCTATCTCCTCTCCCATATTCACAAGAATTAAATTTACCTATACAGGTTATTGCATCAGCTACAGAACTTCCAAATAGTCCTGGTGAAGTATACCTAAATAATAAACAAGAAACTAGCGTAATGGTTGACTCTCAGGGGACGATGTCTACTTCCTTAATGAATATCAATTCATGAGAAAATACAGTTTATATCACGATCCAGGACATAAATGGCAAAGAAGTATGAAAATCTGATATAGTTACATTCATCTATGCTCCGCTCAGTGGTGATCTATTCAAAACTATAGAAATAACTCCGACAAATAATATCAGAGTTTGAGACAAAGTCACTTTTGACGTAACGACAGATCCTAATGTAAACAATGTATCTCTCATTTTATCAAATGGTCAGCCAGCCGCTACCATGGATAAAGTCACAGGCAAAGATGGAGTATTTACCAAACAACTAATGATGATTTCTACTGGAACCATAAAAGTTGATTTATTACTAAAAACTTCAAACATTACCGCCACCAAAACGTGAGTCACCACGTTCAACGTCAACGATGAAACCCTTATTTCAGACGTCATATTCAGTGTAGATCCCAGAGACGCAAATAGATTATACATGGGCTGGAAAGTAGAATGAACACAAGCTTCAGGATTTCAGATTCTCTACGGATCTAGTCAAAATAAACTTGACAAAACAATTATTATAGAGAAAAACGAAGTAATGTTTCAGTGAATGGATACCTCTCAAAATCGATATTTTCAGATTATCCCTATTTTTGCTGCAACTGGAGCCGTTGATAATCAGTCATCATGAGCCAATCTGACGACAGCTGCCCGCCTTGCTCAGCAACCCCACGGTACACCCACAGAAATATTTACATATACTGCCCTTTCATCCAGTACAGGTGCGAATATCGACTATTCCTGAACTATTATAGTAGACATACCATGAGAAGGTACATGAACACACGCAGCTGCCACCTGTAAAATCCAGTGAATACGTGTGCAAACACAAAAAATAGGAGATAAATATTATCTCGTGCGAAATGAAGTAGAAAATGCCAAGCTTTATACCATTTATTCATCAGACACAAACAATCCATTAACCAAAAAAAAACTCACAACCAGCACAGATACTAGATATGAATACCCATTTGACTACAAGGCAGAAAAAGAAATTTATGCTTATTTTCGAGTAGATGCAACATGTGCTGATTGACAAGTTATGGAATTAGAATGAGCAAAAAAAGTACAAGTCTGACCTGCCGAAAACGTATTACTTTTAGTTTTCATATCTCTACTCATCTACGGATGAATTAAACTCTACAGATACAGTGAATAACATTTAACTCTATTATAAAAATTAAATGATAAATTTCCCAAAAAAATACAAAGATTCTCAACTAAAGACTTTCGCTAAGCAATACGATCAAATAATTACGGACAAAAAAGTTTCTTATTCTGTTTTTCCCATTCCAACTTCTCACCCACTAAACGAAGGCAATTTCTATTCATTTTTTATGCAAGATTTTTTACAAAAACGAGATCCAAAACTAAATGCAGAAATGCAATTTTTGTTCACAACAAATAAAATAGCACTAATCCAACAAGCTCAACAATTTTTTATGAAAAAAAAACAACCTTTAGAAAAATTGTGAGTAGACAAATTAAACCTCTTTATTGCTTCACAAGAGAGAAAAAAGACAAAAACAAACCTGAAAATTCTCGATACTTACCTAGGAATAAATGATGTACAACAGACAAATCAGCCTTCTTTTCTTAGTTTTCATCAGTCATTATTGGACAAAATAAAAACGTCCAATTATATAAAAAGCAAATCAACAGTTGTATACCAATCATTCAAGATGAGAGCCCAGATTTACCCGAAAGACATCATCTGGAAAGAAGAAACCAAAAATATATACACATTGACCTATTTTGTAGAAACCAAAAATCATACATTACATATACCAGTTATTGAGCCAGATTCGATATTCGGTGATGTAGCCCTCCTTGTTCATCCACAAGACAAAAGATACAAAAAGCTGATCTGAAAACACGTATTGATACCTATCATCAATAAGGCTATACCCATTTTGGGGGACGATACTGTCAATATCTCCAAATCAAACTGAATCAAAAGAGTAACTCCATCAATTGATGAAGAAAGTGTATTTTTAGCCCAAAAACACAAATTATCTCTAGACCAATTCATTTATGACCAAGAATGAAAATATACAGAGCTAACCTGAATGTTTCAAGGGCAAAATCGTGATGATTTTCTAGATAACGTTATTCAGACATTAGAAGACTTCTTACACTTTGTACAGCACAAAGACATCCAAGAGATCAAAATACAAGTTCCATACTGCCGTTATAATGATGAAGAATTACATCCTCTATTGGTCAATCAACAAAGCATAGATGTAGATTCAGCAAAATTAGCACTTCAAGCAGAGTTAGAAGACGATGAATTTTTAAAAAGCATAAAAAATGAGCTTCTAAATCTACTTCCAAATACGGAAATAATTTTTTCAGACAGCGATTTTTTACCTGGAGAATACAACCTATACCTTCATTCTCTAAAAAAAGACATTTTACCTGTCGCTTTCCTAGAAAAAGATAGATACGACCGTTTTTTGCAAGAAATTCTTCTACAATACATTATTTTATGAAAATTCATACATAATCAGGCAATAGTTTATCCTTCTCGATTAGACAAAAAATGAGAAAGATTTTCCTGCTTTTCTCTACAAAATAAAGATTTTTTTGACAATATAAATTCTTTCTGATTAAATGCTACCAGACTTGCCGTCATCATACAATGAGAAATTTCACAAGATCTTCTACGAATGTATGATACATTATTACGTCAGCTACGAAATGGAGTAAGATACTGGCGTTTCCAAGATCTAAAAGCAAATTTTACAGAAAAAGAAGCCATACAAAAAGTCTCAAAAAAAGGAAACGAAGCTGACTTCCGAATACTTTCAGAGCTTGACGATCTACGGACAGAATACCAGTCTTTAACTGACTATACTTTCATAAAATTCTTTTTTCCAAAGCTTCATTTGTTTATTCAAAATAAATTTCTATCTCGATATTTAGAATTACAAAAATCAGAATGAAGTGAGGCTAGATTAGATGCGATATTTTTAGTAATCCAAAAATTACTAATTATGCTTTACCCGCTTCTTCCACAGTACACAAAAGCACTTTCTTATGTATCATGAATTTCGATAAAAAACACCAATTTCCCATTAGAAATCAAAAAAAAGAACTCTCAAAGTGTCATTTTATACAAAATCTTTGAGCAAATTTCAACATTCAAACAAAGCCTAAACATCCAGAAACATCAGCATATTTCTATCTTTTTAAAGGCAGATACTCACTCTCTAGAAGAATTTAAAAATCACCAAGCTATTTTTGAATCTTTACTAAAAATAGATAACATAAACCTGATCAGAATGCACGAAAATGAGCCAAATTGATATCAACTTTTCTCTCGAGACGTATTTACCATTGGGATAAAAAACGAAAAAACTAATCTCAAAGAAAAGCTCTCTATCGACGACCTAAAAGACGAATATCAATCGCTTCTCGAACAAAAAGAAGTCATAAGAATATATATAATGCAGAGTCACAACCTAGGAATTACATCATCTCCTCAACTAGATATCAAACAAGAGCAACTAGCAGAAATTCAGCTCAAAATCTCAAAAATCCAAACTAAACTTGGACTAACTTAAATTATACAGATGGAAACTTTCCCCTACACTATAATTTACTCCAAAAATCGCCACGGCTACGCCAAGGTACAGCCTGATGGTAGCGTTCTTTTTTCTATCCCCTCTAAACTCAAAAACAATACAGATTTTTTCGATGATTTATACAAAAGAGCACACAAACTAACTCAAAAACACGACACTAAACAACATATTACCAGGCGAGATCTAGAATGAATTTATATTTTCGGAGAGAAAGTTTTACGAGAAGATATAACTCAGATTAAAGCTAGCTCTTCTACCAAAACTATCGAATCTTTTCTCAAGAAAGAGCTTTATGATTACAGTATCCAGCGATTAAATACATTTTCCCAAATAATAAATACAAATTACAAATCTCTCACCATCAGGAAAGCCAAATCAAAACGAGGATCTTGCACATTCGACCAAAAAATTATGCTAAATATGAATCTAATTTTTTTACCAAGCTCTCATATTCAGTACGTCATCGCACATGAGACAGCCCATCTTATCAAAAAACATCACAAAGCAGATTTTCGAGCATTAGTTGAGAAACTTTATCCAAAGTACAAAAACATTAGAAAAGAATTGAAAAAGGTGATCATATCATAGACAGATGACCACCATATACAACCGAGAATTTTACCTTCCCATTCCTAATTATACTCATTTTTTGCAAAAAGTCAATAGATTTTTTTGGCTTGTATATGCGGATTATTTAATTATACATATATTATGCTCTATCAATTCAAAACTAAACCCGAAGATTTTCTCGTCCAAGAACTACTACCTCAAAGACCCAGTGGTAAATGAGATGTTTTTTGGGTATTATTTGAAAAAAGAAATCTGACCACAATGGACGTTTTAGATTATTTACAGCGTTCACTCAATCTAACACGTAATGACTTTGGAATTGCAGGACTAAAAGACAAAATCTGAATTACTCAGCAACGAATAACTATTTTCCAGAGTAAGTTAAACCAATCGTGATGACAAACCAGATTCTTATCTATTTTATGAGAAAAAGTAAAAATATTACATACCACTCGAAACGAAACCCCGCTCAGAATCGGATGAAATGCAGGAAATAACTTTGAGATAAGATTAAGATCCACTCAAAAAGCTACAGATGACAAGCCTAATCCTGAGATAAAATCCTTTTTAGAACAAAATATCGCAAAAATCAAATCCAAAGGCTTTCCAAACTGTTTCTGACAGCAAAGATTTGGTAAATGATTCAAAAATTTTCGAGAAGCCAGAGAAATATTATGTAATTGAGAAGCTGAGAAACAATCATTATGACAAGATCCCACCTTTCACCTCAGATTTATGCTCCAAGCCTATCCAAGTATGTATTTCAACCAATATGCTTTGATGAGACGAAAAAAAGGATTACACATTTTACAAGGTGATATTTGTGTAGATAAATATTATGCAGATGGTGCAAAAATCGTAAAAGAAACCGAATGAATACCTACCTGACCGATGCTTTGACGAGATTTAATGTTGCCAAAGCCCTGAACCAAAGCCAGAATTCGCGAAGACATTTTGATAAAAGAGGCTGGTTTTGATGAAAAAGTTGCCAAAAAATGCCAAGAATATCATCTGCGATGAGTCCGTCGTCCACTGCGAGTTTATGTCCCAGATTTAGAATACCAGCGAGTAAAAAGCGAGACAGCACAGCAGAAAATAAAACAGGAAGAAAAAGCTGATTTGATCTTAAAATTTTCGCTCCCAACTGGAAGTTATGCAACTACCCTCCTAGCTTTTATATTAGAATGACTAGACGAAAAAACTATACAAGAAAACAAATTAACAATACCTAGATTAAAAGGTGAAACGCCCCCAGTTTGAGAAGATTATTTAGGCAGCAATGGTTAATCGCATCAAAATTTGCAAAATAACATAAAAACCTATATAATTAGGTTATGAAAATACGTTTACTCATACTCAGCCTTTTTTGTCTCTTTCTTTGCATTGGCGAAAGTACTTTTGCTGTAGAATTTCCATGAGATTGCGACTTAGTAGTTTGAACATACAAAGAAAAATGAAGCTTTGAATCTCTAGACATCCTCTGGAATCAGTCAGATTTTATGTCTGTTTTTGAACCAATTATATGATTCAATAATCTCAATCAGGCTTTTCTAAATCTAAAAAAAACGTGCTGTACCAAGAACCAAAATTTTCAAGTCATAATGCAGGAAAGTTGCCAAACGGACAAACCATATTTTTTTGAGGGAAATGTACCTAATTCTTATTATATTTATGATTATATTCTAGATATAATGATGAGAAGACTAGACTGAGAGGCTGAGAACTACTATTTATTAGATAGTTTAGATCCTAAATGACAAGAGTGGAGACAGCTAACTTCCGAAATAATGGAGACAATAGAACGATGAGAAAAAACAACTCCCAAATTCATCAATGATAACTATCAAGATTTTTGGCAAATTTCTCCTGATAATTTACTATTTTGAATTAACGAACTTCCCAGTTCATCCCTAGACGAATTAGTATCAATTATGCAAGAAAGCAGTAATCAAGAGATTTTAGAGAAATATGAGGATTGGACTCTAGGAGAAAGATATTATAACGTTTGTAATATTTCAGCTTTTCTTTATGCTTTTCTGTATAAATCACATCCAAGTGTCTCATCTCTATCTCAGACTAAATGAAAATTATTTCTAAATGGAGAGAACCAGTGTTTAAAAATCATAGATCAAAGACTGGATGGAGAAGCTAACTATATTGAATTAATAACTATTAAAAAAAGCAATATGATGCTAACCGACAGCGTAAATGACTACTTAAACACATATCTCTGAGAAAGATTAATGAATTTAGAAGAGCTTATTATGAATACAAAAGTACGGTTTCTCAGAGTAGCAAAAGCCGTTCCCAAGTTAATATCTAATGTTTCATAGCTTTTATATTTATATCATATTTTAACATGAAAAAATTAGCTATCAGTATTTTATTTATCTTTTGCTTATATAATATAAGTCTTAATATAAATTTTAACACAGTTTCAGCTCAAGAACCAGCCGTTCCAGATGTTGAATTCGGCATTTTACCTGAAAAAGACAAAACAGACCAAGAATTAGCTAACATAATCACTGGAATTAGTCAAACTTGAGGTAATGTTGTAAATGAATACAATAAACAAGCAAGCGGACTTTCTCTTCCTGATCAGTTAGCTACATGAATTATGAACTGGGATACTATCATATATTATCTAGTATATCTCATAAAATTTCTTTCACAACTTGGAATGTTTATCGGTGGAATAATGATTATTTACGCATGATATCTATATGCGACATCAATTTTCGGATGAAAATGAGAAACAACCGCAAAACAAGCCATCAAAAACGCAATTATCTGAGTAGTAGTTATCACCTTCGCTTATGCAATTATGAAAATATTTACAGCTATGTTTTTATGAACTTAAATACCTAAATTAAATTTCAAGAGTACGGAATAGAGTACGGAGCGAAACCTCCTAATTTTCACCGCTGTGTCCCGTACAAAGCTACGGGAAGCTTGCCGAGGCTGGTTTAGTGTAAGAGATTAAATTTTCTCTTGAAAATAATTAGAGGGTTTATAAAATAGTAATATAATGAAACAAAGTTTCATACCGCAAGACTGCGGTAATCTGATTTTTTATTTCTTTTAAAAATCGACAATGGACATCTCCAGTTATAATCAGCAAATGCAAAAAAGTATTGCATATCTCGAAAAAGAGTTTCAGGGATTACAGGTATGACGTGCGACTACTGGACTCGTAGAAAATATCAATGTAGATACAGATTATGGTACGATAAAAATGAATGCAATCGCTCTCATCACCATCAGCGACAATTCAACTGTAAAGGTTGAACCTCGAGATAAATGAAATGCAAAACATATCGCAAACGCAATTTATGAGGCAAATCTCTGAGTTTGAGTAGACAATCAGGGTAGTTTTTTATTCGTTCGTATCCCAGCTTTGACCCAGGAAAGACGTGACCAGATAGCGAAACAAGTAAAAGCAATGTGAGAGGAGTCCAAAGCAAACGCCAGGAAAATCAGACAAGACGCTATGAACACTACCAAAGCAGAATTATCATCCAAAACCATCAGCGAAGACCAAAATAGAGCAAATGAATGACAAATCGAAGACCTGACCAAAAAAACAAACTCAAAAATAGATGAACTAGTCAAATGAAAAGTAGATGAGATTATGAAAATATAGTTATTCTCTAGCTTTTAAGCCGATTATAACACCGAAAAAACCAAAGAATATATAATTAACCATCGAGTCCTCAAATACGTGCAGCGTTAATCCCATCACCATCAGAGCTATCATACCATAGAGACAGAGCTGTATTTCGTCATAAGTCAGCTTTGTTTTTATTATTTTCCAGATATTTCACACAAGTAATCAAAGCATCCCAGCTCAGAGAACTCCAATATCTAACAATATCTGTAAATGCCAGTTTTCAGGCAGAAATTTACCAGAATGATGAATAGCAGGACCAGAGCTTCCCAGTCAATATCACATCGGATGAGCAAAAACTTCCTGAATTGCAGTGATAAAGCCAGTCAAATGACCAACAGTTGATGCCCATTTTCGGAGTGAAAACAAAACAATCAGGCAAATAAATCAGATTCCTCATCAAAGAACCGCTTTTTTATGCTCTTTTAACCGCTTTAGATTCATCAGAATAAAAACGATAATTCCACCCAGTATCGCAGCTCTAGACAAGGTCAAAACGATAGCCAAAA
The DNA here is from genome assembly GCA_025997135.1 of candidate division SR1 bacterium. GTDB lineage: Bacteria > Patescibacteriota > Gracilibacteria > Absconditabacterales > Absconditicoccaceae > UBA3291. The sequence continues at coordinate 16,459 of BNUE01000009.1, read as the reverse complement.
TCCACAAAACGAGCAATATCCAGTCTCTTTTATTTTTCAGTTGCGACAATACAAAAGGCAAAAATGCAACCAAAAAATAACCATAATTATTTGGACCAGAAAAAAGTCATCCTCGACGTAAAGTTCCTTCAAATCCAGTTAAATAATAGATTGGCGGAGCTACTCAGAAAGCAAAATCATCTAATTTTAGATTATATCACATCATCGCAAATCGTTCAGGCTTCCATAGTTTTAGTAGTTGCCAGATATAACCTATGATAACTATAATGAGTAAAACCAATTTCACTTTTGAATGTAATCATTTCGTTGATTTAAATCACAAATAATACAGTCCCCATCAGACTAACGTCGCACTAAGCAATATAAAAACTCGCCAAAATCCATATTTTATCCCAATCAACCAATTGCTAAATCACCCATCGCCCACAAAGTACGACAAAGCAACACTAAAAATCAGCAAAACTAAAAAGATAATCCAGCTTTTTCAGAAAATTTGTAAATATTTTTTTAATCATTTTCGAGCGATAATTCAGCTAATTAGCACCATTCCACATCGCCAAAAATCTCTCAAAAGTGTAGGTATTGAGCTAGAGAACAAATCCAATCCATAAACAAAAATAACACTAAATATCTGATACAAAAAATTAAATATAGCGAAACACACGAGAGAGACTAACATATCAAATATTTTTTGACAATATAAAATTATAACTAACACTGCGGTAAAGGATAAATTTTACAGAATTCTTCCACTTCTTGACGTAAATTATCTAATTTATCCTGATCATTTCTAGCCTGCAATGCCTGATGAACAAAAGAGACTATTTGTTTAGTACCATCCCCTTTTACTCATCTAGTAGTCATAGCCGACATTCAGATTCTGAGTCATGACGGTCTAAATGGAGGATTTATATCATTTGGAATTGTAGATTTTGATGTCGAAATTCAGATTTTTTCTAATGTATTTTCCGCTTCCAATCCATCAAATCCAGCATCTGTAAAATCTAATATCACCATATGATTATCTGTACCACCAGTTACCAGTTTATATCAGAGACCTAATAACTCAGAAGCGAATATTTGAGCATTTTGTAATGTTTGAACAGTATAATTAAAAAAATCAGAAGTCTGAGCTTCCTCCAGTGCAACTGCAATCCCTGCAATCGTATTCATATGAGGTCATCATTGCATTCATGGGAAAACTGCTCTATCAATCCTAGTTGGCAAGTTTTCAATAGTATTTTCTGGCTTTTTCAGAGGATTTGAGACAACTCATTTTGACAAAATAATAGCACCTCTAGGTCAGCGAAGAGATTTATGAGTCGTCGTCATCATCGCATGAAATCCATAATCAAGTGGATTTTTTAGCAATCCAGAAGCAATAAATCCACCAATATGCGAGACATCTGCATAAAGTATAGATCAGTTTTCTTTTGCTATTTGCACAAATTTTGAATAATCTAATTCACGGGGATAAGCCGAAAAACCAGCTAAAATCACTTTTGGATCATAAGTTTTAACCAGTTGTTTTATCTGATCAAAATCAATCGATCCATCAGGCAAAGTCTGATATCTCTGAAAGTTAAAAATTTTAGAAAAAAAAGTTACAGGTGCTCAATGAGTCAAATGTCATCCGTGAGACAAATCCATCCCAATAATCGAGTCTCACGGCTCCATAACTGCAGTATAGAAGCACAGATTAGCATTCGCTCAGCTCAAACTCTGTACATTAGCGTGGTCAGCTCTAAATATTTTTTTAGCCCTTTCAATCGCAAGATTTTCTAATTGATCAGTATATTCTTGACCACCATAATAACGTTTTCCTGGGTATCACTCAGCATATTTATTCGCAAAAACACTCGACTGAGCCTGTAAAACAGCTGGCGACTGATAATTTTCGCTAGCGATCAGTTCCATCGATGTCATCTGACGCTCATATTCACTTTGAATAAGCTTTTGAATTTCTAAATCTATCATAAAAAATATAATCATTTTCAAATAAATGTTTCTCAAAGACTACCCTTTTTGCATAAAAATGCAACTCGTTTTGACTCAGATTGACAAAAGCCTGCAAAACCATATAAATCATTTATGAAAAAAGAAAAAATATTAGTCTGACTTTCCTGATGAGTAGACTCAGCTGTCGCCGCAGCATTACTACTCGAGCAGGGCTACGAAGTTGTTGGCTGATTTATGAAAAATTACGTTTCAGATACCTGAACTTGCACGACTTACAAAGACGCTGCTGAAGCTATAAAAGTTGCTAATTTTCTATGAATTGAATTATTATCTTTTGACCTACAAAAAGAATACCAAGAAAAAATAATAGACTATATTTTCGCAGGTTATGAAAAGTGAATTACTCCAAATCCAGATGTTTTGTGTAATAGTTTGATAAAATTTGACGTTTTCCTGAATAAAGCACTAGAAATGGGATTTGATAAGATTGCGACTGGACATTATTCTCGCATAAAATGACAATATGAATTACTTCGTTGAGTCGATCACGACAAAGATCAGTCGTATTTTCTAGCAGGACTCGATCAGTTTCAGCTTTCTAAATCTCTTTTCCTTCTATGAGATATGATAAAATCTGAAGTTAGACAAAAAGCAAAAGAAATCTGACTTCCAAACGCAAATAGAAAAGATAGTCAAGGGCTGTGTTTTATCGGAAATGTCCCAATTAGAGAGTTTTTATTGCAGAGATTTGAGAAAAAAGAAGGAGATATTATAACATTGGAAGGCAAAATCGTCTGAAAGCATCAATGAGCCTATTTTTATACCATCGGTCAGAAGCAAGGTCTTGGGCTGAATTTCAAAGCATACGTTTACCGCATTGATATTGAGAATAACATACTCTATGTGACAGATAAAGATAGTGAAGAGCTGAAAACAAAGAGCCTGATTGCGAAAGATTGGCATTGGATCAATCACAACCATAGTGCAATTTTCAACGCAACTGGAAAAATTCGCTACCGCCAAAATCCCCCCGTCCCCTGCACTTTATCGCGAGATGAAAACGAGGTAAACGGGACAATGAAAGTTTCCTTTTTTGAACCTCAGCGAGCAGTAGCTCCTGGTCAGATTTTTGTAGCATACGACTGAGAAATTTGTCTATGATGCGGAACTATCGCATAGATTAAGCCTTTTTGATTCTGATAAATACCTCTTCTCATCTATTTAAAGGCTGCGTTTTTGGCAATTCTACGGCTTTTTTGTCTGTAACCTGAATAGTATCTTGACGTGGTTTTACCTGAGGATGAACCTCGATAAATCTGTTTTTTACAGCTCATGGAGTACCTCATGATTGAACTACGTAAGAATAGATACGATAGTTTCCATCAGTACTATCTCTCTCAAATTTAAAATCCTTATGAGAAACTGTGATTTCTGGACTTTTCGTTATCTGAGTATTGGTTTGTTGTTTCGTTTCAGTTTTTTTTTCTTGTTTTTGGTCTGGTTTTTTATCTGCAATCATTTGTGGCTTGAGAATATGATTAAACTCTCAACGATTGATAGCTGCTGAAATAATTTGTCTCACTGCTAAAATTTTAGGCACATAATTATTTGATTCTGAGCTTTTTGACTGATATTTATCATGGTTTCATTTTGTAGCAGAAAATTGATCTTTTACTAATGTAGGACCTGCATTATATAATTGGAAAGCTCGTTTTCGCTTCGTTTCATTGCTAAGATTCAACTTTCATTTTTCAGTCCAACTATTTATTATTTTAAAGTTTGCTACAAAATGTTTTAAAGCAGCATCTGTGCTTTTTAGTTTGTCATTACGATCTTTAGCTGCCAATCAAAATGCTTTAGCTGTAGATGGAATAAATTGCCAATATCAGGCGGCTCATTTTTCACTTAAAGCTGACACTTTCCATTTGGACTCTTCGATAGCCAGAAATACAATATCATAAGGAATTTTAATCGATTCTTCTATATTTTTTTGCTCTATTTTTTTGATAATCATAGCGACATCTCAGTTTTTGAGCATTCTCTCAAATCATTCTAGACATTCCATTTTTGCTCCAAGATTTTTTTCATAATCTGATTTTGCTGTTGCTTGACGAGTCGCCATTTTACCTGAGCTAAAATTAGCTATTGTCTGATTACGAAATAGCTTATCAACCGCATTCTGAGGAGTATTTATTTTCTCTTGAAGTTTTTTTAAATCTTCCAAAGTCTGAGCCTTAACCTCAGCTTGTTCTTTAGCTTTATCTTGCTTTGGAGTTTCTTTGTGTGAAGTATACTTTTCACTCATAAGCTAAATTTAGAAAGATAAAAATTCACTTGCAACGCTGATTTGTATTATTATACAGATAAAAGTTTATTTTGTCAAATTGTGATGAGAAAAAAGAGCTTCAAAATTAGTAAAAAAAAGCTGAAATTAATTATAGGTTGGATAGTTATTGTGATTTCTCTTATATTTTGGGTTGTTGATATTCAGCTATGACCTGCCTACACTGCCAAAAATGATAATAATACTATCAAAAAAGAAGTCTGGAGTGGAAACTTTGAAACTGATATTCACAATATCACCTGAGAAATGTTTATTTGACCAGACAAACAAGTTTGGCAGAAATATCTTCAATACTTTGTAAACACAGATGATTTTCTCTACCTACAGAACTATGAAATCACACAAAATTCTCGAAAAGAGCAATTCCAAAACCTGACAGAGCGTAATATTCCAGTCAAAATGATTCTCGAAAATAAAATTTACGCAGCTTATACCAATTATTTTCAGCAAGTACAGGACTATTTCGCTGAGGATGATCTAGTTTCTATCCAGTCAGATGATCCAATGGGCACAATCTATGTTCATACCAAGATGATGGTCAATGAAGATGGCTTCCGAATTCAGACTGCAAATCTGACAAAATCTAGTTTTGAGTCAAATCGTGAACATTTCTATTATTCCACTGATGAGGGGATTCGCCAGAGTCTAGTCCAGCTTTTTGAGACTGATCGAGAGTGAAGCGGACTAAAAATTTCTGACTTACATCCTAATCTAGTTGTCTGCCCATTAAATTGCAGAGCTGTTGTGGAAAAACTCCTAAAAGATGCGAAATCTTCAATTACCATCCAGACTCAGTACATCATGGATACCCAAGTTTTAGCCATTTTACGCTCACAATCCGAATTAGTTGATCTTAAAATAATTTTGGCCGATACAGAAGATAACCAAAAAGTCGTGAAATATTTCGGCAAAAACGTAGCCAGAATTCTAACCTCAAATTATAATCACACCAAAATGATACTCATCGATGATAAATACCTTCTACTCTGATCTATGAATTTATCCGACAATTCTCTAGACAACAACAGAGAAATCTGAATTATTTTACTCGATTCTACTCTGATCCAGCAGTTTAAAACTGATTTTATGAAAGACTGGAATTGATCAGCCTAGCGACATCTCCTGCGATCATTTTTTCCTCATCAGTAGGTACGACTATCACCGTAACTTTGGAGTCATCAGTTGAAATTACCCTTTCTTCACCTCTGAAATCATTTTTGCTCTCATCCAATTTTACACCCAAATATCATAAATTATCCATCAATAACTTTCTCTCAACCGCTGAATTTTCCAGTGTTCCAGCCGTCAAAACTATCACATCCACTCAATTCATATACGCACAGTACGCACCAATATATTTTAAGATACTCTTGGTATACATCTTGATAACTATAGTTTCCATCTCATCTCACGAGATATATCCATTTTCTATCTCCCTATGATCAGCACTAATCCCGCTCGTACCTAGGAGTCAGCTTTTTTTATTCATCATTGTGTCAATATCATCTATGCTCAGATTTGCATTTTTCATCAAAAAAGGTATAATCGCAGGGTCAATATCTCAGCATCTGGTCCCCATCATCACTCCTTCGAGTGGTGTAAAACCCAAGGAGGTATCGACTACTTCACCATTTTGAATGGCAGTAACAGATCACCCATTACCGATATGACAGGTGATGATTTTTTGAGTTGTATAGTCTAAATTTAATATCTCACACGCTCTATGACTCACATAGTCATGAGATGTCCCATGAAAACCGTATCTTCTCACGCCATATTCCTCATAATATTCACGAGGCAGAGCATAAAGATAGTGCTCAGGCTTCATCGTCTGATGGAAAGCCGTATCGAAAACTGCAATATTTGGCACTCATGACAATACATTTTCACACGCCTCAATTCCCATAATATTAGCAGGCTGATGTAAAGGAGCCAAAGAAATCAGACTTTTAATCTGCTCTTTTACTTCCCCTGTAATTATTACAGACTCCTTGAAAAGTTCTCATCAGTGAACCACCCTATGACCAATAGCATTTATCTCGGTTAACGAAGTTAACGCTCAAATTTCTGGATTCACCAATAGATCAAGCACTTTTTGTAGTGCAACAGTATGATTTTCGAGATTTCATTCTATAGTAGTTTTTTGACCTTCAGTATTTGTATGTTTAATTAGAGATCCATCAATTCAAATTCTTTCCACCAGTCATTTATTTAGAACTATTTGAGTTTCCCAGTCTCGAAGCTGATATTTTATCGAGCTACTTCCAGCGTTTAGAACCAATATTTTCATATTTTTTTATAAAAAGATTTAAAAGGCAGACCTTTATTATAAATATCCCAAACCTATTTTCAACCTCTAAAATTTGCATTATTTTGTTTTTCTCCATATAATTGATTTGAGTTTTATTTACCCAGCGATATAATGCCAACAACAGATCCAACTTCGCAAACTCAAACACCAATTATAGACCCAGCGATCACCGCATCAGATACAGCTCAAGTAGTTGTAGATTTTGATCTAGGCATTACTCAGCCAGAAATAAAAAATCCAGAACCAGGACTTGCTCCAACCTGTGATCCATTTCAAACAGCAAAAAAAGCAGATGAAAACTGCAATCTTTTTGATGACAGTACGAAAATAATTACACCATCTGAAGACAATATTCCTCTAGACATAGCCACAAGTGATGAAATCATTGAAGAAACACCAAAAGACAATTACGAAGTAAAAATCGATCCAATCATCTGGCAAGAATCCACTCCTGAACTAGTATCAGAGTTTGATCTGTTGCCTTTTATCGAGCATGAAAGTGAAAAAACAACTAATGAAGACTCAAAAGATGAAATAATAAAAGCACAAGAGGAGATAAACAAACCTGAAACTCCAGTCGCTATAGACCCTTTTGCCATATCATCTACTCCTATAAATTTCACAGAAGCAAATGAAGAGACCAACTCAAATACATCACCTGAGATAATTTCTAACATAAAACCTGAGATAACATCCGAGATAACACCTGAAATAGCTTCAAATACGACACCTGATACAAATTCTGAGATAAGTACTGAATTTATCTTTGGATCTACTCCATCAGTTAGTACTGAGACTACCACCGATACAATACCTGAAACCACAACAAATATCCCTGAATATAGCCCAACAACTGATGCTTTTAATCAGACCGTGAACGCATTATCTCAGACAAAAACTGAGAATACATCTTTTATCAGTTCCGACGATTTATCCACGACAACTCAGCCAGATTCTCAGCCAACTGAACAAGCTAAACCATTAACTCTAGATGAAATGCTGGCTAAAAAGACAGGTGAGAATATTGAGTCAACTATTGCAATAACGCCAGAAATAACCATAGAGCCTACAGCACAAGTACAGGAAACACAGCAAATGACAACAACTACAGAAACACTGCCAGCCGCTACTACGACAATAACTCCTGAATGATGAGAAGCCGAAGTAAAAGTCGAATGAGATCCTTTCTCACCTATGAAAACAGCATTGGAAGAAGAAGAAAAAGCTGCACTTATCAAAAAAGGAGTAAATACTGACAGCGTTCAGTTAGTTTTAGACGCACCAAAAACAGTCGTTGAGGCTCCGAAACCAGCACCGATAAAACAACCTGAAACCAAAGAAGTTATCAAATATGAAGAAGAAACTGGTATCTGACAAGGTCCAATATGAAGCAATGAAATAAGTTTTAATAATCAAGATCTAATCCCTGAAGAGACCGTAGAATATCAGATAGAATGAATAGCTCCAGTATCAGCTTCCTCAGTATCATTAGACGATCTAGTTCCTGAGACTCCCACTCAGAATGTAGTTGTCAAGCAGGTAAATATGAAAAAACCTAAAATCAAAGTAATTTCTTTCGATATGAAAAAAATCATGGAACAGATGAAAAAAGCAAGAATTATAGCCATCATCCTAGCATTCCCATTATTAGGACTGGTTGCATATGCACTTTTCCCATCTTTCTTTTTACAATTTTTCACTCCAGTACAGCAGACACCAGTAGTAAATCAGGAGACAGATACTACCACTCAAACCCCGACACCACCAGTAGTTATCGGCATTCCAGAAGATAAACCTACAATTCCAGAAGACAATCAAGCCTCTGAATTTACTGACACAGACAATACAGACAATACAAATCCAATCGAATGAGACGATCACACCAGTAGCGAGACTCCATCTGATCAAACTAATTATGAAGATAATTTTGGAACTTGAGACAATGAGGGAGAAAATATTGACAATAGCATCCCTTTTACTGACGATAATACATCAGCTACAGAAGATAACGTATGATGAGACATTATCATTACACCTGAGCAAATGCAAGCAACACTAAAAAGCAATATCGAGCTAGGAGAAACATACCTAGACATCGGAATGAATCAAGACGATATATTTTTAATAAAACGAGGTAGTTATGTATCTTATTATGCAAATCAACTTGCAAATATGCCTGAACTGGATAGTATTTGGTATCTATTTATCATCAATCGTATGCAAGAGATTTTAGATACCATACAATCATACCTAAATGGAACGTATCAACCAGAAGAATCTCAGTCGTCAGCACAATCTGCGGATCAGGCATCATGAGACACAAACCCAGAAGTCGAAAGCTGATCCAATCAGCCACAATCAGAGGAAGACCTCTACGCTGAACTCCAGAAATACGTTTACTGACAAAATATCTAGAGAAGATGATAATCTACTTTCTACACATTTAGAGAGGTTCATCTCTCATTTGTTGTACGCCAAAAATTCTTCTCCAAAAACTATCGAAAATTATTCTCTGCGAATAAATAGAGCAATTTCATATTTATGAGATTTAGAGGCTGACAAAATAAAACTGCTTCATATCCAGGATTTCAGAATGTATCTAATCCAGCAATGACTATCTATCAAAACTGTAAATTATCACATCATAGCCTTGCGCTCGTTTTTTAAATATCTGATGAGAAATGATGTAGAAACCATCTCTCCAGAAAAACTAGATCTCGCCAAAATTCCCTCTCGCCAAGTATCATATCTGACAGAAGCAGAAATAGAAAGAATTCTGAATGCTCCAATAAGTCATTCTGAGTACAACGAAGAATCTAATAAAAAATGAGTTATCAAACCACTTCGCGACGCGGCAATCCTCCAGACTCTTTACGGTACAGGATTACGTGTTACCGAGCTTATCTCTCTCAGAATATCAGATATAAAGATAGACGAAAAGCAGTTTTCCGTAATAGGTAAATGAAACAAACTTCGTTCAATATTTATGACGACCCAAGCCAGAGACGCAATCCGTGAGTATTTATCGAGCAGAACTGATAATTCAGATTTTTTATTTATTTCTCTATCCCCAAATAGTTACGGACACAAAATCAGCAGAAATTCCATAGAGGATCTAGTAAAACACTATGCTAATCTAGCCTGAATTACATCAAAAACCACACCTCACACATTGAGACATTCATTTGCTACATCTCTACTGAGAAAAGGGGCAGATATCCGCTCTGTGCAGGCTCTCCTCTGACATTCTTCGATCACAACTACTCAGATTTATACTCACGTTGATGATAAATATCTACAGAAAGTACACGAATTACTAGATACTATCTAATCTCCAGCAAAATCGGACAATGATCACTCCCCTGCTGATTTTCCTGATGCTGAACTGACTGAACTAGCTGAAGAACTGACGGAGAAACTCGAAAATAATCCAGTCTCCATCATATATTTCTCGCTCTAGCTCCTGCACGATAACTCCACCAAGTATATTTATTAGCAAGTGATGGATTAAAATGACGAAAAACATCTACAAAATGCTCGTTTTCTAGTTTATCCATCTCAGCCCTCTCGATAGGAAGGAAGCCAATAGAGTTTTTATTCGCTACTGGATTTGCAATATCTATAGGATGATGACAGATATTAAAATCCCCAGTCGTAATAACCCATTTTCAGATCTTTTGAAGCTGTAAAATATAATCTCTGAAATATGTATAAAAAAGCAGTTTATATGAGAGCATTTCTGTGCCATCAGATCTAGTTCATCCATTGGGGAAATAGCAGTTTAACAGGGAAAAGTCACAATCATTGAAAGTAAAGTCTAGCTGAGTAATCCTACCGTCCTCGTAAAACATTTGCTGGTCAAAATCAGCTTTTTTCTCTTTTATTTGTATTCAATTTCTGAAGAAGATAGCTGTACCTGCATATCCTGGACGAGAACCGTGATGCCAGACATAATCATAATCAGGCATTAAAAATCTGATCTCTTCAGGGATTTGATTTTCAAAAGCTTTGACTTCCTGAAGGCATATAATATCTGGATTAGTAGAGTTTACCCAGTCGGCGAAACCCTTCTGAATGACTGAACGTATTCCATTTACATTTCGTGAAGCAATAATCATAAATCAATTAAAATTAAAGAATTAAAATTAGAGTAAGTATCATATCTATAATTAAACTATCCTTTCAAAAAATCTCACGATCTCATCTCTCACCTCTCCATAAGTCGAAGCGGTCAACATACGAGTTTTCCATTCTCTACTATCAGAAATCCCCTTCACGTATGCAAACAAAAATTTCCTAAATTCCACCAAAGCATGAGAGGAGAAATCTGGATTCTTACGAATGATTTTAATTTGTTCCTCTATTTCGTCCAATAAAATATAGGGATAGAGTTTTCCCCTCTCTGAACAAGACAATAAATCAGAGCTAACATACAGTTCTAAATGTCTCAGGATTACATCCATTTTTTCAGCATTCGTAGGCTGATGGGGTGTGAAAATTCGAGGATTTCATATTGCCGCCTGTCAAATCATTATCCCATCCAGTTTATAACGCTCTCCGTAATCTATAGCCTGGTCATAAGCCAAAATTCAGCCATTTCAGATCACTTCACATCTATCACTGACGACACACTTCAAATTACCAATAAATTCCCAATCTACATCCCCACTATACCCCTGCTTCAATGTCCTTCCGTGAACAGATATTTTGCAGCAATACTGACTCGCCTGCACGAGAAAATCAAACTGATCAGCTTTATCTTCCTCATTTAGTCCAATTCTAGCCTTGATAGAAAAAGGTAAAAAAGTCAGATTTTGAGACAAATTTTGGATTATATTCATAGTTCTCATCTTATTTTTCATCAGTTCACTCCCACCTCAGCATTTCATCACCGTGACAGAAGGACAGCCAGTATTCAGCTCAATACCTGAAAAAGACTCACCATATTCTCTTTCTATTTTCACGGCCGCTTCGATCAGAGTTTTTTCATTTCATCCATAAATCTGAGCAATTGGTTTTTGGCTTGCAGTTGTGTATAAATGATGGATCACCCCGTCAGGATTACGCAAAAAACCATCTACATTCATAAATTCAGTTCGCAAGATCAGCTTATCCTCAGTACTTTTATATTTTGCGAAAACCTCAGCCGTCAATTGCCTAGTCGCACAATTTGTGATACCATCCATCGGAGCGAAACACAGTTGCATACAGTTATTTTTCATATAAATAATAAAGAATATAGAAATCTGACTTAATTTCAAAGGAAAAAATCTCTTGACTTTTGGAAAATTTTGATTATAATAAAGAATAAATTCAGAAACAAAAACGGAGAAAAATATGGATGAATTTGAATTACCTGCTAAAGTAAGCAGAATTCGTGGGATAGTTGTTTGGACATTAATTATCCTAATAATAGTTGCTATATGGTACTTCCCAGATTGGACATCTATTATTAAATATTGGGACGTAAAAATCCAACAATTCGTGGAAGGATTACATAAAAGCATTCTTCTCTAAAACTACTTTACAACTTCATAACCACCGAGCCTAAAAACTTAGGTGGTTTTTTCAACTGAAAAGTCTTGACATCCATCAGTATATACCTATATTTTCTCCAACAAAACTTTATCCTAAAATCAGATTTTTTTATTTTTTTCAAATAACTAGATGAAATCTACTCTTATTTTTTCTTTGATGACTATTGCACTTCTTTCTCTAACCGCATGTTCTTTATCACCTGATGTAATAGATTACAATAATTCACTCGTCGATTTACAAAAAGTTTGTTATGCTGCAGATGATAATATGATAGATGCACGAGATGACGAAAACTACGGTCAGACCAAAGATCTTTACAATATTACTGTATCTATTTGTGCAGATTCAGAAGTTAAAATAGCTCAAATGGAAGCTCGAGACTGAGATTCTAGCCTGAGAGACGCATTTGATGCAGAGCTCAAAATTGAATTAGCATATCTCGCAAAAATAGGTGAAGCTATCGCTTACTGGGATTTTGATGAATTAACTGACGAACAGACTGCAGCACAAGCAGCATTGCGAGATGAAATTGACACTTTGGAAGAGCAATTCAACGCCGCCAGTGACGCATCTGAAGCTATTCAAGAGGCTTTCGCCCAGAAATATAACTTTGAATTAGAAGATTAATATGCTTTCTCTCTACATTCATATCCCATTTTGTTCTCAAATATGCCCATATTGCTCTTTTGCAATTACAGCAAACCAGTCACCAGACATTATCAGTGATTATTTGGTTAAACTACATCAAGAGATAGATTTTTATGCTCTCAAATATCCTAGAGCCGAGATAAAAACTCTATATTTTTGATGATGAACACCAAATTTGATATGAACACAAGAGATAAAAAAGCTGATTGACCATGTTTTTTCAGCTTTTGACTGCGAAAATCTCGCAGAACTCAGTATCGAATACAACCCTTTTCCTCATGATGATATTCTAAAATTTGTTAGTGATTTAAATAATTATTACCGCAAACTCTCGAGACTCCGCTTTTCATTTGGCATCCAAAGCTTAGATAATAGCTTACTTCAGAGTATCTCTCGTCCCTATTCTTTTCTGGGGATGGTAGATTTTTTCCGTGCTTTACAGCCTCTCAAGCAAGATAACAATATCTTTAATTTTGACTTCATCGCCTTCTGAAAATTCAATCAAACCAAAAAAGGTAATTCACAGCTACGAAATCCTTCAGCTTTATCTTTCTTTTCAGACTTTGTAAATTCCCATTTTGCTGATAGTTTTTCACTCTACACCCTCGAAATTTCCCCTCACCAATTATGGAACAGGCTACCTCATTTTGTAAAACCCTACTGAACAGAAGACGAAATCTATGAAGAATTTGATATTCTCAAAGAAATCCTACTGGATGCCTGATATTCCAGATACGAGATCTCCAATTTTTCACTCATTTCCAAATCCAGCATTCACAATCGTGTTTATCGAGAGATGGAACCATATTTAGGACTTTGACTCTGAGCATCCTCACTACTCACTGCTACATTTTGTGAAGTGAAAGATGAGAAAGTTTTATGAGTTCGCCAAACCAATACATCATACCTGCACAAATACCTCACAGACCCATTTTCTGGATGACCAGACACAGAAATAATTACTTTATCACCAAAGGATTATCTTATCGAGTCATTTTTCCTTGCACTTCGTACAGATTTTTGAGTTCACGACTTGGAGAAATACGCATCTATCCTAGTTCCAGATTACAGAGAAAAAATAAATCAGATGGAAACCGACGGTTTACTCATTTATCACGATAATCGCCTCATCCTGACCGATCGTGGGATGGACGTCTACAGCTGGATTATCACAGAGTTAATGTCTGAAATTTAAAAACTAATATCAGGATAATAATTACGTTCAGTCATCCTTTTGTATTGTTTCTCGAAGACCATCACTTCATCCTTGGAATTCAGCTTTTTTAAACTTTTAAATCATTTTAGCACATATCTGAAAAGTTTATCTATAGTTTTCCAGTTCTCACCAGCAGAAATTTCTTCATGTAATTTAGGATTATTATTCACACAATCTACACAAGCTTGATATATTTCTGATTTTCTTACAAATTTTTGGTTTCTAGACTGAAGTTCTAGATTTTGTATTAGTCTATGTATTTCATGACTATCAAATCAGCTTTCATTCGTATTTTCCCAGTCAGAAAGCACAAATTTGACTTCCATATTAAAACCTTTTCATTTACTTTTCATAGGCACTATCAGTTTTACATCTCTATATTTATTTTTGGATTTCGGATTTTCATGAGTTAAACACTGAGATATAAACTCTTTAATATCAGCATTTTCTATCTTTTTGATGCTTTGCTGGACTAAATCCGTATCAAATTCTTTTGAATTTATGATTCCTTTATCCTTGATTTTCAGGAGATTAAGCTTTGGATCTATTTGGAATTCCTCTTCAGGATTTTCTAAATAATAAGATATAAAATCTGCCAGCTGCAAAATAAGCACCTCATAATCAGGCATCACAATTTGAAATCTGATAATATCATTTATCGATTGACTCGCAGAGTAGGACGGATCTCTTCACATTTTATCCATCAGAGATTTCTCTGTTTTATGATTTCCAGAAATATTTATATTTATGTTTTTGTCTTCAATCTGCTTAACAAATGTCGTATTTATTTCAAAATTACCTTCTTTAGCCATAAGCAATGGGATTTTTTCATTGAAATATTTTTCAAAAACACTAGATACTATATGAGAGAAGAGTCTTCTCCTCTCACGAAATACCTCATTTTTATTTAAATCAGAAAAGCGAATTAAATTTTTGAGAAATAGACCCTGATGAGCATGCTGGATAAATAGTTCTTTATCTGGATTATTGGTGGTCGTCAAGTGTTTTACCAATTCTTGATACTGTTTTGGAGTCTTGAGACGAAAATACACTTTACCGTTTTTTACTTCACAAAAATTTTTTAAAAAAGTAGAAAAAAAGCTGATATTCAATCAATGTCTGATAGAATGTTTGGCACCCATATTGAAAATATGTTCCAGAGCCAGAAATCCTTTATCCACTATTTCTTTTTTTCATTGAGCGGTCTCCTGAAAATATTCTGGGTTTTGACCTAAAAGTCCCGTTAAATAGCTAAAATCTACATCTTCGACAGGTCATAGAATACTGAATAAATCTTGACCTGTAAGTTTAGCCTTATTTGCCGGATTGTTTAATTTTTTTTCTCGTGGATGCTGCAATGTATGTAATATATCAGCAAAAAGAGCCTCACTGATTTTCTGCATTTCAGGCGACTTCTGGCTTGCTTCAAAGATTTCTTTGGATATTTGATAATGATCTTTCAATTTTTGGATTCACATAATTCTCTATTATACTCAAAAAATCCAAAAAGTCAATAGGAATTTTCACCATTTGTAGGAACGATTTCATGAACCGCCCTGATACTAACACAAAAACGCGATGGAATTGAATGGATATCATAATCTATAACTCTAAACTTTGATTGCAGTTTTTCTCCCTAATAGACTTGGATCTCGTGAAACGGATGGAGTACGAACAAAGCAGAGGCGGAGGGGTTGTCACAGAGAGGTTGTCTACACATCCTGGAAACAACGAACCGAGAAACCGTAGCTACGAGTGTAGTTATCCTGCGGATAGACACTGGACGAATAGAAGTACAAGCTGTAGACGCGGGATGGACTGGCGTAAGGAGACGACGACCAATAGTAGCCAGCGCCGCCGACATAGCTGGGAGAACCAAAGGAATTGGGACGGTAGCCCGCTAGCGGGAGCTTGAGTGTACTAAAGAGTGAGTAAGGGTTGCCTCAGTTTAGCATGTTTTTTCGCTCAAGTGTAGATGGAACATGGAATCCTGATGGACAGGGTCAGCGTCTACCTGCTGAGGTAGTACCTGCTCAGTTAGCCGTAGTAGTATCTAGAGTTCATCACCAGAGAGTATCTCAGACAGCATTGCGATCTGAAGATCCATTATTCATCCAAGGGTTAGTAGTAATCCAAGTGCTGGATGAATATCATTTTGTAGCCACAACGGCTGATGACCTAGCGGTAACGGCGGTTAATTTGTCTGTGCCAGGAAATCAGTAGTTATTACCTCGCTGGTAGGTGTAGCCATAACACTCTTTATCATTCACTGCAGTGCAGACACGAGAAGCTCAGAGGTTCCTGTCCATGATGACATATCAGTTGTATGTGATAGTACCTATCTGTTCTTTACAGGTTGATCAGTCTCGATCATAGCCAGTATCACAGCTGAAACTGCAAGTCCCAGGACTAGCACTATAAGTCCACTCTAGGTCATCTGCTG
>BNUE01000008.1 GCA_025997135.1 candidate division SR1 bacterium | reverse complement strand
AATTTTATATGTTTAAAATTGGCTTTATCTCTACGTAAATTCTTCTTATTTTCTGCTTCCTTTGCTAAATAAACAATAACGCCTCGTCATTTATCTACTCAATTTCTATCAATTTCCCTAGATATAACCGTATGATTTTTGTCTAGAATCTTCGCTATTTTACGGCAAGAGATTCATTTTCAGTTTTTCCATAATCTTTCAATAATTTGTCTTTCCTCTTGATTTAAGTGGTTCTTTTGTGTAGTATTGTGTGGCATCACCTATGAAAGTAAAGATATAAAACGTAACATTTCTATCTTACTGATTGGTGGTGCATTTTGAATTATAATTTTTCCCCAGAAAAAATCTCTTGACTTTTTACGAAAAATCAGTATAATAAAGAATATGTATAAAATATTGGATATAATAAAATGTCAAAACACAAAAAAACTCACAAATCAAAAAACAAAAAAACTCACAAATCAAAAAACAGAGACTTAAGAGCTATGATCGCCGAGACCAAAGTAAAAAAAGAGATCAAAAAAGAATATCATTGGCTCATGGTATTTACTATTTTAGAGGCATTATTAGCCGCAATCTTGCTAATAGGTCTTGAAGCGATTTCTACTACTGCTTGTAAGGTTATCATAGGAGCTATGGTAGGCGATGCAATACTTATCGGCGTTAGTATGATCGATAAACACCACTAATTTATACGAACGTCTTTTAACCGAGACGTTTTTTTAATAAATTTAACTATTGCATATTTATCTCAATTTACTATAAAATAACTGAAACTTTATCTTTTTACAGCATCATTATGAGCATCAAACATCCAGAACATACCAATTCATCATTAGACAAAAATAAAATTGAGAATAAAAATCAGACTTCATCTCACGAGCAATTTCCCAAAAACGCCAAACTTGAGACTCAAGCCAAGCTCGTCGAAGCTGCAGACAGAGAAAAGGCTGAAAATATTCTTGATAAACTTTCATCTCCCATTGACGAACGCAAAAACACTTACAAACTAATCACCAACTCAGATATCTCTACTTCAAATCATAGAATCGCAGATCGTCCAGCAGATGTTCAGGCAAATATCATTTCATCAGCTGAAAATATCCACAAAATCGCAGATTGACACGACAAAAATCCAGTCGCCAACAAAATTCAGAGCTGGATTAAATCATTACTCAGCTAAAACTCCACATGCAGATCGATTTAACCAAGCTTCCAACCAATCCAGGAGTCTATCAATTCAAAGACAAAGACTCCAAAATCCTCTACATTGGCAAGGCAAAAAACCTCCAAAAAAGGGTTTCTCAATATTTCGCCAAAAATTCTCTCCGAAAAGCCGAAATGCTCAAAAAAGCCCAGAAAGTCGATTTTCTGATTGTCTCAAACGAAGGTGAAGCCTTGTATCTAGAAAATAATCTGATCAAACAATACAAACCCTTCTACAATACACTTCTCAAATGATGAAACTGATATACATACATTAGGCTGAGTCCAGACCAGTTCCCACAAGTGATCCTGACGAGAAACAAGAGAGATGACGGTGCGACCTACATCTGACCAAAACGTAATTCCCAAGAGCTAAAAAAGCTGATGCAATATCTCAGGATGATTCTGAAATTCAGGACTTGCCCGATTTCCCAGTTTAGACAGGGCAAACTTTGTTCAGATTTTAATTTTGGTTTGTGCGAATGATACTGTCAGTTCCCAAAAAACAATTCTAATTCTCCAGATTTTATTCAGCCTTTTAC
Organism: candidate division SR1 bacterium; assembly: GCA_025997135.1. GTDB lineage: Bacteria > Patescibacteriota > Gracilibacteria > Absconditabacterales > Absconditicoccaceae > UBA3291. Next base: position 29,372 of record BNUE01000008.1, on the reverse strand, counting down.
CTCTTTTTTCAGGTGAAATACCAAACCCATAGAAAAAGAGATAAAAAATCAGATCCAGACTGCCATTCAGACTCAAAATTTCGAGCGAGCAGCCAAACTCAGGGACATTTTCTTACACATTGAACAGATGGTCGAGAGACAGACAGTTGAATTGGACAAAAAAATCACCTGATACGTGATGGAAATTAGGAAAATTAGTGATTATCGAGTATTTGTCGTACTAAATTTTTATGAAGGCAGACTGATAGATGTGATCCGTGATAAAATTAGTATTGACGAGTGAGATCCTTATCATCTACTGGCAAATCTAGCAGCTGATATTGATGATACATTTTCAATTCAGTCAGACTCTTGAAAAGACAACTGACTTATCGCCTTGACTACCAAAATCAAACTAAATAAGACAGAGAAAGCTGATATTTTAGCGATGTTAGACAGATTTTTTGAGTCTTTCCTTCTATCGACAACCTTTGAGGCGAATAATTTAAATAATGACCTACTAAAACTCATACAATCTAGGTATCATCTAGCCAATTTCCCAAATAGAATCGAATGTGTAGATATTTCACATTTAGGCGGTAGCCGAAGGAGCGGGGGATTGAGCGGTATGGAAGGCTGATTACTCGAGAAAAAATTTTATCGCAGATATAAAATTCGCAGTGAAACCAGCGGAAGTGATGATTATTCCGCATTAGAAGAGGTAATTCTCAGGCGTTTTGAACATTCTTCCATCCCAAATCTCTTCATTCTCGACTGATGAAAAGGGCAACTAAACGTCATCAAAAAAATATACGATGAAAAGGAGCGATTTCGCGACATCTTTCACTCAGTGGATTTCATTAGTTTAGGTAAATGAGAAGCCAGGAAAAAATCCTGAATAGGTTGACGTTCCAAGCGTTGATGAGATGAGGTCATCACCGAGAAAATCTATCGTTTCGACAAAAACTGGCATATCGATGAGATACTGCTTCATTATGACCAAGCAGACAAATTACTCACAAAGCTCCGTGATGAGGCCCACAGATTCTCCAATGCCTACAGAAAAAAACAAATGAGCCAAGAGTTCAAATAACAAGCTTGATTTTACCTAAAATCTTACTTTTCTTTCTTCACCACCGCATATTTCAATGCTACTTTTTTTCTCACATCGTGATGAAATTTTAGCATTTTTTTATTTGTTATCACATCTCTATTTTTACGCCAATTCCATATTTTTTTCAAAAAGATCACAAAAAGCTGAATAATTTTCAAGATAAATTCCACCAAATCTCATAAAATCCCGTCCAAAAGCCATTCTGCACATCTCTTAAAACGACTTCTCCCTGTGAAAACTTTATTTCCTAGCCAAATACTTTGTTTCAGCGGAAAATAAGGCAAAACTCATTTAATCCATTTATTGGTTTCCCATATTTTGACTGGTAAATCTTCATCTGCCTGATAGAGTAATACCAGATGAGCCAGCCGATAAATTAGATAAATATCGACTCATTTCAGGGAAATACTGTACAAATTTTGGTAATCATACGATACAAAAAATGAGAGACAGAATTTTTTAGCTTTTTTTCTAAAAGTCCTCTTCATCCCACTAAAAAACGTCATAATCATCGCAAAAAATTTAGCAGTCCAAATCCTACCTGGGCGAGTGATTATAAAAAGATCAATATCAGAGTCTTTTTTCAGAGCATTAAAAGTTATACTATTACACAGAAATATCTGATCGACAAAAGGTAAGGACTGGTATAATTTATTATGTTTTTCAATCTCTATCAAATATTCATCCATCTGCTCATTTTTATTCTCTCGTGAGAATGAGCTATTTATCTCTGGTAAATCAGCTTTCTTTTTCTTCTCATCTACAAAAAAGCACCAATTTTTAGGAACTGGGTAGTGCATTATATGATAAAACTGTAGATATGCACTATCTTCTAAGGCTGTAAATATCCTTGTCGTCTCTGGCATGTATTGACATCATCTGTATAATAAAGGCATTTCTGAGCGAAAATTCCCTGAACTCTCTTGTCGATAATCCATCTGGCGAATTCTTTTGGACAGTCAGTTCAGACAGCAGTCGTGCACATATTAAATTTCACCTCTCCAGTAAAAGCATTGCTTCAGGAGAAATAAAAAACTGACAACTCTCAGGGTTTTATCTCGCGAAATCACTTGGTCATCACTATATTTTTGATTCATTGAGAGAGAATAGCTCCAGTCATACTTAGTTTCACGCTTTTTTGCGGACACTGAGTAGCTAGATTAGCACTGATATAATCCCCACTATCTCCATCAATCATACCCCACCTAAAGTTTATAGTTTCATTTCAAGTATCAAAGTTGATGATATAATAATCTGGGAAAACACTCATCCAAACTCCATTTCAGCGATTTATTTGCAATTTTTTGCCCATCATAGCTGCATTTGTGAAATTCCTCATCTGTCCATCAATCTGATTGAAACAAGCTTCCGCCTGATATTTCTGCAGAGTACTACGATCGCTAAAAGTATTTGCCAAAGCCAAAATCAGGATACTAACTACCCCCAGCACAATTACAATTTCCATAAGTGTAAATCAGCTTTTTTTCATTATATTTAATTAGTAATCAATGGTCTCACCACGTATGTATAATTTACTTTATTAATTTCTTTGAAGAGGGGGGGGGGAGGGGGCGAAGCCCCCTAACTTTCACCGAGCGAAGCGAAGGTGGTTTAACGATGTTTAATTAGTAATCAATGGTCTCACCACGTATGTATAATCTTCATTTCATTTATCTCTGATAATCATAGGCTTCTGATGATCGATCAAGTTAAATTGCAGTTCATCACTATCCATCATCTTGATAAAATCAGTTACATATCTTCAGTTCAATGCAAAAGTCAGATTTTCTCAGTCGACAATTGCTGCAATCTTTGTAGTTCCAGCACCTTTATCTGTTTTACCTGATGAGATGATCACACCATCGGCTTGCGTCTCTATCTGGATGTAATTGTTAATATCCTTGGTCAGAATTCAGATTTTTTTGATTGCTTTTTCACATAGAGTCTTATCTACCAAAATAGTCGTGCTAAAATGCGTAGGCATAATCTCTTCTCTTTCATAATCTGGGAAAGATCACTGGATGAGCAGAGTAGTCGCCGTGATTTTCATAGTTCCAATCTGATACTCAAAACCTATCAAATTATCAGAGAATTTCATCTTCATATCTGGTGTTTCCTGATCTACTGCGTATTTTGTGATGTTTGCGATGTCATTGATAGCTGTCTTTGGAATTATTAGAGCAAAATCTTCTGAAATCGTAGTCTGAGTCTTAAATTCTGCAATCCTAAATGAATCAGTTCAGACGAAAATCAGCTTTTTACCTGTCTCTCATGATTTTGTTTTGAGTAAAACTCAGGTAAGCACTGGGCTAAAATTCTTTTCTACAATCGTATATTCTACAGCATTCACTCATTGAATGAAACTCTGAGTATCCATCGTGAGGATATTAGTCTGAGGAACCTCAGGCAAAGCCACATATTCACTCGCAGGAATTCAATTTAGCTCAAATTCATCATTTGCACTGCGGATCTGCATTTGGTGTGTCTGCGGGTTCACAGATAGCTCTATAACTGGTGATTCTACGACCTTTAACAAATCTAGAAACATTTTTGCATTTACAGTAATGGCACCTTCTAGCGTAATCTGGCATGGAAGCTCGATTTCGACGTATTTTTCCATATCAGTCGCCCTGATTGTTAGAGAATCAATCGAAGCCTTGAGATACAGATTTTGCAGGATAGGAAGCGTAGAATTTTTGGACACAAAGCGTGAAGCAATATCTATCACTTCAATTAGCTTCGGCAGTTCAATAGAAATTTTCATAATTGCAGTCCACAAAGGATAAAACATAGAATCTATTCCCCTTATATTTTTCTGCTCTGTAAATTCAAACCAAAACTTTTAAAAAAAAGACATAAAAATTTGACAAATCCAAAATAAAAGTTATAATTATGTCAGAATTTTACCTCTTTTATCCTTCCAAAATGACTGATACACCTTCTTCTTCACCTTCCTCTTCACCAGAAAGAAAGCCAGAGATGACAAAAGTTTCTTTAACATTCACTGACAGACAAGTTGATTCTATGCATATTGTCGATTCACTTAATCAAATAAACATCAAACAGCCATCTCAAAATAACCACTTTACTCTCGAAGAATTGAAAAAAAAGCAGTGAGAATTACCATGAAATAAGCTTCTCTGAATAGATACCCCATTAGGTATGCATCCGAGCATATCCAAAGCCTTAAAGAATCCACAGGAAGCAGTATCAGATCCAGAGACTTCGACTGTTGCCTTACATGTTGTCTTTAGGAAATTTATCGAATTAAAAAAAATTGACGACACCAATCTAAAACTTTTATATAACGTTAGCCAGCACCCAAATTTCAAAGGTCGTAATTATGATTTCAGAGATATGACAGATCTATTCAACAAAAAACTTCGAAAACAGCAGAAAACCTTCCTTCTCTCAGGAGATAATAAACGATATACTTTGGAAATCGCTAAAAAACTGAAATCAACCTGAGAAAGATCAGCCAAAGAATTATTTGCCGAGATAGAAAAAGCAATCTGAAAACCAGCAATAGATGCCAGATTAGAGAGCTTCAATAAGTAATTCAATAGCCACCTTTTGATCCAGAAAATACGGAGAAGTCGCGATAGTTATTATCTCGGCTTTTTCGATTAAACTTTTCAGCTTTTCGACAGTCTTTTTAAATGAAATCCCCATTTCCTCTGCTCGAAAATCCAGATCTATATCTAGGATATACGGCTTCCCATCTAGTAAATTTATGTCAAAATGATTAAACTGATATTCACTGCGAATTTCATGATAATCAGATACCAAAACAGAGTCCAGAGCTGGAGTTATGAAATTTCCTACTTCAGTTTTTCTCTGCACGAAATCGAAAACTTCTCTCTCATAATTATTTCAATCTCTATTCATCCATTTTTTGTCAAAAATATTTTGATTTTCACGTCTATCTGTGTGCTGATCGATATGAATTAACCCCTTTCTGGATGCTTGTCCTTGTCAGTTATTTAGAAAATTCCACCAAAATCGCAGTGCGTGATTGTGATTATCAAAGACATAGATCGGTTTTCATCTTTCATTTTTCAGCTGGATAAAATTTTCCAGTCAGTAAAAAAAATCCCAGCCCCCGCCTTCATTTTCCACCTTAAAAGCAGGTTTTGCAGAATCAGACTGCAGTTTAATATCAGCCTTTTTTCCTTTTTTTAGAGGAGCCACTCGCAGCCCATCATCACCGTAAAATCAGCTATAAAAATTTGACATTTTATAATTTTAGGATATAATTATAATAGAAAATTCTAAACAATATAGTTTCTCTTAAAATTAAAGGGGTCTGACGATATGTTTTTAGAGTTTTCTGTGAATTTATTGTACTGGTTTTTGCCAAAAAAGCAAGCACAAGTATCAATCTACACCTTGATTTATAGACAGGATTATTTACATTTAACCTCTGCATTTTTATATAACTTTAAAAATATATACATGATTAACGTGAGACAATTCGTTTATGACAATATCATTCCATACGATGGAGATGCCTCATTCCTCCAGTGACCGACTGATAGAACTCAGAAACTTCGATCGAAGTTGCAATCTTTACTTGAACAGGAGAGATCAAAAAACTGACTTCTCGATGTAGATACAGATACAATCTCAGCTATTACCTCACACCCAGCAGGATATATTGACAAGGATTTAGAAGTAATCGTAGGTCTGCAGACAGATAAACCACTAAAGAGAGGTATCAAACCTTTTGGATGAATTCGCGTGGTAGAAAATGCACTAAATGAGAGAGGATTAGAGTTATCACCTAGAGTTAAAGAAATATTTGAATACACAAAAAATCACAATGATGCAGTTTTTTCAGTTTATGACAGAGAAACAAAACTTTACCGTTCCAAACACATCGTCACTTGATTGCCAGACAATTACGCCAGAGGTAGGATTATCTGAGATTACAGACGTTTAGCCCTTTATGGAGCTGATTATCTCATTGCATCCAAAAAAGCTGACTTCGAGAAAATAGCAGGTGAAATGGATGATGATAAGGTTCGCCTTCGCGAAGAGATAAATTCTCAGATCAAGGCTTTAGAGGAGATCAAAATAATGTGTGAAATGTACGGATATGACGTATCCAAACCAGCTCAGACAGCCAGAGAAGCTGTACAATTTGTATATTTTGCGTATTTATCAGGAGTAAAAGAGCAGGACTGAGCCGCAATGTCGCTATGAAATGTCAGTTCATTCCTAGATATTTACATCGAAAAAGATATAAAAAGCTGATTGATTACCGAAGCAGATGCTCAGGAGATGATAGATCACATGGTTATGAAGCTTAGAATAGTACGTCATCTCAGACCAAATTCATACGATGAAATCTTCTGATGAGATCCTACATGGGTTACAGAATCTATCGGTGGACATTTTCACGATGGCAAAATAAAGGTTACCAAGACATCATTCAGATTTTTACAAACTCTTTATAATCTTTGACCAAGTCCTGAGCCAAATTTGACAGTATTGCGATCTCCTGAGTTGCCAACTGGTTTCAAGGAATTTTGTGCAAAAGTTTCGATAGATACATCTTCTATCCAGTACGAAAATGATAATCTGATGCAAGCTGTTAGATGAGGTGATGACTATGGTATCGCCTGTTGCGTATCTTATCAGGAAATTTGAAAGAGGATTCAGCATTTCTGAGCTAGATGTAATTTGCCCAAAACTTTACTCCTCGCTATCAATGAATGAAGAGAAGAAGATGATGGAATCCAAGTTATGCACGGCATTTCTCGCCTCTCAGATTGACCTCTAAATTATGATGCAGTTATGGCAAATTTCAAAAAAACAATGGCTGAAACTGCTAGAGTTTATGCCAAAGCAATGTATCTGATCCATTATATGCATGACAAATATTATTACGAGAAAGCACAGATGGCATTTGTAGATTCCAATTATGGGATAGATATTGCATACGGGGCTGCTGGTATTTCGATCATCGCAGATAGTTTATCAGCTATCAGATATGCCCAGGTTACACCTATCAGAAATGAGTTTTGACTTGCGAAAGAATTTAATATTGACTGAGATTTCCCGAAATTCTGAAATGATGACGACAGAGTAGATAGTATTGCAAAAGAGATACAGGAATTTTTCTTCGAGGAACTCAAAAAACATCACACATACAAACAGGCAAATCCTACACTTTCTCTACTTACCATCACATCAAACGTAATGTATGGCAAAAATACAGGTGCAACTCCAGATGGTAGATTGTCTGGAGAGCCATTTGCACCAGGAGCCAATCCTATGCACGGCAGAGACGAGAAATGAGCTATCGCCTCTCTAAATTCAGTCGCAAAGTTAGATTATCAGTTCGCACAAGATGGTATCTCAAATACTTTTTCGATCGTCCCAATGTCTCTCGGAGCGACTTCAGACGAACAGATACAAAATCTGACCACGATGATGGACGGCTACTTCAAAAAATGAGCCCACCACCTCAATGTAAACGTCCTAAATAGAGAAGTATTGATGGACGCATACGAGCATCCAGAGAATTATCCACAGTTAACCATTCGTGTTTCATGATATGCAGTCAATTTTGTCAGACTTTCAAAAGCTCATCAAAAAGAGGTCATTGAGAGGACTTTTCACACCAAAATGTAATTGATTTTTTCATATTGATAATGCTATCTAAAACTATATAACCCTGTATAACCTCATCAATAGTGGTCTCGTTTTTACCTTTCACAATTACACATGTTCACAGCCATCAGAGCGATTATCGACTTTATCCTTCACATTGATCAGCATTTAAACTTTTTCGTGAGTGAATACGGATCTCTGACATACGCAATACTTTTTTTCATAATTTTCATCGAGACATGAATAGTGATTATGCCGTTTCTGCCTGGCGATTCGATGATATTCGCAGCAGGTGCCTTGGCGGCAAATCCTGAAAATACGTTTAATATTTTTCTAATGCGAGGATTAGTAGCTTTGGCAGCCATTTTCTGAGATACTGTAAACTATGAAATCTGAAATTTCCTCGGAAAAAAAGCCTTCACCAAATATCCAAGAATTTTCAAACCAAAATATTTAGAAAAAACTGAATCATTTTACGAAAAATACGGACCTATGACGATTATTTATGCACGTTTCGTCCCAATTGTACGTACATTTGCCCCATTCATAGCCTGAGTCTGAAAGATGACTTACAAAAAATTCATATCTTACAACCTAATTTGAGGTTTAGTTTGGACGACATTATTCACTCGAGCTGGATACTTCTTCGGCTGAGTACCTTTTGTTCAGAAAAATTTCACTGTAGTAATCCTTTGAATTATCTTCATTTCCATCGTACCAGTCGCTATCGGCGGTATCAAAGAACTTTTAAAGAAAAAAATCAGTTCGTAGGGACATGGCTTGTACCTGTCCGAGGTTTATTTATCCCACTATCTCCACACCTTCTACGCACCATCACCCATTAAATCAGTCTCTTCTCACCTTCCCAATCAGTGAAATCTCCCCAGCAATTTCATCAGCCATCTCTCATTTCCCTCGCATCACCACATTAAAACAAGTTTCCCCTCGCATCACCTGAACTTTCAGATGTTTTTCATTTTTTCAAATTTTTTTTGACGATACAATTTTCAGCCCTTCAAATAGAAATAACGGTTCTTGATTACCTTCTCCAAAGGGAGCAAATATATCCAGTTTTTTTAAATTTTCATCATTCCAGTCAGACAAAAAAATCTGAGTATCTACCAAAAGCATTTTTCCCATATCTTCATCTCTAATATTCTTCTCGCATCGATTGGTTATGTTTTCGCAAAGTTCATCCAATTTTTCCAGACGGACAGTTAATCAGCCAGCTCCCTTATGTCAGCCAAACCTCTCCAGTAAATCCCTATGCTCCATTATCATTTCTATCACATTCAGATAATCACTTCATCTCAGACTCGCTGAAGCAGTCCCTTTTTCTGTATCTTTTTTAAAAATCATAGATGGCTTGTGATATTTCTCGCTAAGTCTACCAGCCACTAACCCGATTACTCACTCGTGAAATTCATCGCTCGCCGCTATCAAAATTTTTCTCTGCAAATCTACCATTTCTTCAGCGATTCCTAGCATTTCAGCCTGCATCTCCTGACGTTCACCATTTATCGTATTTATCGCCTCCAGATATGGCTTTTGAGCATCTCATTCAGTCAATAACACCTGCAAACTATCTTCTGGACTGGCAATCCTTCATCACGCATTTATTCTAGGTCAGATCTGGAATCCAATATGATAAGTATCTATATTTTCTCTCAAACTCAGACTTTCCAAAAAACCTTTCAAACTCACTGGGATCTTATCTTTTTCATAATTCATCATCTCCAGACCGCGTTTCACTATCCACCTATTTTCATCGATCAGAGGCACAATATCAGCCACCGTTCATATCGCCACGACAGGTAAAAAGTAATTAAAAATCTGATTTTTCTTCTCTTTTGTCATCTTCGAGCGAGTCAGCATCGCCATAATCACTTTAAAAGCCACTCCGACTCCAGCCAAACCTTTAAAACTATAATTTGGGCTGATTTGCGGGTTTACGACTGCAATTGCTTCAGGAATCTCATCTAGTGGGTGGTGATGATCAGTGATGATCAAATCTAATCATATTTTTTTAGCATATTTTGCTTCTTCGATTGATGTAATCCCATTATCCACTGTTATCACCAGTTCTGCACCAGCCTCCTTCATCTCATCTAGATGCCAAGTTTTCAGTCCATAACCATCTTTTTGCCTACTCGGATACTTGATCTCCACATTCTCATAATTTAAAAATTTATAGAAAAACTGATACAAACAGTAGCTCGCCGTAATCCCATCTACATCATAATCCCCGAAGATGACCAGCTTTTTCCTCTTTTTCATCGCCTTAATCAAGGTATCGACTGCACTTTCCATATCATTCAAATCAAATGGGTCTCTCCGTGAATTTGAAAAATCAGGTTGAAAAAATTGACTTCAGTCTTGTATCTGTCTTATCTCCAGTAATCTCTCGATAAAAGGCTTATCATAGTTGGTCTGTAAAATATTATATTTCATAACGATACAATATAGCCGTTTTCCCATTGATTTTCAAGACAAAAATAACTACAACTATCTATTATTATAAAAGTCAACATTAAAAGAAACTTAAATCTTACAAAACAAGACACTCTTAATTCTATTCCATAAATTACAAGGTGATAATTCTCCACAGCAGTCATAATTTTGACGTTTCACGTCCTCCTTAGTATAATGTAGTGTTTATCCTTATCGCATTGTACTCATTTATGAAAAAGTTCATACTTTTAGAGTCCATTATCTCATTATTTTTAGCAATATGTTTGCTGGCACCAGATAGCTTTTCTGATACATTTTTTTGATTAAATACTACAAATACACCTAGTGAAGTGGTTTTTCAGTGAGAAATTTTGGACGATTTGCAGTCTGTCGACCTATCCCCAGTAGATAATGATACTTCAGATGATAACTCAGATATTTCAGATGAAACTACAACTTGAGACGATACTTCAGATGAAACTAACACTTGAAATAATAACTCAGACATCTCAGATACCCCAGATACCCCAGATGAAACTAACACTTGAACACAAACAGATATAAAAAGCTGAACTTGAACAGAGATCGATACCTGAACTGGGTCAGATTTTTCTTCTGATTGATCTTTAGATACAGAAAATTCAAATAATACAGGCGAAAACTTAACTTGAGAAGCTTTAACTTGAGAAAATTTAACTGGATCAGACCTAACTGGCGACTATTTAACTGGCGATTCTTTGACAGGAGATTGACTGACAGGAAGCTTATGAGAAGATCTTTTATCAGGTTTATCCTTACTTTCAGGTCTATTAGATTTAGGTGATTTAATTCCTGTAGATCTAGCAGAAATCAATGATGGACTCTCCATTTATTATCCGATGGATACTGATGAAACTCCAGTGCCAAATGTAGCTGGAGCAAATGGACAGGGAAGAGTTCAGGTTACAGCTGGTAATGCCACCTGGACGGGAGATGGAAAAATCTGATGAGCATGGCAACTTTCATGAGCAGCTATTCATGGAGATTTTACATTTACCAATGCCTTTACTGCCTCATTTTGGTTTAAATCCTATGATAATACAACAGATGCCTTAGCGGCCGCAGATAGGCAACATGGACGTACGATTGTAAGTAATGGACCTCCACAGTGATGAACGAGTTATCCATTTTGGGTGACGATCTGAGGAAATCCAACTATCAACGATAATACTGATAGAACTACGTATTCAGCGACTGATGCAAATAATAATAAGCTGAGAGTTTTCGCTTTCGATAGTAACTCATTCTGACCACAGCTCGTATCCAAATCCACCTTCTCGACAGGTGTATGGTACCATATCGTAGTTACAGCTTCCCAGAATGGATTAATTAGTCTGTACATTAATGGGGCATTAGATGGGACAGGTACAGCATGAAATACAGCTCCAGCTGCTGGAAGATTCACTATTGGAGATTTACGCGCTACCTCTGATACAGCATGAAATACAGCAGCAGCGAGAGGACTCTATTACAAATGATTGATAGATGAAGTTCGTGTGTATCCCCGCACAGTAACTGCTAGTGAGGCGTATGATATGTTTGATGCACAGGTAGCTGAACAGATGGCATGGGACTGGACAGTGACAGCAAATCAAACAGTGCAAGTGCCTTATACCAAAAACTGAGGTACGATAAATGTCTTCTGTGGTGGATGAGGAACCGCGAATATTTCCAATGCAGCTTATTTTACCTGTACTTATCCGACATCTGGACATTATCAGGCGATGATACTGAATCCAGGTATCTTGTCTTCCATAGATCTTTCAAGTAAAAACATTGATTGGTTCGGATGAGGAAGTGCGACGAGTCTGCTCACTTTGAATCTGAGCAATAATAAACTTACATTTATGGATACATGAAATTTCGAGAAATATAATGCTATGACAACGCTGATAGTGAATGATAATCAGCTTCATGACTTACCTGTTCTGCCAATCTCTGTGACAAACTTAAGCTCTACAACTCCAATCGCAAATAACTGTCTAGGAGCAGAGGACGTAAGCATGGAGACCTTGGCATTTCTAGATGGTCATCTATGAGTTTGAGCTTGGGAGGCTAGTCAGTGAATCTGTATCAAATGAGCAAATTATGATCCACCGACAGGTCCTGCTATTGGAACTGTAATTGCACAGCTTGCATTTTACTGACCAGCGACTACCAAGGAGACATTCATTTCAGAGAATTTGCAGTTGGCTACTCATGATTTCTTATCAAATGGAACATATTCGTTTAATCTCGCAGGTGCAAATGGAGTATCAAATATTGTCTGACCATTGACATTTACAGCTAGAGTTACATGGTTGTCTGATCCTGCACATTTGAGATGGAGCTGGACTGTTACCGCAGGCACTACCAAGAGAGTACCTTATACGAGAGTATCTACTGGAACTACCGACCTAACTTCATTGACTACGCCAGAAAATGTGCCATCCTGTGGTGGCTGAATTAGTGCAGTAGTTGTTGAATCCACTACTGGAGTAAATAATAATTACTTCACCTGTACCTATCCAAATGCAGGAAACTACGAGGTAGCGGTTATCGTTCCTCAGATATTATCTGGAACTTTAAATTTAGCAAATACTGGTTTGACTGCTTTCTGGTGAGGAAATGCACAAAATTTAAGAATTCTGAATATCAATAACAATTCAATTGCTAATATGACAGAATGAGCATTCGACAATATGATTCGCCTCACGACTCTGACTTTCAATGACAACTGGCTCCATAATATTCCAGTTATTCCTGCTTCAGTGACAAATATTACAAACGCCTCTACTACTCCGATAGCAAATAACTGTCTTGGATCTAGAGATATTAGTGAAACGATGAGAGATTATTTAGATACTAAATATGCAAGTACAGCTACTTGGGAAAATTCTCAGTCGCTCTGTATCAAAAGCGTGTCTTACTTTCCAGAGAAAGGAGTGCCAACAACAGGCGTTACAGCTTGGGTAAATTTCTACTGACCTGCGACCAAAGAATCAGCTTTCACTGGGGCCAATACAGCACTTTATCAGTATCTTTTTACAGACAATGATATGTATCTTTTCGATTTGGCTGATGCGAACAATGTATCTATTCTTCTCTGAAATAAAACTATCGTATCATCTGTAAACTGGATTGATATGACACCGCCGACAGTGATCAATCTGTCTTATTTATGACCAAAACCTACAAATCAGAATGTGCAGGTGATTCTTACACTCAGCGAACAGGTAACATTAGTCTGATGGACAGATCAGGGAGATTGACGTACATTCGTTAGGAGTTTTCCTATAAATTACAGCTGAACTTTCGTGTTTTATGATTTGGTAGGAAACGCTGGAACTGTGGATGTCCTAATTGATTGGATCGATAAGGTACCTCCACAAGCAGTGAGTTTAACATACGATCCTGATTCTCTGACTGATCAAAATGTTTTGGCTACTTTAGTTATAAATGAGCCAATCAATACGTCTGAGTGATGGTCATCAGCATGACAAATATTGCTTTCAGGAGCTACGGAATTTGATCCTGAATACACATGATATGTATTTACTCGTTCTTTCTCAGCAAATGCAAACTTTACAGTTACTTTTACAGATTTAGCAGCTAATATATGATCTACAGGTATTTATATTGATTGGATCGATAAGGTGCGTCCTGAAGTTACGATGCTTTCTTATTCTCCTCCATGACCACAGATCACTAATCAATCAGTTATTGCAATCCTTCAGTTAAATAAAAATGTTCGTCCAATCCCATGACGAGTAGGAAATACAGGAACTCTGTTTACAAAAGTTTATAATACAAATATAGAGGAAGATATAACTTTCCAAGACATTCTCTGATATACCTGAGTCGCGGTGGTTCATATTGACTGGATCGATACTACAGCTCCCTATGTCGTATCTCAGACTTATACTCCTTCTACTCCGACCTCAGGAAATGTAACAGTTTATGTCGAAATCAGTAAATCTGTAGAAAGACCTGGATGATGGCTCGGTACCAACCCTGGAACAGCTTTTTCTCAGGTATTCACTGATAATACCAGTGGAACAGAACATTATTTGATCCAAGATAATTTATGAAGTGTTGGAATTTTGGACGTTTTAATCGATTGGATAGATAGGGAAAATCCATACGTTGCCAATATCGCATATTCCACCACAGATATGACGAGTGGTGATGTTTTGGCTACCATTACAATCAATGAAACTGGAACTATGCCATGACGAACTCCAGTTACAGGAGATTCAAAGAGCTTTACAAAGCTGTTTAGTTCTAATTTTACAGGTACGGTAAACTTTGTAGATCAGGTAGGCAATCCGTGATCTACAGGTCTCAATATCACTTGGATCGATAAGGTTCCACCATCAGCAGTTTTTCTTTATACCCCTTCAGCTCCTACAAATACAGATGTAGCAGTGACTATGATTACCACTGAATCAGTCTTCAAACCAGATGGCTGGAATGGACAGGAATGAGCGACGACAGGAACAGTATTTACCAAAATGTATTCAGCTAATGTTTCTGGTGAAATTATTGAGTTGACAGATCTGATCGGAAATGTAGGAAATGCAGTAATCAATATTACTTGGATCGATAAGAGCCCAATTACAGCTACTATCGTTTATGATCCTATCTCAGATTTAGGAATTACAAACGGAGACGTTCTGGCTTCTATCTCTTTTAATAAATCAGGAGTTATTGTCACCAATAATTCAGGCAATACTCCAGCTACCAATTACCTTTTTGAAAACACGGGAAGCTTTACTTTTCAGTATCACGATGCTTATGGAAATACAGGTAGCGAGACAGCATTTGTGGACTGGATAGATAAATCGACTATTTATGCAAAGATAAACTATTCTATTACTGGATTTACAAATCAACCAGTCGTGGCTACTGCTATCTTTAACGTGACAGGTACGATTGTAGATGATGAATATAACTGTCTATATGTAGATCCTCCATGTATGAGTGGCACTCAGATAACTTTCATGGACAACGGCATTTTTGAGTTTTCTTTTCATGACCCAGATTACACAATGCACGGTACGACTAGAGCGATTGTCTCTTGGATAGATCGCAGTCTATTGACAGGTTCTATCTCATATTCTAATACATGACTTACAAATCAGTCTTTAGTTGCTACTTTGAGTATAAATAAGGGTAGTGATGCTGAGGTAGTCCTTACTAGCTGTGCTTTGCGATGAGTCCCTCAAGATTGTAACGGTATGACCTACACATTTACAGATAATGCTGAATATACATTCTATTTTCAGGATAAATACTGAAATACAGGTTCGACGACTGCGATTGTCGATTGGATGGATAAGATAGTGCCACAGGCAACTAGGATAACCTTAGTTCCGACTACACCTACAAATGGAGATGTATCAGCCTCAGTTCAGATAAATGAACCAGTAATTTTGCCAGAGTGATGGATATGGACGACGACAGGCACAGTAATGCGTAAAACATTTACAGCAAATACTAATGAAGTATTGTCTTTCACAGATTTAGCAGGAAATATAGGTAGTACAGGAATTATCATTACAAATATCGATAAAAGCCCCGTAATTTGAACGATATCTTACTCTATCTCCTCCAATACCAATCAGGATGTAGTCGCAAGAATTAGATTTAATAAAGAATGAGTAATTATCACCAATGAGGATTGAGTAGATGATCGGACAGCACCATTCCCTCCATATCAGTGATGAGCTCATACTTTTACCAATAATTGAGCTTTTACATTCTATTTTATAGATCCATACGGAAATACATGATCAGCTACAGCCAATGTCAATCGAATAGACAAACAGCCTCCTCAGATAGAAGTATTAGTATATGATCCTACTCATGATACAAATACCTCCGTAACAGTAACAATGCTTACCAATGAAATCATTCAAAGACCATCATGACGAGCTGGAAATGTTACATGACAACTCTTCAATAGAGTATATTCAGCCAATACAGGCACTACCGTAACTTTCTACGATATGGTAGGAAATGCAAATAGCACAGGCATTAATATTACACGGATAGATAAGACTCCAGTCACTGGAACTATCAATTATTCTACTATGAGTCTGACTAATCAGGATGTGCAGGCAACTATCAATTTTAACAAATCAAATGTAACTCTGACGACATGTGTTGAATGATGAATATTGGTAGAATGTTTTGGACAAAACTATACCTTTACTCACAATGGTACTTATGTATTCAATTTTCAGGATAGCTATGGAAATACAGGAACGACAATGGCTGAAGTATATTGGATAGATAAAACTGCCCCAGAAGCCCTTAGTCTGACTTATGATTCACCGACTTTCACAAATAAAGATGTAATCGCAACCTTGACTTTATCAGAGAATATCTCATTGCCTTTAGGTTGGAGCTGAAATGCTGCTGGAACTGTGTTTACTCGTGCATTTTCAGCTAATTATAGTGGGTCTGTTAGCTTCACAGATGCAGCATGAAACACAGCTTCCACCTGAATTTTTATCAATTGGATCGATAGGACACCTGTTGAGTCTACTATTTCATACGATATTACTTATCCTACACTCTGAGATGTGGTTGCGTCCCTGCAATTTAATAAACCATGAGTAACAGTGACAAATAATCCTGGCTGAGCCTCACGTATATTTACAGCCAACGGTACATTTACTTTTCAGTATTCAGATATTTACTGAAATACAGGTTCTCAGGTGGCTAACGTGAGTTGGATCGCAAAAGGTAGTGTACTTCCACTGTGATACGTAGACAACTGTCTGGAACTTCGATATGATGGTATCAATAACACAGGGACATGACATTCAGACTCTACTACTATATGGAGAGATCTATCAGGTACGTGAAGAGATGGAACTGTCACAGCATGAGGTGTAAACTGGGGTAATAAGTATTTCCAGTTTAGCACAAATGCCAATTCTCGTATTACGACGCCTTACAGACCAAATAATAGTGCTGCCTACACGATAGAAGTTCTATTTAATAATTTTTACGATGCGACACCTCAGACAAATAATCTTTGAGTTTTCCTTTCTACTTCTACCACTACTTCTTATACTGCTACTGCAACTCAAAATGGACTGGTAGGAGGTATTAGACTAAATGGTACTGCTAGACAGGCAGAATGGAGACAGTGAGGGACGACTGCTAATGCTACATACAGGACTGCTACTAGAAATGCTGCTGATAATACTGCTACCTATACAGTAGTAAATGCTCAGGCATGAGGTAATTCTATCGCTCAATACATAAATGGAAGTAATGCAGGCATAGCCGCATACGCATACGCTGCTCCTCAGCATCCAACCAATATATTTATGAATGGTATCTATAATCAGACTACCTACAAAACTAATGCTCAGATTATGTCTGTCCGTGTGTATAGCTGTGCTTTGAGTGCTTCCGATCTAGCGAAAAACCGTGCAGTTGATGTTCTCAGGTTCTTGACCCCACCATCAGCTTCAGTAAGCTATTCTAATACAGGAGCAACCAATCAAAACATAACAGTGACTCTTACAGGCTTCAATAAAGATTGAATTACAGTTACAAATAATAGTGGATATTCGCGTATTTTTACAGGAAACTGATCTTTCACATTCCAATTCATAGACGAGGCAGGAATGACTGGATCAGCCACAGCTACAGTAAACAATATAGATAAATCTGATCCTATCGCTAACTCATTGACTTTCACCCCACCTTCAAATACTAATCAAGATGTAACTGCGACTCTTATAACCAATGAAACAGTTCGAAAGCCAGAATGATGGTCAGGAGCTCTGCAAGGCACGAGTTTTACCAGAGTTTTCACAGGAAACATCATCAGTGAAGTCAGCTTTTTAGATATTGTGTGAAATGAATGATACACATGACTTATTATTTCGCGGATCGACAAGACACCAGTAACAGCCACAGTGTCATATTCTACCACTTGACTGACCAATCAATCTGTCCTTGCCACAGTAAATTTCAATAAAGCCAATGTAACAGTCCAATGAAATGGTGGCTCTACATGATATATTTTCAATCAAAATGGAAATTACACCTTCAATTTTACAGATAGTTATGGCAATACAGGTTCAGCATACGCTGAAGTTTCACGAATAGACAAGAGTCCAGTGAATGCTGAACTTGAATTTTCGACACTAGAAAATACAAATCAGAATGTAAACGTATCGATCACCTTCAACAAAGAAAACGTAATAGTCACAAATAATAACGGACTTACAGGATACACATTTACTCAGTCAGGTAGCTTTACATTTGAATTCAGAGATGCTTACTGAAATACAGGCTCCAGGACTGCCAATGTTTCCCGAATTGATAAATCACCTGTAACCAGCACTTTGACTTATTCTATTACATGATTCACAAATCAGGATGTACTTGCCACTCTTCATTTCAATAAGTCATGAGTAGTCGTGACATCTGGACTGCTTAATTGAAATCCAGTAGAGCATTCGACCTCATACTTCAACTTCACAGGAAACGGTACTTTTATCTTCTATTATGTAGATGCTTACTGAAATACAGGCTCCAGAACCTCAACTGTAAACTGGATAGACAAGACTCCAATCACTGGAACTCTGACTTTCTATCCTTCTTCCAATACCAATCAAGACGTGGAAACGGTAATCAGCTTTAATAAGCCTGATATTACTATCACATCTATCTCAGGAACTACATCCACATACCAACCAAACGATACTCATATTTTCACACAAAATGACATTTTCACCTTCACTTTCCACGACAAATATGGTAATCTTGGTGAGAAAATTGCCCAAGTGACATGGATTGATAAAGTACCTGTGACAGGGTCTATACAGTATTCCACTACTCAGTGGACTCGTTTCGATGTGGTCGCGACTCTGACAAATTTCAATAAAAGCTGAATGATAATCACAAATAACTCCTGAAGTGCAACACGTAATTTTACCTGAAATGATACTTTCCTCTATACTTTTCAGGATCCATATGGAAACCAGTGAACAGCCAGAGCGACAGTAACTCGAATTGATAAGACACCACCAGTTGGGACAATTCAATATATCCCCAGCAATTCTTGACGGACAAATGCAGATGTAGTCGCTAGAATTACATTCAATGAGCCTGAGGTGACTATGCTCAATAATACAGGCTCTATCCCGACTACAGATTATACTTTCACCAAAAATGGAACTTTCACTTTCCAATATGTCGATAGAGCATGAAATATAGCGTCCACTGAGGCGAGGGTAGACTGGATTGATAAAACAGCCATCGGTGCAACGATTGACTATTCGACTAGGGATTGGACAGATGAAGATGTCTATGCAACCATCTCATTTACAAAAGAAGGCGTAATAATTGACAATTTACCTACTTCTGGTTATAATTTTACCTGAAATGGTAGCTTTACCTATAATTTTCATGATGAAGCAGGAAATACAGGGCAGGCTACAGCAGTTGTTTCTTGGATAGATAAAGATCCTATTGAGGCTGATATTTCTTATTCTACCACTTGAACTACAAATCAATCTGTAATCGCAACTATCAATTTCAATAAACCATGAGTAACTATCGATAATAATGCATGAATTACTTGGTATCTTTTCACGGGTAATAACTTTTTCAATTTTCAATATAGAGATCGTGTAGGTAGGACAGGGGATTTGACCGCAGAAGTCTCACGAATAGACAAAACTCCAGTAATCTGAACCATCTCTTATTCTACCACAGGCACGACCAACGAACCAGTTCTAGCAGAGATTACTTTCAATAAATCAGGCGTAACAGTGACAAACAATGGCGGTCAGACTGGCTATACTTTCACTGACAATGGTAGTTTTATGTTTACATTTATGGACGAGGCAGGAAATTTAGGAAGTGAGACGGCAATTGTAAACTGGATGGATGTCGTTCAACCTCAGATACTTCTGACCTTATATACTCCATCATCAGCGACAAATGGAGATGTGATAGCGACTATTTTCGCCAATAAATCAGTTCAGACTCCAGAGGATTGGAACTGAGCAGGACTACTTTTCACGCGTACTTTCACATCAAATCGAAGCTGATATGTAGATATTTACGATTTTGCAGGGAATCAGACTTCTACTTTCATTGATGTAAACCGAATTGATAAGACTCCTCCATCAGTGGTAAGTCTGACTTTTGATCCAGATTCTATCACTCATGAAGATGTAATGGCGGTTTTGACAGTTGATGAATTAGTTCATAGACCTGACGGACGATCATGAGCATCGCAGGGGACTACTTTTACCAGAGTTTTTACAGACAATACAAATACTTCAGTTTCTTTTACAGATTTAGTTGGAAATACATCTCAGACCGGAATTCTTATCAACTGGATAGACAAGGAAAATGCGACAGCCTCATTCTCATACTCTCCTGCATCAGCGACATCGTGAGCTGTGATTGCATCTATTAGCTTCGACAAAGAGTGAGTAATCATACTAAATAACGATTGAGTCACGGATTATACTTTCACTGCAAATGGTGAGTTTGAGTTTGAATATGAAGATTTAGTAGGAAATATAGACACAGCTACGGCAACTGTTAACTGGATAGATCAGACTCCACCTGAGGCTTTGACGATTATGTATTCTCCGAGCGTTTCTACTCTTCTCCCTGTGCAGGCGACTTTACTGACCAATGAACCTATTTATTGTCCAGATGGATGGACTGGAGCTTCAGCCACAGGAATGTTATTTACCAAAATTTATACAGACAATATAGATACGACTATTTATTTCCTAGACCTCGTATGAAACCAAGGCTCTACAAATGTAAAAATTACCCGAATAGACAAAGATCAGCTTTCTGCCTCTATTTCTTATTCTCCATCATGACCTACAAATCAGGATGTTTTAGCCTCAATCTCTTTCAATAAATCAGGAGTGGTTATCACAAATAATTCTGGACTAATTTTCCATGCTTTCACCTGAGATGGCGACTTTACTTTTACATTCATCGATCAGGTAGGAAATACAGGAAGTCTGACTGCAACTGTCGATCGGATAGATAAGGACGTACCGATCGCGACCGACGTTTCGTATTCACCATCTTCTTCTACCACTTCAGAAGTAATCGCAACTCTCGAGACATCCGAGCCAATACAGACTCCAGCAGGGCGATTAGGAGAGAATGGTGGAACTGAATTTACTAGAGCTTATATTTCAAATACTGATACTACAGTTTCATTCTTCGATATGGTAGGAAATCCAGGTAGTACGGGCATCACAATCTCTTGGATTGATAAAATTCTTACAAAATGAACAATTAGCTATACCCCATCTACTCCAACATCAGGAGGAGTTATCGCTACTATCGACTTTAATAAAATTGGTACGATCGTGACGGCTTGTTATCAGTGAGAAGTAGCAGCTCCATGTGATGAAAATACTCGATTATTTACATGAAACGGAGAAATAACTTTTGAATATATGGATATTGCAGGGACGACTGGTCGTGAAACGGCATACGTTGACTGGATAGATCTTCAGAACCCATCAGCTGTTCAGGTACTTTATTCACCTACGACTCCTACAAATACTTCAGTGCAGGTTACTTTGTTAGTCGATGAGCCGATTGTTCAGCCTGCTTGACGAGATGGAAATGCGATAGGCACATTCTTCACAAAAACTTACACAGACAATACAGATTCTACAGTTTCATTCTATGATCTCGTAGGTAGAGAGGGGACGACTGGCATATTCATTGACTGGTTTGATAGAAGTTTACCGACTCCTACTATTACTTATTTGCCAGCCTCTGATACAAATCAGGATGTGATAGCACAACTTAGTTTTGATAAAGAGTGAGTAGTTATCACAAATAATTCTGGGCAGTTTTATCATCTTTTCTCAAATAATGGCACTTTTACATTCCAGTATCGTGATCAGGCAGGAAATACAGGAATCGTGATGGCGACTGTTAGTTGGATAGACAAAATAGCTCCACAGGCGGTATCTTTGAACTTTGATCCAGATAATACAGCACCGACAAATGATAATGTTCATGCAATTTTGACGGTTAACGAGCCAATTCAGCTTTTAGTATGATGGGAACAGACAGATCTTTCATGAATGGTATTTGAGAGAGATTTTACAAATAATTATAGTGGAAGTCTCACTTTTACTGACCTAGTCTGAAATATAGGACAAACCTGACTTATCATCGATTGGATCGAAAAAGACTCAGCAGTAGGCACAATTTCATATCTTCCTTCGACTCCGACTTCAGGATCAGTCCTTGCAACTATTACTTTCGATAAGCCAAATGTAGAGATAGACTCAGATACTTACTTATTCACAGCCAACGACAACTTCACCTTTACTTTCATTGATCAGGCATGAAATACAGGCTCAGAGATAGCGATTGTAGACTGGATTGATACTGTCCATCCATCTCAGATAATGCTGATGTATTCGCCATCATCTCTGACAAATCAGAATGTAGTTGCGACACTTATTACCAGTGAACCAATTTATCAGCCTGCTGACTGGATATGAAATGCTACAGGAACTTTCTTCACGAGAATATTCACAGAAAATACGTGATTTGACCTGACTTTCTACGATTTAGTATGAAACGATGGCACGAGTCAGATTTCTATCTCTAATATTGATAGGACAGTTGCATCATGAGAAGTGGTATATCTGCCAGATGGACCGACCAATCAATCTGTTTTAGCGACAGTTAGCTTTAATAAAACAGGAGTAATAATTCTGAATAATTCTGGACATTTTTATCACTTATTTACGCAGGATTGAGATTTTGATTTTTTATTTCAGGATCCAGCAGGAAATACAGGAACGCTGACAGCGACTGTTTCATGTATTGACAAGGCTTTACCAGTAGGAACTATTACTTATCCAGATGGTGCAACATTTACAAACTCAGATGTTTTAGTTGAGTTAGAGACTGATGAATTGGTCCGACAGCCTTTATGATGGTCATGACCTACGATA
This sequence comes from candidate division SR1 bacterium, assembly GCA_025997135.1. Lineage (GTDB taxonomy): Bacteria > Patescibacteriota > Gracilibacteria > Absconditabacterales > Absconditicoccaceae > UBA3291. The sequence continues at coordinate 6,188 of BNUE01000008.1, read as the reverse complement.
GGCACAGGCTTTTCTAGGTATTTCTCTACTAATTATTCAGGCACAGTTAGTTTTACAGATTTAGTATGAAATAAATGAGAAGCAGATATTTTTATCAATTGGATCGATAGAGAGGGAATTAGTGCATATCTGACTTATTCTCCTTCCACTTCTACCTCAGGAAATGTTATCGCTTCAGTTGATTTTAACAAAGTATGAGTAAATATCCTAAATAACGATTATTCTCGTGATCATGAGTTTACTGGAAATGGAATTTTCACATTTAATTATAGTGATCCAGCATGAAATACAGGCAATATTACAGCAATGGTTGACTGGATCGATAAAAATCCGCCTCTAACCACAGTCGTTATGTATACTCCGATAGCTCCTACAAATGGAACTGTGCAGGTGACTATCTTCACAAATGAACCAATTTATCAGCCAGACGGACGAGAGGGGGATTATGTAGGTAGCCTTTTCACCAAGACTTTCACAGACAATACCTGATATAATCTGGCAATTTATGATATGATAGGGAATCAGTGAACATGAATTATCCAGATTTCTCAGATTGATAAAATTTCAGCTATTCCGACCATTACTTATACACCTTCTTGACCTACCAATCAGGATGTAGTTGCTACTATTAGCTTCGATAAACTTTGAGTTAATGTGACAAATAACGATGGTGCAACATATCATCTCTTCACCTGAGATGGAGATTTTACATTCACCTTCATTGATTCAGCAGGAAATACAGGAGAATCTACAGCACTTGTTTCATGAATTGATAAAATTTCACCTACTGCTATTTCTATGACTTATTCTCCAGAGGGCTCTGGATTGGTAAACTCTGATGTTATAGCTACATTGACCGTGAGTGAGCCAGTTCACCAGCCGATTTGACGAGAAGGACCAGAGATAGGGACAGTCTTTACTAGAACTTTTTTCAATAATAGTAATTGAATAGTAGAATTTACAGATTTAGTAGGAAATAAGGGACAAACCTGATTCTTCATCGATTGGATAGATAAACAAGGTGCGACCGCTACGATTGCATACACCCCAGATACAGCATCTTCAGGTAGCGTTTTAGCTTCCATCGCTTTCAATAAATCAGGAGTATTAGTCACAAATAACAATTGACTTACAGGTTATATTTTTACATGAAATGGTGAATTTATCTTCCAGTTTATGGATCAGGCAGGAAATCCAGGAAGTATGAGGGCGATAGTTGATCGATTAGATAATATAATTCCTGTGGTGACGACTGTAATTGCCTCACCATCTACTCCAACCAAAGATTCAGTAACTATCTCTATTTTCGTTAGCGAAACTATCAATAGACCTTTATGACGAGCATGAAATGAAACTGGACAGACTTTTTCTCATATTTTCACTGAAAACACAGGATTTACTCTTACCTTCACAGATTTAGTAGGAAATTCATGAAGTACAGGTATTTCTATTGATTGGATAGATAAGACTTCACCTACAGTATTTGATCAGTGATATGATCCTGACTCTCTCACAAATGATGCAGTGACAGCACGATTTATTACAGATGAGATTATCAATACTCCTATCGGATGGACGAGTTCTGGAGGGACTACTCAGGGTACCTATTTTAGCAAAATATATACTGAAAATACCACTTGAACTGTGATCTTCACAGATTTAGTATGAAATACAGGAAGTGCATATATTGAGATTGATCGAATAAATGACAAGACTCCAGAGGCTATTTCTTTATCTTATTTCCCAGAAACACAAACGAGTGGAGGAGTGACAGTATATTTAAATGTTAGTGAACCTGTCTTTGCCCCTGAATGATGGACTCCTGCGACTATTAGCACAGAGTTTTCAAAGGTTTTTACAGATAATTTTAGTGGTACAGTCAGCTTTATGAACCTAGTAAGTAGAGTATGAAACACTGAAATCTTCATAGATCGAATAGATAATGTAGCACCAATCGCTGAGGTAGAGTATGATATACCAGGGTTTACAAATCAGTTAGTGACAGCCACATTGACCAGTGATGAACCTATATTTAGACCATCAGGACGGCAGTGATCATCGACAGGATTGAGTTTTACCAAAATTTTCACTGGAAACTGGAGTGGTACAGTCAGCCTTTTCGATCTACTCTGAAATGAAGGTCATGTAGATATGCTTCTAGATTGGATAGATAAGACACCAGTGACAGGACTTATTATCTTCTCTCTGACAGGTATGACAAATCAGTCCGTAAGTGCAAATGTTATCTTTAATAAGCCAGACGTGATTATTGATAATAATTCTGGAAGTACATCTTATACCTTCACAGAAAATGGAGACTTTACTTTCTATTTTCATGATAAATACTGAAATACAGGTTCAGCCTGGGCTAATGTAGACTGGATTGATAAGCTTCCGCCTCAGGGTACTATCACTTATTCTACTACTGGAGCCACAAATCAGGATGTGATAGCTTCCATCGCTTTTGACAAATCATGAGTAATAATCCTAAATAATGGAGAAAGCACAGATTATGTATTTACATGAAATGGTACATTTACATTCTATTTTCAGGATACTGCATGAAATGTGGGTCTAGCTGTAGCAAATGTCTCACGAATTGATAAGCAGCCTGCAAGTATTTTGAGTATATTCTATATACCATCTACTCCTACAAATCAGCCTGTAGTAGCCATTTTACTTATGAGTGAACCTACTCAGACACCAGATGGACGAATTTATTCAGATTCACAGCAGATATTTACTCAGACTTTCTCTGAAAATAGTGGATTTATTGTGCATGTTTTCGATATTGCAGGCAATGAGACTACAGGAAATGTTTTAGTGGATCGGATAGACCAGACTCCACCTATTATTACTTCAGTATCACAAGAACCTATGACTCCTACTTCAGGCTCAGTAACTTTGACCGTTACAGGAACCGATAATAATCTAGTGCAACAATATAGTTTCGACAATGGTAACTCTCGATCTACAAATCCTAGTGCTACTTTTACAGCCAATGGTTCTGGATTTATCAAGATAAAAGATAGAGAGTGAAATATATCAGAAGCTACAGGGTATGAAATCACAAATATTGATAAAGATTTACCTTTTGCAGTTAGTGTAGATTATATATTAGATACCCCGACAAAAGACGATGTTCAAATAACTTTAACTTTATCTGAATCAGTTTATTTGCCAGATGGTCGAAGTGGAGATCTTACGGGAACTGAATTTACATTAAATGTAGCTTATAATACCTCTGGAACGGTTTATTTCACAGACTTAGCAGGAAACACTTCATCTACATGATATTTGATTGATCGGATTGATAAACAAGAGATTGGCTTTAATATTGAGTATTCTGAGACATGATGGACAAACCAAGACGTAGTTGCTACTATCAGCTTTGATAAACTTTTGGTAATTATTGACAATAATTCATGAGATCATAACTATACATTTACAGACAATGGTAATTTTACATTCTATTTTCATGATTTAGTAGGTCATACCTGAGAGGCAACAGCGACAGTTGGGAATATTGATCGTACTCCACTTCCAATTACAGGTTCTATCAGCTATTCACCATGACCTGACGCAGGATTTGTTTCGAGTGTGACAGCTACATTAATTACTGATGTCTCAGGTATAGTTTTAGAGGAATGACGAAATAAAATCGATGATCTAACGCGAAGCAAGATGTACACAGTATCAGTTATAAATGATATTGTAAATTTTCAGAGTACTGTGGGACAGACAGGATGATCAATGACAGGTTCAGTAGATGTATCTATTGACTGGATTTATACAGATGTCCAATGATGAGTTAATACATGTGATACTTCAGATATTAGTGTAGGAAACTATCAAATAATGGCTTGTAATCTAGGAACTTCCATTGCTGGCTTGTGAGAAGTCTCATACGGTGCTCATTTTCAGCGAGGAAATAATTATCCATTCTCTCGTAGTCAGACTCCTACTACTTCTACAGTTCAGGTTGACGCCACAAGTTATGGACCATGAAATCGGTATAATAGTAGTTTATTTATTTGATCTCCTAGTGATTGGTCTAATCCTAAAAATGATAATCTGCGATGATGAGAGGAGGACTCAGATTTAGCTCATCAGTGAGCATGTCCGATAGGTTATCATATACCGACACTTGATGAATGGCTAGGATTGGCATCCGATTGGTTATATATTAACTCAGAATCTATTATTGATTGAGATTTGAATGAAGAGGATTGAGTATTGGACGGTGCGGATACTCTAGCACAATTTGTAGCAGATTTTATGCTTCCCTATGCAGGATACCGTGAAAAGCAGTCGCCTTATTCTCTTGGAGATGTTGGAGATGTCGGAGATTATCTGACAGTTGATACTGATGGAGATAATAATCTTATTGTTGTCTTTGATACAGAGGACGAATCTATTACTTTTGGATATGTTGATAATCGTGCATATGCTCAGTCTATCCGCTGTTTCAAGAATACAGATACTTTGCCATTAGAAGAAATCAATGCAACTTTGAGTTATTCGCCAAATGGTCCAACTATTATTACAGGAAGTGTTCAGGTGACTCTGAAATCAGAGATGACAATTGATGTTCTATCTTCTGGTCGAACTAGAATAAATGCAACAACTTTCACCAAAACTTACACAAACAATGTAATTGAACCAGTTAATTTTGTAAATTCGTACGGAATACATCAGTTTTTACATGTCGAAATCGATTGGTTAGATAATGATGATCCAATTTGTGATATATCATATTCACCTTCTACTCTGACAAACCAAGACGTTATCGCTACTTTAACTGGATGCTCAGAAAATATAATAATGATAAATAATCCTGATGAAAACTACGTTTTTACTGGAAATGGAAGTTTTGAATTTGAATTTGAGGACGACTTGTGAAATGTATGAACTCTCACAGCAACTGTCGATCGAATAGATAGGATAAGAGCGGTTCCTACTATTGAATATTCTACACTCTTACTGACAAATCAGGATGTTGTAGTTACTATTAGTTTTGATAAGTCATGAGTGGTTATAAATAATAATTCAGGTGAATTTACGTATACATTTACAGACAATGGTGATTTTGTCTTCTACTTCACAGATTTAGCAGGTAATACCTGAGATATTACAGCTACAGTTGGAAATATTGATCGTAGTCCGATTTCAGGTAGTGTGAGCTATTCACCATGACCTGACGCAGGATTTGTTTCGAGTGTATCTGCGACATTGACGCTAAATACCACAGGTACAGTCCTAAATGACGGCTGGTTTCAGTCAAATGCAACTACGCGAATTAAAATTTATACAGCTTCCGTTATTGATGATGTGATAGAGTTCCAGAGTATTGCCTGAGTCACAGGTCAGACTTTTGTTACTATTGACTGGATTTTGACAGACGTCCCAGGATGACTAAATACCTGTGATATTCCAAATCTTAATATCTGAGGAAATATTATTATGGCTTGTAATCTAGGATCTTCTGTTGCAGGAACTGGAGTATCCTCATACGGTGCATACTTCCAGCGAGGAAATAATTATGCCTTCCCAAATGCTGGCACTGACTGAATTATCACCAGCACTGACCAGATAGATGCCTCATGATATGGTCCATGAAATTGGTTTAATAGGTGAATTTATATCACAGAAAATGAAGATTCAACTAATGCAGTTTCCCAAGATGAAGATTGGTCAGCTGTGCCAAATAATAATCTACGATGATGAGAATGAGACGCAAAAGCTAATAATTACAATTTAAATCCTGACGTGGATAGACAGTGACCATGTCCTGCTGGTTATCATGTGCCTAGTGCGGGTGAGTGGGGAGACGTTTTGATTGCTTGGCAGGCTATAAACTCATGATCACTAGAAAATTGAGTAGATATCATAAATGGCTACAAAGAACTCAATGAAGATGGTGTATGAATTAAGTTTATCAACGATTTATTATTGCCATTTGCTGGGTATCGTAATTATACATACGATATTTCCGTAGGTGAGCAGGGACAAAATGGATATTATTGGCTTTCAAGTCCTAATGGCAGTTCCGCTAGCCAGTTATACGTAAATAAAGATGCCTTGCGTCCATCTGAATCTGAAGTTCGTGCTTTTGGTCAGTCAGTTCGCTGTTTCAAAAATGATGAGCTTTTGCCAGTGGAACAAATTAATGCAGTTTTAACCTATTC
>BNUE01000007.1 GCA_025997135.1 candidate division SR1 bacterium | reverse complement strand
CCTTCAAACTCGAGGAAATACAGGACAAATTTCATCTGATTTGACCAGATACCAAAACGGTCATCGATATCGGCTGTGTTCCTGGTTCTCGAATGCAATATACAGCGGCTCAGCTCCAGAAGATGAGGGTTCGTGATTTTAAGATTGCGTGATTTGACATCAAACCAGCAGAGATCAAAATGCCATGAGTTTATACTTTTCAGCAGGATGTGACTGATATTCCAGCCGTTACAGCAATTTTGGACGATTTAAATATTACAGCCCAAAGTGTCGATTTTATCCAGTCAGATATGGCTCCAAATACAATTGGCGACAAGGATATTGACGCGATGAGATCTATCTGATTACTGGAAGAAACCTTGCGAATTTACTCAAAATACCTCAAACCATCTTGACATTTCGCCACCAAAATCTTTATGTGACCAGGTTTTGACGAATATGTAGCGAATATGAAAAAACTATTTGGCGGGAAAAATATCAAAGTCTTCAAGCCTCTATCTTGTCGCAAAGAAAGCAAAGAAACCTACATAATAAAAATTTAACCAAACAAAAAATGACAAGTGATTAACCTGCCATTTCGTATCCCACGCCACTTAAAAGTAGAAAGGGAAGTTCTCTGAAGGCATCAGATCTTCAGGATCGAAATCCTCGATTGTAGCCTCAAGTTTAGTCCCAACAATGATAGCTAATTCTTCTGGATCTAGATGATCAAAGTCGTCAGTCCAAAAGCCCTCATCTAATTTAGAATCTTGATTTTTCATTAGTATTTCTATTTGTTAATTTATATATTTCTTCATTATAATCATTTTTGCGTAAAAGTCAAGAGATATTTTCTTGTATTTTATGCGGTTTTCTATAATCTAATTTTATTATGCAAAATTTATACCTCTTCACAGGTGAAAATCGTTATGAACTTTACTGAGAAGTCCAGAGACGAAAACTCAATTTTTCCCAGAAATTCTGAGCAGATGCAGTTTTGCTATTCCATCAGGAAAACCGAAATTTATGAGTTATTCAGCAGTCTTTACAGGGCGGAGGACTATTCATCACCAAAAAAATAATTTTCCTAGAATGACTACCAGTCTCCACAGAAAAAGGCTGACTAAAAGCCGATCAATACGAGCCTTTAACTGATTATTTAATGAAACTAAAAGAAGGCTGATTAGCTGACACAATCCTAGTTTTCATCTCAGAAAAGCCAGATAAGAGAGGCAAGTTATACAAATGGCTCACAAAAGAGGCACAAATCAAAGAATTCTGAATGCACAATAAATCAGGTCTCAAGTCCTTTATCAAAAAAGAAGCAGTAGATTTAGGTATGACTGATGATGTTATCTGAGCATTGATAGACAAGGTATGAACTGACCAATTTCGTCTAATGAGTGAATTAGAAAAATTACGTTATTTCAAAAAATCTTCTAATGCAAATATTACCATATCTGATATTGAAAATGTATGTTATTGATGAGTTGAGACCAATGGTTTTGCATTTTTTGATCATCTATTGTCGGACCCGATGCAGGCTATTCATATATTAGATTCCATTCAGTCAGATGGTAGCGACCGAAATCAAACCAGCTGAATGTTATTTTGGGGACTGAGAAATTATTTGATAGTTTTAGGTTTGGACTCTCAGGGTAGGTGTGATGGTTCGACTTTAGCGAGTGAAGGCAAAATGGCACCTTTCGCAGCATCCAAACTTATATCTAATCTCAATTTAATCAGACAAAAAAGCTGATATTTGACCAATTTCTTCACAAAAATGGTAGAGATGGACTACGATCTCAAGCAGGGAATTCTCCCTCCAGAACGGTTCTGGCTATGAGTAAAAAGATTAGTTCTAGCCAATTAGTTATTTATTTATCATTACAATTTTACCTCTTCTATCGTTGCGGGTTTGCTCTCTGTCGTTGCGGGCTTGATGCGCAATCAGTGCCCTGAAAGGGCTTAACATCTTAGCACAGGGCAACGGTGCTGTGTATGGTCGTTTTACGACCATAATAGCCACGAAGTGGCGAAACAATAATTTAGACTTTCTCTGCTAGCCCCAAACTAATTCCATACAGCAGAAAGAAAGGATAAACGACCATCCTATCTGAGAAACTGTGAAGTAGCATACCTTCTCCCAGTAGTCAGATTAGACCTATCGTACATCCCATAACAGTGAAATAAATCAGCTTTTGAGGCTCAGTTTTTAGATTGTTGTGCATTTTTTTCAGAATCTGTATAGAATACCGGATAATCCAGCATATCATAGCCATCCGAGCGATAAATCAGACCAGTCAATATTCCATTATGATTTGTAAAAACTGATTTTCAGGGTTGAAACCGTATGTCGTGATCTCGTATTTATCGTTGATTGATGTGATTTTAGCACAACGCTCGTTTTCTAGCTCATTTTCCAGTGCATTAAAACATATCTGATGAGAAGCAGGTCCAGCATATCAGGCTCATCGTCCAGTTATTAAGTGATCTTTTGCCAAGATTCGACCTTCAGCGATGAGTGCAAAATGTCCAGTAGTCGAGTGTTCTCTAGCGAAATATTTATTTCAGAAAACCCCAATTCATCAGGCTCATAACACGCATATTATGATAAACAGAGGCAGGTATTTTTTGATATTTTTCCAGTGCAAAATAAACATAATAGCCAGCACTTCGACTGCAAATATTACGATAGCTGCTCTAGACCACGTAGACAATACGAGCAATCCAAATCAAATAGTATAAAAAATCTGCTTTTTAATACTTTTTTTCCTGAGAAATCACAAGGCAAAGACTGGGAAAAATGCGACTAACCAAAATCAAAAATTGATAGGTCTCTCAAAGAGAAACTGATTTCTCAGCATACTTCCCTGTGCATACGGAGATATGAGAGTGTAATATACCGCAGGCGGTCTAGCATCTATCGTTCATTCTCGAGAATACGGATCATAACCGAAAAATTTCAATCCAGTCGGCATAAAATATATCAGCAATAGCCAAAAAAATCAGCCTCGTAGTCAGAATTTAACTATTTTATGATAGAGATGTATAATACTGCGGTCTTGTTCTGTAAGGAAAAAAAGAGCTACACAAATTCATAAACCCCAGATGAAAAAGGGCAATAAATCATATTTGACAGTGAGCACAAAAGGTGAGACTCAGACTTTCTGAATAAAAACAGAAAATACCAGAAATATCAATCCAGTAGCCATAAAAAGCAATATAAACTTCCAGAGTGGATGACTAAACTTCTTCATTCCAGCATATCATAGCCCAACCAAAACAGTGAGAATTAGAATGATTATCTCCTTTCGCATCCAGACAAAATTCCAGAAACTTCCATCTCCTCACAGCTGAAAAGTAATAAAAGTCTGAATAAGAAACTGCAAAACCAAGCCAACGAAGAAAATTTTAATCAAAACGAGAATAAATGATCTGATTTTTTCTCTATTCATATCAGCTAAAACAAAAATAAGTAAAAGAATGCTTGAATTTTGTTTTGAGATTTGTATAGTATCTTTTAATTCATTTATTGAGTGTCTTACAAAGCTAGATTTGGGAGTGTAGCTTAGTTGGTAGAGCAGATCCCTCTTAAGGATAAGGTCCCGGGTTCGAATCCCGGCTCTCCCAAGATAGATACTAGATTCTACACGCAGACTCTAGTTTTTTTCTTTTTCAACTCTTTTTAAAGTCAATACATCAATTATAGACCTCTGGAAACACTCCTTCCCTACATTATCACATTCAGCACATAAAACTCTAGATACCCTATGTTTAAACTCATTAGGAGAAGCGATAGTATTATGCTTATTGACATATTCCGTTATTCCATTTAAACAATTTAATTTATTAGACGGTAAGTCAAAACTTTCTCGTGCAGTCATTGAACTTTATACATAAAAGTTATAAAACGCTGAATTTCTTTGGATATTTTTGTTTATGTACTTCTGGACTGTCAATTCTTTCTATTATCGCATCCAAAACCTTATCTACGTTTTCACCAGTTTTTCAGGACACACATATAATTTGATCTCTAGGAAGTCATATAACGTGCTCGATTTCAGTAGCAACACGGTCTGGATTAGCAGCAGGCAGATCGATTTTGTTTAGTACAGGAATGATTTCTAGATTTTGATCGATAGCTTGATATAGATTTGACAGTGTCTGGGCCTGAATTCATTGAGAAGCATCGACTAATAGTATCGCCCCCTCGACTGCTGCCAGTGAACGTGAAACTTCATACTGAAAATCCACGTGTCCAGGGGTATCAATCAAGTTTAGCTCATATCATTTCCATTGCATTCTAGCAGGTGTGAGTTTTATAGTTATTCATCTTTCTTGTTCAATATCCATACGGTCTAGCACCTGACTATGCTCTGATTTTCTAATTGTTCATGTGATTTCTAGCATTCTATCGGCGATAGTAGATTTTCAGTGATCAATATGGGCTATGATACAAAAATTACGTATTTCCATCAGCTATTTTTAGAGTTTTTTAAAGTAAAAGGTACTCAGTGAGAATACAATAAATACAACTGAAAATAGGGGGTCTTTTACAAAAATTGATGTACAATTTTATAAAACTAAGAATAAAAAATCTGACCCAAAATACAAGGGGATTTTCTTGCTTTTTAGAATATTTTTGATTATAATACAGTTAGTTTTATTTACTGACTTATCACATGAAACACATACTTTCGTGAATAGCTATCTTTTCCCTGGTTATGTCCCAGATTTCTCTGCCTTTTGTATTTGCAGAGACTGATCTATCTTCTGAAAATTCAGAAAACTGAATTATAAATCTAGATGAGTCTGTCTTGGTCATCACTCCAAAGGGTCAAAGTATCCAATCTTTCTGAAATCTTATGAACACAATGTCAATTCAAACAGATTTAGAGGATATTCAATCAGACCTACAAATAGCAGATACCTTTTCTGCAGGAGATCAAGATATTACAATTATTCAGTCTGCAAGTGATGAAACTTCTGACCAATTACTTCAGAGAGTTCAGCAAACATATCCAGATGCTATTGTTCAGCCAAATTACCGTTATGAACTATATTCTTATCAGCCAAATGATGCAGATTTCGCCCAACTTTACGCTTTGACCAAAATTCAGTGGTGAGATGCAATTTGAGCAGTTATGCAAAAATCTGATAGACAATCTCCAATCGTTGCAGTTATCGATATATGAGTAGATTATCAGCATCCAGACCTAATAAATCAGATGCGACCATCCAAATGAACCAGCTTCTATTATGCTAATTTGTATTTTTCAGGCAGTAATACTTATTGATCTACAGTTGATGATGACGGAGATCCTCGTCCTCTAAAACAGGCACCAGATCCGTATGATCCACAAAATATCTTAGATATAGCTTCTGTGAATACTCACGGTACTCACGTTGCAGGTATTGTTTGAGCACAGATGGACAATAGTATTGGAGTAGTTTGAGCGAATCCTTATGCTCAGATTATGGCGATAAAAGCTGGTTATAACATAGGAACTTCCTCATATATGTACACAGTAAATCTAGCCAAAGCCATAAATTATGCCAAAACCAATAATGCAGATATTATCAATGCTTCTCGATGATTTGTCTGATATGATACTGGTTTAGCCACTGCGATAGAGAGTTTTACAGCAGATGGATGAATCTTCGTTACCGCCGCTGGAAACAATGCTGCAGATGCCAGTCTCACCTTCCCTTGCAAGCTTTCTCTGACAAATCCAAATGTGATTTGTGTGGGTTCTACTGATTCGGATGATGGTTTATCCAGTTATTCAAATGTTAGTGCGACTGCTGTAGATATTGCGGCTCCAGGTAGAGACATCTTGAGTACAGTACTTACAGGTAGTTATGCTCTTATGGCTGGTACTTCGATGAGTTCTCCATATGTTGCAGGAGCGATCAGTCTACTGAAAACTTATCGTCCAGATGCTAGTTCTTCACTATTATTACAGGCTTTGTTTGACTGAGCAGACCATTTGACAGGCTTAGATGGTTATATAAAAGAATGAAAAAGACTGAATCTCTATCAAAGTATGAAACTACTAGACAACGTTTGACCAGTCATCACGGGTACTGTTGATACATCCAGTCGATGTTTATCATCTTTTCTGACTTATAATTTATCAGGAACTGATGATTTTGGATTATGAATTGATGATAGCTTTAGTTTTGATGGATGAGAAACTTGGAATTCAGTTTCCACTTTAATGACAGATGATTTGAATTTGAGTGTGAAGATGAGAGACTGGACATGAAATGTGAGTCAGCTTTCTCTTTCTGCTACTTTGCCAACCTGTCTGAGTGGCTCAGGAAGTGCGACAAATCAATTCTCAAGTGGAAATTTATCAGTATCCATAAATTCAAATATGTCTGCAAATTACACAGTATTTTGAGATGATGTAATATGAGCCAGCACGGGAATCATAAACGGCACTCAATCATTGCAAATCTCTCTGACAGGGGATGAATGACTCAAAACTATCGAATGGATTCTTTTCACGGGCTGACAGAAAACTATCTCAGGAAGCTTTGATATTATGTTAGATTTAGAAGATCCTTTATTGACTATTTCTAGTCCAAGTTCTGGCTTTTCTACCACTAATTCAACTGTTGTTCTTCAGTGATTTGCCAGTGATAATCAATCATTAAAGCAAGTACAAATTGATGGCGTATCAGCTACAATAAATTGAACAGGTCGAACTTACACAAAAACTTTATCAGTATGAAATAATACCTTACAAATCACAGCCATTGACCAAGCCTGAAATCATGTGTCTACTGGACTTTTAATCATAAAAGAAAGTTCAAATAATGGTCAATGAGGCGGTGGTTGAGGTGGATGATGAGGCGGTGGCGGATGAAGTATCCCTTCAGAGTCTAATTATAATTCAACATGAACGCATACTCCATTAGCAGTCTATTCCACTGGTGAAATCTCTACTCTTCCAGTATATGCACAGGCTAGAACTGCTGAAAAATATGCACAATCTCTAAATGTATCAGTAGCCCTGATAGACAAAAAAGTACTTCAGATCCAGCCAATCATAAATTTGATATTCTCACTCCCAAAATACGCCAACGAGAGTAGTAAGACTTTTGTAAAAGGCATTTTTACAGATGCTATGAAAAACAATAAAAATCTCGCCGTCAGAGGAGCGAGTTCCGTATTATTGGACAACTGGATTTGGTAAAATTACACCAAATTTAAGTTTATTTTAAGGTTCGTGATTATAATCAAAGATAGACTTGATTTCTAATTACATATTTTTATACTGCTCATCATGGAAACGACATCAAATCCTAGTTTTCGAGCAGAATTTATTACGTTTATACAGACGTACAATATTTTCTGAGCTGCGATAGGACTACTGATAGCCAAAAAAGTGGCTGATTTTACCAAATCTATCATAGAAGACTTGGTCGTCCCTATGTTTTTTGCTCCAGTGTTCAAAAAACTCAAGATTACAAAGCTGGAAGATCTCTCTTACAAATGAATTTTATACGGTAAAGTGCTGGCGACTACGATAGATTTTCTCATCACTGCGATTATTGTTTTTCTAGTAGTATATTTTGTATGAGTTACACTCAAATAATTTTTTTAAATACTAAAATATAGTCTCAGATATGCGATTTACCACTTTAGCACTCAAAATATATCTAGTCTGTTTTATACTTTCTTTAATTCTTTTTCTGATAGATCGATATAGATCCAAAAAGCTGAAGCCACTCAGAGAAGATAAAATATCAATTCTCATACCGTGTTACAATGACGGCAATTCACTCGTTGCGACAGTTAAAAGCGTTTATCACGCATACGATCCAGCAAATTTTCAGCTGATCGTAGTAAATGACTGCTCGACTGATGATTCTTTATCCAAACTTCAGAAAATCCAGTCAGAATATGGCTTTACTCTGATAGATAATCCAGAAAATATTTGAAAAGCTTTATCCCTAAATAAAGTTTCAGATTTGGCGATATACGATATTTTGCTAGTTCTAGACGCTGATAATGTGCTAGAAAAGAGACACATCACCTCTATGCTCGCTAGAATGCAAAAAAATGACCGTGTAGCTGCCGTTTCATGTCCATACGTACCCAAAAATCACTGATTTCTACCAGCTATGACGAATATCGAATACATTATGCTAGATATGGTGCAGGGTTCATATAACCTTTTCGGTGCGATCGCTCTGCGATGAGGTTGCTTGATGGTCAAAAAATCTGCCTTCATTCAGGTCTGAAAATTTTCTCCATGGATGCTGACAGAAGACCTAGATTTAGCTTTCAAACTAAACAAAGCAGGCTACAAAGTCCAGCAATCACTCGAGAGAATACAGTCGCTCGTGCCTACAAATTTCAAGTCACGATGCAAACAAAAGCTCAGACGAAACAGTGGATGAGCTCACTGCTTTATCAAATATCCTCGCGTCTGGATCAAAAACCCCTTACATATCATGCTGATTTTTAGTTTCTGTTTGCTGATTTTTTCACTTGCGACTCAGACAGCATTCAGTTTCGATGTTATCAAAAATATGATTTCCAAGCCAAATGCACGAGACGCTTTCTGGGCTGTCTTTGACATCAAATGGCGAGTTGAGTTTTTCGTCACCAAAACAGCATACGCTTTCTTATCTTTGCCTTACATATTTCCGCTCATCACCTCACTAAAAACACTCTGGAAAATACTGTGGATATTCCCATATTCCCTTATTTACATCCCACTTTATTCAATCATGGGCTTCATCAGTATCATCCACGCCATCACCCATTATCGCAAATTTGAAAAAATTGGGAAAAAAGGCTGACGTGTGCGATAAATTCATTTGTTATTTCGGGCTTGACTCGTAATCCTAATCCAGTAATTTGTTTTTACATCCTCTTCTCATCACATGAATCTATCAAAATACCAATCTTCAAAAATTGCTATCTTATGATTTGGTAGAGAGGGCAAATCGACTCTTAATTTTCTACTAAAACACGGTATCTCACCTATACAAATTACCATTTTAGATCAAAAAGAGATAGAAAAATCTGACTTGCCTGAGGGGATGGTTTGTATTTCAGGTCAGGATTATTTATCTGATTTAGATTCATACGATATAATATTCAAAACCGCAGGTATGTCCTATAATTCTACACTTCTAGTGGTGAAAGACAAATTGATGACTCAAGTGCAGTTTTTCTTTGATAATTTTCGCTGAAAAGTCATCGCAATCACAGCCTCCAAAGGCAAGACGACTATGACATCTATGGCATACTCATTACTCCAGAATGCAGGTTTTCCCGTTATTCTAGCCTGAAATATAGGCAAGCCAGTCCTAGACCAGATCTCAAATTTCGATGATCCAGACCAATATGTGGTGATAGAACTTTCTAGTTTTATGCTCGAAACTCTTGTCAAAAAAAACTTTATATCTATATTATGATCTATATTTCCAGTGCATTTAGATTGGCATGGTAATATGGAAAATTATCTCAGAGCCAAAGCCAGAATATTACTCTGATCTGAGACAAATATTATGCTTTCATCTTCCTACGAACATTTTTTCTCACCACAACCAGCCTTACCTGAAAACCTAGTCCTTACCTGAAAAAATACTCCATATACACGGGACAAATCAGCTTTTTATTCCTCTTCCAAAAAGCTTTTCGATCTGAGTGAAATCCAGCTTCTCGGGGAGCATAATCTGCGAAATATTAGTGCAATCGTTGCTTTAGCCTCCAAGATGTGAATATCAGACGAAATCCTAGTCGACACCATCAGAAATTTTGCACCTGTGCGTCATAGGTTACAGAAGGTCTGAACATTCAGATGAATAGATTTTTATGATGATGCGATCTCCACTTCACCTTTCTCATCTATTGCAGCATTAGATGCACTGTGAGATCAGGTGGATACTCTATTTCTTGGCGGAGTAGATTGACGATATGATTTCTCAGCTTTAGTAGACAGAATTAAAAAAAGTCAGATTCGCAACCTAGTTTTATTTCCAGACTCTGGTCAGACTATTGCGACTTTATTAGCTTCAGATCTAGATAAATACAATGTAATTCATACACGCTCGATGGAGGAGTGAGTTAGGTTCGCATACGACCATACTTCCCCATGAAAAATAGCTCTACTTTCCACGGCAACACCTAGCTTTTCTCTGCGAAAAGATTTTGAAGAAAAAGGTGATTTATTTCAGGAGTGGGTGATAAAATTGGGAGGTTAATTATCTAAATCCAAAACCTCTTGAAAAAACATATATTTTTTATATAACCAAATCATACAAGCCAGCTTAGCTCAGTCGGTAGAGCATCTCACTCGTAACGAGAAGGTCGTCGGTTCGATCCCGACAGCTGGCTAAAACAGACTACCAATCCAGATTATTTCATAGTTTTTTTGTATGAAATCACGTACAAAGCCAAAATCGTTAGTTCGTCCTAAACCTTTTGCAAAAAAGAAAAAACCTTTCTCGGTGAAAAAGACTTTACAAAAAACAGCGAGAAAGACGGGTATTTCTTTACCTGAAATTTCTCTAAATATTCCATCTCCCGTGAAAAAATTTATCTCTGGGACATTGATCGCTCTAATTCTGATTTGATTCAGCTTTTTTTTTCTGATTAAATGAGTGTTTTTTCAGGAAAAATTTATGATAGAAAGCGTTAAATTTTCTCAGACTTCCATAGATACTTTCGAAGATATAGAATTGTATAATCTCATTTATCATACTCTCAAAGGCAGAAACTATTATGTACTCACTCGATTCCAGAAAGACGCAGTTATTGCAGATATTCACTCACAGTTTCCATTCATCCAAGATTTGGATTTTCAGCTGGAACTCAAAAGCACCTGAGATTTACCAGATTTGGATGTACAATTTTATCAACCTAGCGGATTATCGGCAGTTCTCCAGTGACAGCTTTCAGCAGATGACTTCTTGCAGACATTAGATAAAAAAGCTGACATATATAGCGGTTTAATAGAGGATTGGAAAGTAGTTTCAGAAAATTGAGGTATCATTGGAGTGGATATTAAGTTTTCAGAACCTGATTTTCTAGTTCACCTGGGAAATGAAATCTTCTGAGTTTGGTGAGATAATGCAACTCGAAAACTCGACTCAAATAAGGCTTTAGGTATGTGAAAATTTGTAGTAGATACTCCACAATATGCTTCCTGAGCCAAAAGTTTGAGCTGATTTTTCTTCGAGATCCCATTTTCAGTATTCCAGCAGGTCATCCCTATGCTTCAGGAGCAGTTTCCAGATATGACACGTTTCGTATATTTAGCAGGGTCTCCTAGATGTATTGTTTTCCTCTGAGATCAGGCTTTCTACCTAAACTTAATCAGTTCAGAAGGTATGATATTACAGTTCGAGAAATATGATAATCTCAAAAAATATTATTCATGATTTGATGAAATAGAGGTGGCAGATTTGAGTGCTTTAGACGCCGACAAAGTAATCGTGAGGAAAAAGTTTTAGCTTTACCTGTCCAGTTGTTATCCTGAGCTAGTCGTTATCCTGAATGAAGTGAAGGAACCAGTTTAAATGAGCTAGGTCTGGATTCTTCGCTATCGCTCAGAAAAACAGTTTTAATCCACGGTTAAACCCTTCGCAATATGCTTTACAGACCTCAGACTAGCCAAAGCAATCCCTCCATTGAAAACCAGAGCGATCACTAGAAATCTCACAATGTCTGGCTGATAAGGTGCCAAAAACTGATTTACCCCAACCCCAACTCGCCCAGCCAACAGCAGTATACAAAGCAGAGCTATCGCAGGTTTGACCTGTATTTTTGGCAATAATCACTGATGACGCGCTATCAGAAATGCTCAGAATGTAAAGAAAAACTCAATCGTTAACTGCGTAATAACCCCTCCCAGCAGATTCCAGCGTGGAATTACGAATAATCCAATAGCGATTCAAACAACTACTCAGACCAAATTATTCCAAAACAACACATTCTGTTTCTCGACAGCCACGAAAAGATAATTGAAAACCTGCTTTATAAAACTTAAACTCAGGACAATTCATAAAAAAGGCAAAATCTGATTGGATCATCGATTGACTAGACTTCACCGCGTCCCTAGAAACTCACGTGAAGATACAAATCGAATAATCTCCCTATCAAACACGAAGAAATTGATCGCGATGATGATAGCAATCCAGACGACCAGTATGAGCAGATTTCCAAAGCTTTTTTTCTTGTTTTCGATGCTATAATTCGGTATTTTATGCAGTAGAGAATTTCAGAGGCTCGAGGGGATGATGAGTAATATTTCTATCAATGACAGTGCCAGAGCCCAAAATCAGACATATTTGAAACCTTCACTTGTCGGGAAAAACCGTCCGAGAAACATCAGTACAATCAGTGTGTGAAAGCTCGACATAAAGTATGAAAATCAGTATTTTCGATTACCTGTAAATATTTTTTTGACAAATTTTAGATCAATATCAATCTTGAAGGGGAGTAATGATTTGGATCTGTGATGAATTTCTACATTCTGTCAGATAGCACTAGCCACCACGCTAAAAACCACCATACAGAAAGCTCAGATCATCACTGGAGTCGCAGGTCATTCACTATCAAATTTTACATTTTTAAATAATAGATAAACAGTTGGAATCAGCACTGCCAACTGCGAAAATCTCGCTATAATTAGCGACCAGCTGAGCCTATTCATCTTCCAGAATAGTTGGAGTGGTAATTGCTGGATTCAGACGAACATATTGCTGGCACTGTACAGCATAGCCAACGGCAATCACCAGATTATAAAGGGGTTATCAGTGTATGCAGGTATCAGATATGCGGTGATAATAGCCAAAGTATACACGACTATGATCATAAAAACCCTCATTCCGAGAAACTTATGATAAGTCGGCACCAGACCTTCCTTTACCAGATATGGCTGCTGAGCATCTATTTGACCGTCTCATTCTGTAGCCAAAGCAACCTGATTGTCAGCTTTTTCTTTCAGTGCTCAGAGTCTCTTCACAGCGATCACATAAATCCCAAAATCCACAAGTGCGGTCCACCATGCGAAAAACCTAAAAATCGTCCCGTAATCTCCGTACCTGAGAGGTCAGAGGTATGACGAGATGATTTTAGTGATGACAAACCCAAACAATGCTGAAATTATCCTTCAGAACAGTTGTCGAGCTGCATCTTTGATTACTAATTTGTGAGATGATATTTCTTGTGTCATTTTGTTGCTTACAATTTAATCTTCCTGATCACTCTCTCCCCAAAACTCTCTTCAAAGCTATCTTTCCTAGACAAAAACTCAGATAACTCATTCACAAAAGACTCCAAATGCTCGTCTGTATCCATGATCGTATGTATTGAATGAGTCTTGGCTTCCAGTAATACTATATTGTGGATTTTCTGCTTAGCAGTGTGATATTCCAGTACAAAACCAGAATACTGTGATCGAGGATGTAGCTTCCCATCGACCAAAAGTCAGTCTTCTTTTACTGTTATATCTATTTCTTTGCCTCAGCGAAACTGAAAGTATAGGTATAAACCAGCAAAACAAATCAGAAGTATCGCTCAGAACCGGTTTCTAATCCAGATAGATGCTCCGACTATGATCAGCATTATAACCCCAAAAATAGCAAATCGCAACCTGCTTCTCTGGAAATATTCACTGACAGAAACTTTGATAGACATCTATAACTGGATAAAAGTAAATTTTTAGTTATTTAATTTCTTTGATAGTAATGTCAAATATCAAGTCCTTGCCTGCTAAATCGTGATTGAAGTCTAGAGTAATCTCAGTATCAGTCTTTTTTAGCACTTTCACTGGTACATTTCAGTATGCATAAAACTTCATCCCTTCCTCATAATCATCAGGATTTGGTACATCAGAGAGCGGATAAGTCATAATATTTTCCTCAGAATACTCTCAGTATGCGTCTTTTGCAGGGATATTTACAGTCTTTGTCTGTCATACTTTCATCCCAACTACTCCAGCATCGAATCCAGCGATCATCTGTCCAGCACCAACCTCAAAGTCTAGTCCAGCACTGTAATCCCTACCAGCACTATATGCTCAGCAGTCTTTGGCTACAGCCTCTACGCTCGTATCGAAAACGCTTCCATCATCCAATCTACCGATATAATCTACAACGATTTTGTCGCCATTTGCGATAACCTTGGTCCCTTCACCATCCAAATTAGCAGCGTCTAAATAAGCACTAACAGCAGCAGCACAAGCCATAGGATCTACAGTATTAGGTGATAAAAGGTCTGAAGCATTGACATCTGTGCCATCTCCAGATATAATAGTTTCTTCATTTGTGTTTTGGTTTTGATTAGTCGGCGTCTCGACTTTGGTTCCACAAGCAGTCAAGAGGAGCAGACTGCATCCTATCGCGAGTAGAAATAAACGTGAATTTTGCATGATCATCTAAAAATAAAATAAAACAATATAATCTCTAATCTTTCTTGTATCAATTTCAAGTTGAAATTTTGTATCGACCAAACACAATCCTGTTGCCCAATTCTGAGATGTGCCGCCATGTTCTATGCGTAAATAACCCCCCTTCCGACACCGACTTTGTCGCTGTCTCCCTCCCCCCTCACAGGGGGACAAACTCACCCCAAAGCTAAACTTCTAAATAACGATCCGTCTGTTTCATACGATAATATTGGGAACGGTTTTCCTCCCTGTTAGGGGAGGTGCCCGAGGAACGAGGGCGGAGGGGTTATAAGCGGGAGGGCGGAGATGATTACTTGCACATCAATAGTCTATCCGTTTGCAATTATAATTCAAGTATTATCATCTGTTGAGAAATTTTCTACAAAATAACCAAAAAAACATACCACTTCACATGGCTTCACATATTATATCCATAAAATCTAATTTTGTCAAATCATAATGCCACCATTTTCACAAAAAAATAGTCTTTTTTGCACATTCTGAATACAATTGTGATTAGTTTTACCTTATTACATATTCAGATGAAAAACTTTCGTTATGCATTCAGCTTTCTTTTACTTTTGTCCCTGATGTTTGGAATAAACTCAGCTTCGGCGGCGGCTCTGAGTGATCAGGTTCTATGAGCGATTCCGTGATTGGTAGGGGGTTTAACTGTAGGTGGATGAACAACCACAGATTCAAATGGGTGATGACTGCAGACAGACCCAAATAAAGAATTACCTCTTACTGACGGCTGAATTATTAATAATGATAATCAGATAATTATCAAGACCGCTCCGAGTGTGACTAAATCGCATCCATCGAGTCAAACTTCTGTAACTTCAGGCGGTATTATAGAATGGACTTTTTCACGAAAGGCTGGACCTGAAGGCGGGCTCATCACTGAACTTACGGATATATATCTTTTCAATAATTCTGATCTAGAATATGTAGGTATCTGAACCTGTTCTTCCAAGGTGAAGGTTACTCAGACCAGCCCTCTCATCTTGACTACGACAGAACTAAATGCAAATGAATCAGTTAGCTGTACCATACGTGTGAGAGTAAAAAATTCTACATCGCTGACATCTATTCAGAACTGCGTATTTGTCTCATCAGCCACGGCGACTGCATCACAAAATCAGTGAGATATCACTTACCTAAATAATAATAACAATAATATAATCAATCTTTGAAGTTATCTGATTTATCAGGGTTTACCGACTCCACTAAAACAAAATGCACTCCTTCAAAAGCAAGATGTGACGACTTCAGAGTCATGTGATCCGAAAGTGATTAGTTATCAGAAGCCAACAACAACAGTTCCATCATCTTGTTCAAAGCTTAGTACTACAACTCCACAATCGTATTCTTCTGTAGAAAATCTTGCTTTCATTCATGGTAATATAGGAAAAAATCCAGCTACTGCTCCAGTTTTCTGCGATCCAGATAATTCTGCTTTGGATTATTCTAGCAGAAATGATAATGGTTATGATAGTTTCTTGGAAGGTAAAGGTTTTTATTTTTGACTAAAGATGGTAAAAGATACTAGCTGAAAAACAACAGCTATGACTTGGTCTTGTTGATGAAAAGCTTGTTGAATCTCAATAGCTCCATCAACAGGTTCTACAACTACTATTACCTGATCTTGTAATTCAGGAGTTTATAACTCTGTGACTACGATAGAGCAGTTTGAAGCTTTGAAAAACAATCCAAATACCCAGCGATGTAATCCATCTGATGCTACTCCTGAGCGATTAAATACTGGAGCATTTAGTGATAATAATGGATGAATGCTTAATCGGAGCTATTATTGTAAAGATAAAAATGGGAAACAGGTTTCCCCTGCTTGTTTTAAAAATATTCAAGTACCTACTTGTCGCTCTCTAGGTATAAATGGGTATTTAGATTATAGGGCTTGGGATGAAATTAAAAATCGTCCAGATTTGCTTTGTACTAACTGATGAACGCCTGTTTTTACTCAGACTACAAATGGGTCAGTAATAGACTGAACTTCTCTTATTACTCCAGCTCCAAATGGATGGTCTTGGAATTGTAAAGATTCAAAAGGAAATGTGTATGGTGGAGCTTGTAATCTTCAGATTGGAACTCCTCCAGGTTTCACTCCTCCTTGTAGTGGTGCTTATTATTCTCTACTTTATGGTTGATATACTGGATGATCAGAATCTCAGGCAGACTATGAGATAACAAAAAGCTGAGTTCTTTCAGGAGATAAAATTATACGGACTGTAGATGTAAATATAATATGAAAGCCTAATACAGGACTAAGCTTTTCTGAAGTATCTACACTTAGTGGATTTAGAGTAATTACTCAGCCATCTAATTTTACTCAAAATGGTTCTACTTTTTCTTCTAATGCTCTTACTGGTGGTGGGCATTATCAGTTTGTATTTGAGTCAGATGCAATCCCATGAGAAACTATTCAAAACTGTGTTCAGAGATCTCCAAAAGTGGTAATAAAAGCGGATTGAAGTTTAAATAATAGTTTAGAAGTAAATAATTGTATAGAAACAAGGCTTAGTTTTGTCCCTGTGTGTAGTTCTGTTGTAGTTCCTTCCATTTCAGAAGATACACCACCAAAATGTGTAATCAATAATATGACTTTTAATTCTCTACAGGAATGGAAAGATTACAAGAGAGGACGACGAGGTGGAGCTTTTATTGCTAATCCACCTGAATACTGTGATCCAGCAGATGCGATGACAGGTTATATAGAGAGTGGTAATGATATCTCTCGAATGTGTGGAGATGAAAAATGTGGAGTAACCATCAAACCAGCAGTCTGTAATAAAAACTTAGAATCTACAATTTCAGATCGAATGATGGGATCGAATAATTTTAATCCATTTGAACAGATAATTCCACAGCCAGAGTGGTGTAATCCTGCTTCAGCAAAGTTAGATTATAGATGGTGAGGAAATTGACGACTCTGGTCATGTGATGGAAGTAAAGAGTGTTATGCTGAACCCCCTATGTGATCTAGGCAATGTCCAGATGAAAAGTATAATCCGTATTCATGAGAATGCTGTGAGACAAAATATAATCCAGATACAAAAAACTGTGATCCAACCGAAGTAATAATAAAAAAAGACCCAGTCAAGCCAATCAAGAAATCACTCACGACCTGACCAGTGAGTCTAGGTGATACAGTTTCGTGGGAAATCACTTGGACAGCAGGAGCTAATGGAGGTTCGGCAGATGATTGGAAAGAATCCATTCCTAGTTATTTATGAGATGTGAAGATCAGTTGTAGTTGAAAAGCTTCAGTTTGAATCAATAATCAGATTTCTATTCCTGATTTAAAACCTGGAGAAACTGTTAAATGTACTATTACAGCAACCGTGATTTCCGCACCTAACAACTGAAAAATTCTAAACTGTGTAGTGAGAGAACAGACTTTACCTGCTCCATTATGCGGAAACTATGAATGAACTTGTGAAAAAGGAAATCCATGACCTGTTGATAAGTGAATAGATGAAAACTGAGCGCAATATATGGAATGGCAATGTAAGACAGATGATGGACAAAGCGTAAATTGTGGAAAACATTGAGCTATTGATCCTTGTCTCCTATATTCACAGCGTGAGCTTATGTTGCATCCTGAATGTGTAGATACAAATGATGTGGATCGTACAGACACAGCTACTGCTATCATTTTACATGGAGAAGTTGAGGAAAATTTATCAAAGTCTTTACTAGAAACCTATGGATCAGAAATATTATCCAAACTAGCAAAATTAGTGCTATGAGATACTACAAATATAGAAGGTCTCAAAAATCAAACTCTTTCAGATTTGGAAAAGATTAAAAATCTGGCTGAAGAAACGGTTTTTTGTGCTGATCCAGTGAATTATGAAAAATCAGAGAAAGACTGTGATCCTGAGTCTGAGTGACGAGATCCAGATACAAAATCTTGTGTTCCAATGAGATGTTCAGCCTTAAATTGACAGACTTTTAAAAGCTGTGATGAATTTTATGCTCAACTTGGAAAGCCAAACTGGCTGTGTGAACCAGCTAGTGCATCAATTCTCTATGATGCTCAAGATTTTTGTAGAGATAATAATTCTAATTGATTATCAAAAATCAATACTTGGAAATGTGGAACACAGACATGTGAAGCATATTTTCCTGAAGATCAAAATTGTCCAGACGAACAGAAAGATAAAGACGGTAAATGCTGTCCAGAAGGTCAGAAGCCAAATGCTGAATGAGTATGTGAAGACGTTCCTGATATAGCTACAGATCCGATAAAGTGTCCAATTCCTGGAAAAGAGCATTTAGATATTGATGATCCAGCATGTAAACCAGAAGTGAACTCTGGAGCATGTCTTTCAGCTCAGGCAAAGAGTCCGATGACTGAAGCTCAAAGGGATGCACGATTGGCGACAAATCCAGTTCTCTGTAATCCAGCCTCAGAAACTGCACATTGGAATCCTACACCAACTGGGCGGGAATGGTACTGTGGAGGTAACACTACTTCAAAATGTTCAATCACCAAGACAGGTCATAACTCAGCAGACTGTGAAGATCCAGCACAACAATTAAAAGACGGCACTTGCTGCGTACTTCCACAGGTTCCAAATGAGGATAAAACAGCTTGTGAGATCAAAGAGCCATTACAAATTTGTAATAACTGAGCGGCAAATTATCCAATATGCTGTGATGCAGGCTCAAATTATCTCGATCCAAACGGTATATCTTGCCTTGATACAACAAACCCTGACGAATGTGGTCCAACTGATCCTAGACGAAGCACAAAAGAACTTAAATGTTGTCCAGTATGAAAAATTCCAGATGCACAGTGAAATTGTAATAATTTTAGAATTCCTGAAGGTGGCGACACACAGCGAGGAAAAAGAGAAGCTTCAAAAAGCTGAAATGTCATCACGCGAGAATTACTTTTCAAAGCATTAGCTACAAAGACAGGTTTAGTTTTTGAAGACATACTTCCAGCTACTATGACTGGATTCTCAGTTTTCCCAACTCCTCCTGCCACTTCTCTCCCAGAGTGATTACATTATGAGTTTTCAGGTAATGTACTTACTATTACCATTGATGAACTTTTGACAGGTCAAGAGATGCTAATTTCTGTTTCATGAGAGATAGTTACATGAGATGTAGCTACAGTCATCAATAATTGTCTTGGTTTAGAGTGAGCATCTCTATCAGGTGATGAATCTGATGATGAGAGATTCTGAGAATTAGTAAAATTAGTATGAGTTCATATGGAAGATGCCACTGATAATGATCGAAATGATGCAGAACTCTGTTTTATATGACAGTCATGATCAGTAATCTACTCTGGTAATACAATCAGAGTTTTACACTGAGGTATTTTAGATGTAGAAATTCAGCGTGCAGCCGCTCGAACCCACGATTATCAGATTATAGTCAAGAGATCAGATGGTACTATTTGAGCTATTTACTCAGGTAATACATTCTGAGATACCACCAGACCTTCAAACTTAGGTCATTATATACCAGCTTGGGGACAGGAACATCGATTTGATTATGCTAGAATTACAGTAGAGTCTGGAGACACTATTGAAGTTAATTTTCCATCATTTCGATATGGGAAAGGGGATCTATTAAATGGATCATTGGGCTGGTATACTGGTCATCCTACTCAGCCAGTACATTTCCGATTTCCTTTATGATCCAAGATTCAGCCATTACAGTGAGTTTGTAGAAATCTGCAAGCGAAGCCTTCATGTGCGTCGAGTGACGGAGAATTTGTCTGTCCTATCGAGAGGCAAACACCAACAGGCGATTGTTGTCCTGTAGATCATTCACGAAATGAGCAAACACAGAACTGTCAGCCAACAGGCACAGATACAGGCACAGGTGATGGAATTATCCAGTTTACCAAAGTCGCTACAGGTGAATCAAATGGATTACTTCAGTCTTGGACTATTACCTTCACAGCCATTAGCTGACAAAATATCAAGAAAACATCTTTTATAGATACAGTTACAGGTGATATTTTGGCTATTATCAGCGGATTTAGTGATCCAATATGGCTTACTCCTCCAGGGCAGATGAATGCAGTTTTTACAGCTGAGAAGAGTGGGAAAGATGTAATTTTTACTCTCGATAAAATGAATTCAGGTCAGTCTGTGAGCGTGGAAATTCTAACCTTCGTCAATAACGATCCAGAACAAGAGTCAGAAATTCTGAATTGTATTTCTCCTGTTGTTTCTGATGACGGACATTCAGAGCCATTTGAGGTATTCTCTTGTGCAATCCCTCAGCCAAGTTATCCAAACGCAACTTTCACAGCAGGTACACCAACTTCAGCTAATCAGCCTCGAGTAAAATGAGCTAGTAGCTGCGGTTTTGAGTGTATGGCTGGCTGGACAGGAGCTACATGTTCTGATACACATTGAATGCCAGAGGAGCGTGATATACCATGTGCTCCTAAACCTAGCACAGGAACAGTCCGAAATGTATGATCTACGTGGCATCAGATAAACTGACTTCCTGCACTTCAACCATTCCCTACTATGTATCAGGCATCAGGTAGCAGTCAGGAATGTAGTTTTCACTGTGCTATAGGTTATCATCTAGAGGGAGCTAATACTTGTGTAGAAGATATCACACCACCAAGTAATTCTTGTGCAATCCCTCAGCCAAGTTATCCAAACGCAACTTTCACAGCAGGTACACCAACTTCAGCTAATCAGCCTCGAGTAAAATGAGCTAGTAGCTGTGGTTTTGAGTGTGCAAGTGGCTGGACTGGTGCTGATTGTAATACAACCATTCAGACATCTATAACTGTATGTGATACGACAGTTGCATGTGATACTGCTGATATTTCTATCACCCTTTGAGGTAAAGTATATACGATGAAATCATGTAATGTCGGAGCATCTACTGCAGGACTTTGAGTAGATTCTTATGGATGTCAGTTTCAACGAGGAAACAATTATGGATTTAGTAATACCTGAAATATAAAAACCAAAAACGGTATATCATCATCTAATTTGATAAATGTAGCTAAAAACTTGCCGTCTCAAACTACTTATGATACTTTTGTGTTTAATAATTCTGCACGATTTGATAAAAATATATGGAGTTTTAATTCTAATAATCTTTGGGGAGGTACTCATGATTGACTAGATCCAACCAAAATATTTATTGAGGAAGGAACTGGAACAGATATTGATAGACGCTGACCTTGTCCTTCAGGTTATCATGTGCCTTCGATGAAAGAATGGCTTGATTTGATGACAGCACGAGCTGCAGATAAATGAGTTACGTGTACTCAAGATCATAATCTTTATAGTTATATAACTTGTCCTTCTATTTGAGCCAACTTTCAGCAATACTTTAAATTACCATTTGCATGATTTAGGTATAATGATGGTGATTATTATGCATCTGATGGTTATTCTCCAGCAGTATTTCAGAGGTGATTAGCGTGATATTATCGATCTTCGAGTCCTGATTATAGGTTTAGATATTATTATGTAGAAGACTGAAGTTGTAAAGAAGTTAATTGAAAACAGGTCCCTCAAACATATACGTACATCGTCCCAAATATTGTTCCACCCGCTTGAACTAAATGTAATCCAATTTATATAACTAGTCAGGCTAGAACTATTTATCAATGGACAGGCTATATTTTAGGTGATTACATACTTTGAACAGATACCAGACAAATATTCAATGTATGAATGGATAAAGCCAAAAATAATTCTGCTTCCAATGGAGGTCATAATGATTTAACTATCCAAGATTATGATACAACATATGGAGCTTCAGTTAGATGTTTTAAAAACGATGATGTTTATGGCTGAGAAGTAGTCTTCAACTGACAGGTTAACTCGGCAGGAACCCAACTATCTCTGGACTACGTGCCAGATAATCAAAAAATCTCATGACCAACTCAGATAGAGTACAAAATTACACTCATGAATACTACGGCTCAGCCTGTAACGATTTCTTCACTTCAGAATACTGTACCTGCTAATTCTCGCGTTAGTTCAGCAGATTATGATCACTCTTATGGTCATACCAATCAGGGTAATACTTTATCATGGACGAATATCCCTTTACCTGCAGGAGAAACTATGGAAATTGCGGTAGTAGTAGATCAGATGCGAACTACAGATAATAAAGTATGTATGACGATCAATGGCACCTCAGAATGTGCTACTCTTGCTTCGAGATGAGCTACTCCACCAGCGACTCCATCATCACAGTGAGAACCAGTTATCCCATCAAATAACACCGCAACCTACGACACCACTGATCCAACTGCTACTCAGGCTTGTGCCTCTATCACTAAATGTCCAGCAGGACAGGAGCCTGACGAAAATGGCAATTGTCAGCCGATAGGAACTAGTGATTTGTCATATTCTAAGACGGTTCGACCAGGTTATACTCAGAAGATTGGAGATAAAGTAGTATGGACATTGACTCGAACAAATAATGGTGAGGATACTGAATTTAATAAAATATTCTTTGATAAAGTTGGTGATTCTTCTTTTACTATCAAAGAAATTTCTGCTCATTTCTCAGATGGAGAGTTAGGTTATGATAATCGGTATATTAACCCACAAACATACGATCCTTTATTTGTAGGTAATTATAAGACTTATACTATTGATAATAATGCGGATGCGATCTTTGATGTAGATGGATTTGATCATAAAGTATCCATGAAAATTGCGGATACCAATGACGGAAATCATCTTACGTTCAATATCTGAAAAATGAAAAAAAATCAGACTTTTATCGTTGAGATTTATACAACAATCAATGAAAATGCAAAATATTATGATGATGGTTTCCTCTACAATTGTCTCGAAGAGGTGGAAGAACACTCTAGAATAGATGATGTTTATTGACCATATAGTGTGTATGCCTCGATATGACAAGTATGTGCTGATATCTCTACTCCTGAGTGTTGAGTTGGCTATAAATGGGATCGAGAGGGACAGTATTGTAAATCAATCTGTAATCCAGAAATTGAATATTGGGATTGGATGACTCAGAAATGTGAACCTATGGCCATGTGTGACGCTTCTATCATCCAAATAGCTTGTATCATGGAAACTGACGATTGCCCAGATGAATGTAAAGAAACAGATCACTGAATTGTAGAATTCTCCAAGAGGTCAACAATTGGTGATTCTATGATAGATTGAATATCATGGTATATCTCATTTACAGCAAGAGGTGGTGATGTAGATAATGTAGTTTTTGAAGATGTATTACCAGATAATCTGACTTTTTCTAGTAAGTCTAGTATGGTTGAAGAACCTTTTAATCGAGCGATATGAGATAATAAATTCTCTAATTATATAGTATCTGGTCAGACTATAACTTTCAATATTGTACATTTATCATCAGGTCAGATGATTGAAGGTAAACTCCATGCAAAACTTAATAAAAATGTAGACACTACCGTAGATACTTCAATTCAGAATTGTATTTCTCCTGTAAAAAACCCAATTACAGCTAGGGAATCTTTCTTTGCTACATGTGGATTTGTTTGTTTAGATATCCCTAATTGAGCAGTTCTCAATTCTGATAAATTTTCGAGTGAAATGGAACAATTCTGTCCAGAAGAAGATCCACAATGTGTAACAAATAACAGAATCCCTAGTTATTTATGTACAACTCCGATTACTGCAACATATAATCCAATAGATAACAATGGAGAATGTACTTTCAGATGTGATACAGCTAATGGTTATGTTTGGGATGGAAGTCAGTGTAAAATTGAAGAACCATTTATCCCTGAGGATTCTCGCTATCCAGGTTGTGATACTGATGACATACATGTTGGGAATTATGTGATTTCTGCATGTAATATAGGTGCTAGTGTTGCTGGAGTATGAACGACATCTTATGGTAGTTATTTTCAGTGGGGAAATAATTATCCTTTCCCAACAAATGGAAATATCGCACAAACATTCAATTCTGTAAATGCTTCATCTTATTGACCAAATACAATAAAGGGTTATTATTCTAGTAGCTCATTTCACTCATTCCCTACTAATCGAGATTCTTCTAATAATCTCAATTTGTGGTGAGGTAGTGGTGATACCAAGAGCACTAGAGGTGCTGGGACTGATGCTGATAGACAATGACCTTGTGCTGATTGATATCACGTTCCAAGTATATCTGAGTGGCAAGGTATACTTACAGCAGGCGGTTGGGGATATAATAGCCAGCCTCCATACGGTCAAATTACAGCAAAAGCTACAGATGTGTTTAATGCACTTAAATTGCCAATTGCAGGTCAACGTATCAGTTATGCCTCAACAAATGGTAATAATCCAGATATCGTAGGAAGTGTATCTTATACTTCTACGTTATGAGGATTTTGGTCTTCATCCCCATCATCATCAGAAGGAAATTCTTATTCAATGAGTATTACTAAAGATCCGAGTGTTAATATTGCAGATTGAGCTACTCGTAATGTTGGTCTTTCCGTTCGTTGCTTCAAAAACGATACCTCACTTGGCTGAGAAGTAGTTTATGATGGAGAAATTAACGGAATATATTATGATACCAGCCTATTTGATCCAGAAAATCCTAATTACTCAGTTCAGGCTTGTTCGGTAGTTACTAGATGTGCAGATGGTAAAGTACGAAATCCAGTGACTAAACAATGTGACCTAACGACTCAATGAAAGATAACCTACCTTAAAACCATCGACACAGCCAATACAGCTGGAGATATCATCTCTTGGGATGTTAGTTTCACAGCACAGTATGGTAATATTACTCAGGCTCAACAGTTCTTAGATGAGGTTGCGGCAGGCTTAGAGGTGGTAGACATTACTGATACTTCTACATCTGTGGATTTCGCCAATTTATCTCGAACTAAAGCGGGAAATAAGATTACTTTTACAGTCAATAATTTATCCAATAATCAAACCGTCACTGCGAGAATCACTACCAAAGTGGTATCCAATACTTCAGCTCAGATTGAGAATTGTTTGTCTCCTGTGTGAGCAAATAGTAATGAAAATGTAGCTGTACAGGGTGATCCTGCATATACATCATCAGATACATCAAATGAGTTATCACAAATCTGATTCTACTACGAAGATTGGTCTACTGAAAATGGCGATCGAAATGACGTTTGAGTGTGCATCGACGGAGATGCGTTCGTCCGAAATGGAGGTCAAACCCCTGTAATAGCTAAATTTAATGGCACGATGACAGTCAATATCTCTAGAGCTGCTGCATCCAAACACGATTATGAGATAGTAATCCAGAATACTGCATGAGTTGTAAAACAGATTTATACAGGGTCATCACTTGGAAATTCAGCATGGGAAGCTGGTAAAGAAATATCTAATTCTACCAGACAGATCCCAGTAATGATAGGAGATAGAATCTCTGTAAATATTACAAAAATTTATGGAGGAGTGCGGGCACAAGCATGACAAACTCTCTCAAATTCAAGATTTATGGAGTCCAGACGAAAAGCTATTCCAAATTCTTGTCCGTCTTTGAACCAAATAAAAGCTAATTCATTTGTTGCCAGTGCTTCTGCTCTACCTCAGCAGTCATGTGCTTCCATACCTAACCCACTCTTAGCAGGTAAACTCACGATCAATAAATCATTTCTTGACTCATCAGTTCTCCAAAACTGAGTAAATTCAGGCGATATGATAGGTTATAAAATTCAATTTGCAAATAACACTTCTGTTCCTGTATCAAACGCTTCTATCAGAGACACGCTTCCATCTACACTAAAATACATTTCTTCAGAATTCTATCTTTTTGGAGTTAAACAACCAAATCTCCCAAAAAATGCAAATACAAATCCACTTATTCGAGATGGACTCAATGTCTGAGCATGACAGTCTGGATACATTATCCTCACATGACAGGTTATTTCAGTAAAACCATGAGATACGACAAATATGGCTTGTTTCCGCGAGTCCACTAATCCTACCGATTGTTCATCTACTGGTTTTACATACGAGAAAGTTCTCGACATCAAGAAAGAAGCTGTCATTCCAACAACAGGAATAAAAAGCTGAGATACTGTTACATATAAACTTACTATTGAAAATAGAGGTAATAATGGTCAAACCAGCTTCAATGTATACGACACTTTGCCTGCAGGAATGGCTTATAAGTCAAATGACCAATCAGCAAATTTCGATTTTGACTCATTAAATCCTATGAATCTGAAATGGTGAGTCTATAAACAAACTCTTTGACCATGACAAAAGATTATAATAACATACACAGTCCAGATAACCACCACTTGAACACTTACAAATACAGCTTGTGTCCTTGCCAAAGACGCACCAGATACTCAAAAAGTCTGCAAATCTGTGACAATCATAGTCCCTGACGATACTGATACATGTCCAAATTGAGCAATAAATCCGACTGACACTCCACCTTGTACAAAATGTTCAGCAAATAGTATTATGGATAATAATGTGTGTAAAGCTTGTCCAGCTGGTCAGAAACCCAATACAGCTCAGACAGCTTGTGAAGAGATACAAAGAGAGTGCCCAGCAGGACAGGAGAAAGTAAACGGAGATTGTAAAAAACTTACATGTATATCAACTTATACTAGTGGCATCTCTATCAATAGATGAGAAATCTTCCCATTCTATGGAGATATCTGAGTATTATTTGATGATGGTTATGGCAATTACAATATAGAAAATGGACAGTTACTCTCTGGTAATCCAACAGTAGATTCTGATTGTTCTACTGCATGAGCTATCGCCAGAGACTCTATTAAGTGTAACTATCAAGTATTCAATCAATGAGACTCAAAACAAGGTGATACTCCGTATTACAATATTACGGTACCGTGCTTTACTACTGAGTTAGATTCTCCTATTTTAACAGCTACTAAGGCATCCAGAGGCACTTCACCTAGAAAAACATCAATATATCTATTCAGCGAATTTGGTAGCGGTACTTCAATTCTACCAAATACAAATGTTAACCATGCATCTACTCGAAAATCTACGGATAAAACTCTATGAGAATACAAATTGTCATTAAAAGTTACAGAATATAAGAAGTGTGATCCAGATAAAAAGAATCGAAAACTTGAACAAGACGTTGATGTCTGTGAATCGAACTTTACCCTTACAGAGCCATACATTATCCAGAAGACTCCAGCAGGAAATCTAGAAACTTCAGTCGAGATTCTCAAAAGGATGAAATTAAACTCAGCCATTAGCATTCCAAATTTTACTGGAAAAGATGCAGAAACTTTAGTAAATACAGTGCTAGAACACTGAGCAGCAGTTGAGCAGACAACAGAGGAGAGTAAAGCCATGGAATCATTCATCTCCAAATACTCCAAACTCGCAGTCAAATTATCATGAACTAAGTTTGGACTATCTAAGGGGATATCTAAGGTTCCATCACAAGAGATTTACTTTGCGTCAGGCGATATGACATTGACAGGCACATCTTCAGATCTTAATAAAGTAGTAACAATTATCCAAACAACTGGAAATATAACTGTTGTCGGCAATATTTCTACAAATGTGATG
This sequence comes from candidate division SR1 bacterium, assembly GCA_025997135.1. Lineage (GTDB taxonomy): Bacteria > Patescibacteriota > Gracilibacteria > Absconditabacterales > Absconditicoccaceae > UBA3291. The sequence continues at coordinate 4,573 of BNUE01000007.1, read as the reverse complement.
CTACTTACCAAAGGTACTATTACATTCAAATCTTCTGACTGTGATAAACAGCAGCAGGTGAAAGGAATATTCTATGCAAAAGACGGCTTCAAATCTTCAGGTGATCTGAGAAATACTGATTTATCTAAAGAAAACCGATGTGAATGATGAAATCTAAAAGTACAAGGAATACTTCTGACAAAAGATAATTCTATAACAAGCCTAGAATCACTGTACAAAAATAGGAGATCTGAATTAAATCAGTGGTTTACAGCCGACCCAAATGCATCAATTGCAACTCGTCAGTGATACGTTATGAACTGAGCTTCTCTCTTGATCGAGTACTCACCATCTATCTTTGAGTCCACAACTATGGCACCATGAACCAAAGACTTTACCAACTCACTCTCAGTCTTCAAAAATAAATAAACATCTATTTATTTCTTTCACTCTATAACAATGAAAAAAATCAGACTTTTATCACTTATTGCCTTGTCTTTCACGTTCAGCATTCCAGCTTTCGCGGACGATACTCTTATCTTCGAAGACCATACAGGATGAGGTAATATTTGTCAATCTCAGGTGATGACGATGGATTGTAATAGCTGAAGTCCGAGATGTATTCAGGAGTGTAGATGACCTGATTTCCAGCTAAATATGGCTGATACAATCCTAGAGTGATTATTCGAATACGGCGCACCACTAAAGACACTGGATGACTGGTTTTCTGAGTACACTCTCGATGATTTGTTCGCTCAGGAGATCCCATCCACAGATTTGCTCCAAATCAAAAATTACCATCTGACAGAATCAGAGGTGAGGACATGGATACAGAAAATTACTGATTATATTCAGGACGAGAAATATATAATACCATCATGATCATACAGACCATCTGAAGCTTGGCTTGCTTTATGGCGTAACGGTATCGCAAAACCCAGTCGAACATTAGAAGATTATGTCGCAAGTGATAGTTGGTTAGGGAGAACTTCAATTTCGACTAACCCAATAATGGGAAATTATGCTACTATAATTATATATCGTTTACTCAATACCGCTTCCTACGATACGTTTCAATATCTAATATCGACGGTAATTCACGAAAATTGACACGTCCGTGATGCAAATGAAAAGAAAAATTATGAGGAGGCTTCCACATTTCGTAGTATCTGCCGAAGCTCATATCAAATTCAGAATGATAACTGTAAAACGTCTGACTTTGTATGAGCGTATTCTCTAAATTCACGATCAGAGGATTATGCAGAGGTTTTCTCATATATCTTCCTAAATAAATCTTATATGAACTACCAGTCATCTCTAGATCCAGATGGTACCATTTTTCAGCAGAAATTAAATTATTTCCCGAAGCGAACTTTCTCAGCCAGCCAGCCACCTACCACATATACTTGTCAGTGAACAGATCCTCAGAATGCAGTGCTTTGTCCTGGAGATGATGAGTGATTGACTTCAGATCAGACCAAAAAGCTGGTTACGGACTGTACATCTACTGCCAAATGTGAGTACATCTGCGACTCTTCTCAGGGTTATACAGCTTTCTGAAAGACTCAAGGAACCACTTTCATCCTCCAGTGATGTGAGAAACAGCCAGGTTATCTAGAAGAAGCCGAAACCACCTACCCTGGGTGTAATGAACCAGATCGTATAGTCTGAGATTATATCATCTCTTCATGTAATGTAGGTTCTAGTATTGCAGGTACCACCAGTGCATCATACGGTAAATACTTCCAGCGAGGAAATAATTATGGACGAAATCCTCAGTTAAGTACTGTTCCAGAGTCAGCTACATCTTCATCTCAGGTAGCTATCCCAGCAGACACTTTGCCCAGTACATATTCAGATAATACGCGAATTAAGCAGTATCAGCGAGACTCTACAGACAATCAAAATCTGCGAGGCGGAAATGGTAGTGAAGAAGCCAGGCGTTGACCATGTGCTGCAGGTTATCATGTGCCGACTTCTGCAGAGTGGCAGGCAGTCCTAGATGAATATACCGATACAGACGCACATCTTCATTTGCAGTTAGCTTTGCCTATTCCATGATATAGAGACGCATTGACGACATCAGTCGAATGATGAAGCGACAGGTGATGATATTGGACATCAAATCCAGGTTTATGACTGACAATTCAGAATACATATTCTAGTTTTGACATAGGAGTTGCTGATTTATGAGCAGGAATGGGCATTTATCCTAACCATCATGAGATTACACGTGGAAACTGATATTCTGTCCGCTGCTTTCAGAATGAATGATATGTGCCAGATCCAGAAACTCCAGATGATAAGATTGACGGACTTTGCTGATCATCTCATCTTACTACTTGAGACTCAGCTCCGATAGCCAATCTCTGCTCATCAGGTACAGCTTCACCAGTGCAGGGGACTTGACCACGGACTCGAACATGTGCAGGTTTAAACTGATGAGCCACTGCGTCTTGTCAAATGGCTAAAACTCCAGATACCCCAGACACTCCAGATACTCCAGACACTCCAGATACTCCAGATACTCCAGACACTCCAGATACTCCAGATACCCCAGATACCCCAGATACCCCAGACACTCCAGATACTCCAGATACCCCAGATACTCCAGATACCCCAGATACCCCAGACACCCCAGATACCCCAGATACCCCAGACACCCCAGACACTCCAGATACCCCAGACACCCCAGATACTCCAGATACCCCAGATACTCCAGATTCATCTTCCACATGTGCAGAGGCAGAGACAGATACTTCAGTATTCTATTTCTCTATAAATAATCAGCCATGTAAAAGTATGAAATCCAAGGGTCGATTTCCACTGACTATCAAATTAGTTTCACCACTTACTAATGCTCATTTACGTGTTAAGTACTTTTACCATCCATTAAATCACGACTCAGTTATCTGGAGAAATCATTCAATATTTGGTTATCGGAATCTAATACCATATAGTTCAGCTCAGCTATCTCAGACAATAACTGCTCGATTTGAAGATTCATTAGGTAATAAACTCACTTCTGAGAAATATTTCTTCATCTCAGCCTAGTCTTTCACTTGAAATCACCCAACTCATCATTATAAAATCAGTGAATATTCAGCTTTTTATTCCTGATTTTCCTAAATGTTCAGAAAAGTACTCATCATTATTTCGCTGTTCATCATCGCCGTATCGCCCAATATTTCTGCTTATTACCTCTGACTGAAATCATCAGACAACACAGTCTCAAATATCCAAAACATAGAATATCAATACGGCATCCGCATCCCAGTCGTCAGCTTCATTTTCGACCCGCGAGATGAAACCAAAGTCATTCAAACAGTCTCAAATATGGCATCAGACCTATGACGTGATAGGATTTATCACATCACCATTTCGCCAGACAAATTCACAGCTCAGCAAGTCGCAGATGGCTCTTTTGATACTCAGTATCTCCGTTTTTTCCAGTCAATAAAAGAAAAAAAGCTGAAAGTTATTTTCCGTACGATGCATGAGATGAATGGCGGTTGGTACCCACGGTCGTCTAACCCCTCAGCTTTCAAATCAGCTCGAATTCACGTGCGAGAGTTATCACGTCAGGTTGGACTAGATCAGAGCGATATCCTTTTTGATTGGTCAGTTAATCACTGGGATATGCCGACTACAGCTACTACTCCATCTCAGTCTTCACCACTCACTCAATGCACTCCAGACAGCAAGGATTGTTTCCATTTTGAAGATTATTATCCAGGAGACACATACGTTGATTTAGTAGGTTTCACCTTCTACAATCGAGGCAAGGCTACATCTGGTCGCCAGCGACTCACTCCATCACAAATCCTACTTGACACCAAACGAAACACATTATCACGTCTCAAAAAACTTAATAAACCGCTGATTATCGATGAAGTTGGTACGACATCTGTTCGATATGCCTCATCTTATTCAGCAGCCAAATCCCGTGAAATCTACCTTCAAAACTCAGATCTCAAAGATCAACGACTTTTACAGCTCCAAGATTTTATCGTCGTAAATCCAGAAATCCTAGTCGCCACCTACTTTAACGTCGACTATACAGACTGACTCCAGTTTCCGACCGTTGGCGAAGCAGATCGAGCAGTCTTAAATCCATCCCAAAACAAGATGTATCAGTCTTTTTTTTCTCTTTATGATGCTTCTCAGCTAGATATCAGTACACTTGCATCATATTTTCTCAATTCTAAACCGATAACTCTCGCAGATCACCCTATCATCGCCACCAAAAAAGTCGCACAATACGCCCAGACGATAGACGGCTTCTTGACTCAGAAATTTCCATCCACAGAACAGTCAAATGCTCTTGAAAACAACCAAAAAAAATCAGATCTACTTTCACGCCTTCTTTCCATATCGCGTCTTGACTCAGACATCCAGTCCAGCCTATCAATTCTACACGAAATCTATACTCCAAAAGACTAGATTCATATATTGGCTTATTCTCCCGACTAATTTTCAAGCAAAATGCACCACAGAGGCAAACTCAGTAGATAAGAACTAGATTTCTCAATTTTGATACTTTTTAAACAAGTTTTCAGCACTTTCATAACCTAGAATTTTTCTAGGTTTTTGA
>BNUE01000006.1 GCA_025997135.1 candidate division SR1 bacterium | reverse complement strand
CTCTACGACAAACCAAGACGTAGTTGCGACCATACATTTCAATAAATCTGACGTAATAATTGACAATCGAGGCAGTGATGAGTATACTTTTACCTGAAATGGTAGCTTTACCTATAATTTTCATGATGACGCAGGAAATACAGGTTCAGCTATGGCAGTTGTGAATTGGGTAGATAAGACCTTACCTCAGGCGATTATGCTGATGTATAATCCATCTACTTCGACCAATGGAAATGTTATTGTAACTCTGATTACAGATGAAATAATTCAGCTTCCATTATGATGGTCAGGATCATTGACTTGAAATATGTTTACCAGAATTTTCACAGACAATACAGGTACTACGGTAGATTTTACCGACATTGCAGGAAATACAAATACGGCTCCTATAAATATCACACGAATAGATAGGTCAGAGCTGACTTCATCCATCACTTATACACCATCTACTGCAACTCAATCAGATGTTATGGCTTCCATCAGCTTCAATAAGACCTGAGTTATCATCACAAATAACGGCTGAAATATAAATCATCTTTTCACTTGAAATGACAGCTTCACTTTTGAATATCAGGATTCAGCAGGTAATACCTGACAAATGACAGCAACCGTAACAGGCATTGACAAAGATTTACCAGAGTTCATTTCCATTGATTATTCGCCTAACTCCTCGACAAACGGCAATGTTCTAGCGACTATAACTCTCAGTGAGCCAGTTCAGACGCCAGCGACATGGACAATGAGTGGAGATACTCAGACAGTTTTCACAAAAACCTACACTGCAAATATTTCAGAAGAAGTGATAGTTTATGATATGGTAGGGAACCAGACGCAAAGCTGAATTTTCATCACGCGAATAGATAACGACAATCCACAATGATTTATTACATATTCGACTACTGACACGACGAGCGGATCAGTTGAGGCGACCATCACTTTCGACAAAGCAGTTAGTATCACATCTTCTACTAATACTTGACTTACAAATCAAACCAACGATACATATTATTTCTCGACAAATGGAGTCTTTACTTTCGATTATACAGATTGAGCAGGAAATACAGGTTCTGCAACTGCGACAGTTTCACGAATAGACCAGACTCCACCTACTGCCACCTCAGTTAGTTATTCTAGTTCTACTCTGACAAATGGTAATGTAATAGCTACTTTGATTACAGATGAGCCAGTTTATCTTCCACAAGATCGAGAAGGTAGTGCGACAGGCACTATCTTTACTAGAATTTTTACAGACAATTTCAGTGGAATAGTCAGCTTTATTGATCTAGTTTGAAATCAGTCTGAAACCTGAATTACTATCACGCAGATCGACAGAACAGCGGTTATGGGTACAGTATCTTATACTCCACTCACTGCGACCAATAGTCTAGTTATCGCGACCATTAGTTTCAATAAAACAGGAGTTTTCATCACAAATAATAACTGAAATTCTCACTTTATCTTCACAGCTAATGGCAGTTTTGCATACGAATACCAGGATATTGCAGGAAATACAGGTGTCACCTTGGCAAATGTATATCGAATAGATAAAACTTCTCCAGTAGCAACTCTCGTTTCTTATGACCCTTCTACTACGACAAATCAAAATGTTACCGTAACCATTACAACTGATGAATCAATTCAGCAGCCACTGGGGCGATCAGGGGATTTGACTTGAACTGTTTTTTCTAGAGTCTTCGCGGAAAATTATGAATGAAATATGAGTTTTGTAGATTTAGTAGGAAATATCTGAAATACTGGTATTCTTATTGATCGAATTCATAGGACAGATAGTCTTATCTGAGAGATGTCATATTCGACTACTTGAGCTACTAGCTGAAATGTAGAGGTTTCCATTACCTTCAATAAATCATGAGTGAATGTAACCAATAACAGTGGTCTTACTAACTACACTTTCATCCAAGATTGAATTTTCACCTTTGAATTCCAAGATATTGCATGAAATACAGGCTCTGCCACTGCAATTGTAAACTGGATAGATAAGACTGATCCAGTAGCACTTTCAGTGAGTTATTCTTCTTCCTCAGCTACAAACAACGATGTCGACGTTATCGTTGCTTTCACTGAAAAAGTTAAACTGCCAGTATGACGATTAGCAATTGATGATCAGACTTTTATTCACTCATTCCCTGATAATACTGGATTTACATTAGATTTTACAGATATGGTCGGTAATACAGGTCAGACTTGAGTTTTGATTACTCAGATCGACAAAACCCCAGTGATATGATATATTGAGTTCTCTACCACAGATGCGACTAGCTGAGACGTGATGACTACAATTTCCTTCAATAAATCAGGAGTAATAATGCTGAATAACGCCGCAAGTATCAACCACCTCTTCACGTGAAATAGTTCATTTACGTTCCTATTTAGAGACGAGGCAGGGAATACAGGGGAGACGACAGCGACAGTTTCACGAATCGATAAAACTTTTCCATCAGCGACTCTATCTTACTCCACAACTGGTACTACAAATCAGGATGTGGTTGTAACTTTTGTGGCAGATGAAGCGATTATTCCATTATCTGGTCGATTAACGGTGAGTGATAGAGTCTTCGTTAAGACATTTACCCAAGACGCGACTGAGACTATCAACTTTTATGATTTAGTATGAAATGCTTGAACTATAGATGTAGTTGTTATCTGAATAGACAAAGAGCCGATAATCCCAGTCATAACTTACTCTACTACAGCTCCAATAAACGGCGATGTCCTCGCGACTATTGGTTTCAATAAATCAGGAGTAATTATTACAAACAACAGCTGAAATCTGAATTATCTATTCACTTGAAACAGCTCATTTACCTTCCAGTTCCACGACGAAGCAGGAAACCAGTGAAATGCAACTGCAACTGTAAATCGAATTGATAGAGATGATCCACAAATAGTAATTATTGCAAATACTCCAAACTGACTGACAAACCAAGATGTGATCGTGACTATGATCGTGAATGAGCCAGTTTATCTTCCAAGTGGACGATCATGACCTGCGACAGGTACTACATTTACCAAAACTTTCACAGAAAACGGCAGTGACACCTCATCACTTACAGATTTAGCAGGCAACACTTCTACAGCGACAGTTGTAATCTCAAATATCGATAAAACACCATTAATATGAGAAATTATTTACTCTCCGATGACTTCTACAAACTGAAACGTTATTTCTTACATTACTTTCAATAAAACAGGAGTAATAATTCTGAATAACTCCGGCAGCACCAGTTATATATTCACATGAAATGGTAATTTCACATATGAATTCCAGGACAAGGCATGAAATACAGGCTCTCTGACAGCAGTCGTGACAGGTATCGATAAGCAAATCCCACAAGTGATTAGTTTGACTTATAGTCCAGACAATATCCCTACTTCTAATCCAGTTAGTGTAACTCTTGTTGTAGATGAACCTATTCAGATTCCAGCAGGATGGACACCAGTTGATGACCATACTTTCACGAGAGTCTATTATACAAATATTACTGAAAATGTATTATTTACTGATTTTGTAGGTAATCGATGACAAACAGGTATTTCTATTGATCGAATAGATAATGAAAATCCAGTCGGTACGGTAGTTTACACGCCATTTACTCCTACGAGCTGAGATGTAGAAGCTAGAATTGATTTCAATAAATCATGAGTTGTCGTGACAAACAACAGTTGAAATCTAACTTATATTTTCACTTGAGATGATAATTTTATGTTCAGTTTTGTTGATGAGGCGGGAAATACAGGTTCAGCTATGGCAGTTGTGAATTGGATAGATAAGACAGCTCCAGAAGTTCTCAGTATAGGCTATTCTCCGACGACTTCTACAAACTGAAACGTTACAGTGACTCTTACAACCACAGAAGCAATACAGACTCCAGCTGGCTGGACGAAAATAAATGATTCCATCTTTACCAAAATTTTCACCGATAATCGAACTTGAGAAGTCAGTTTTGTAGATCTTGTCTGAAATCCTTGAACTGCAAATATTACAGTAAATAATATAGACAAGACGCCACTTCTAGCTAATATTACTTATACTCCATCTTCTTCTACTAGCTGAAATGTAGTAGCGACCATCGATTTCAATAAAGATGATGTTGAAATTATTAATAATTCTTGAAACGATAGTTATCTCTTCACTTGAAATGGAAGTTTTACCTTCATTTTCATGGATCAGACATGAAATACAGGCTCTATGACTGCTGTAGTCACAGGCATTGATAAGGATTTACCAAATATTCTCCAACTTTCTTACCTACCAGACAATACCGCCACAAAAGATGATGTTCAAGTGATTCTGATAACAGACGAATCAATTCAAACCCCTGCTGATTGGATTAAATTCACGGATACTGTATTTATGAGAGTATTCACAGGAAATATTTATACCACTTTAACTATTCGCGATAAAGTAGGAAATCAGATAGAAACCTGACTTTTCATTGATCGAATTGATAAGACACCTCCAGTTGCCTCTACTATCGCATATAGTCCATCTGGACTGACCAACCAGCCAGTATTAGTTACAATGCAGCTGAGTGAACCTATTCAGCTACCAGCCGGTCGATCTCAGGCGGACCTTTCAGGTATGACATTCTCTAGAACCTACACTTCAAATATAGATATTGTGCTTGAATTCTATGATGTAGTATGAAATGAATGAATGGCTGAGATTATTATCACATGAATCAATACTGAACCACTAACTGCTTCTTTAGTCTACTCAACTACTGATATTACAGATCAGGATATCTCAGTTATCATCACGGGCTTCAATAAACCAGTTACCATCACATCTCCGACAAACACCTCTCCTACAAATCAGCCAAATGACACCTATATCTTCACAAATAATGGTAATTTTACCTTTACATATTATGACGCATACTGAAATACAGGCTCTACCACTGCAACCGTCAGCTGAATAGATAAATCATTGCCAGTAGGAACTATATCTTATAGCTCTACATGACTTACAAACCAGCCTATCATCGCTTCGATCAGCTTTAATAAATCTGGTATAATCGTGACAAATAACGGTTGAAATCTGACTTATACTTTTACAGATAGCGGTTCATTTACTTTTGAATTTGTAGATCTCCTTTGAAATACAGGTTCTACTACGGCAACTGTTGATTGGATAGATATTTCTCCAGTTATCTGAACCGTATCTTATGATATTACATGATGGACAAATCAAGATGTGGTAGCCTCAATTTCATTCAATAAATCATGAGTAGATATTTTGACCTCAACTCACACATTTACTGAAAATTGAACATTCCTGTTCCAGTTTAGTGATGCAGCAGGAAATATCGGAAGTACTGTAGCAAATGTAACATGGATAGACCAGACTCCACCGCAGACAGTTATTATAACTTATAGCCCATCTACAGCGACTAATCAGCCAGTAACTGCGACACTTTTCGTAAATGAAACTGTATTTAGACCTGATGGTTGGGACTGAGATATGACGGGAACTAGCTTTACCAAAGTCTTTGCAAATAATACGTGAGAGACAGTCAGCTTTACTGATTTAGCATGAAATACGGCGATAGATTCCGTCTTGATTACTCGAATTGATAGAGACGAGCTTACGGGAAGTATCGTCTATACACCTGATTCAGCTACAAATACTAACGTGACAGCCAGCATTTCATTTAATAAATCTGGTGTAGTCATCATAAATAACTCATGAGGCACTCATTATATCTTCACCTGAAACCATGACTTTACCTTCACTTTCATTGATCCAGCAGGCAATACGGGTTCTATGACAGCGACTGTGGATCGAATTGATAAGGATGAACCAGTTATTACAAGTCTGACTTATGATCCAGATTCAGTTACAAATTCTGGAGTAACAGCCACCTTGACTACAAATGAATACATACAGACTCCAGCCTGACGAATTCCAACTAATACGAGCGGAACTAGCTTTACCAAAACTTATACTGCAAATGTAAATGAGATAGTCTTCATATATGATGCAGTAGGGAATCAAACCACTACTGGAATCCTAATTGATTGGATAGACAATGATAATCCAGTATGAACCATAGCTTATTCTACTACTTGAGCTACCAGTTGAGCAGTAATCGCAACTATTTCTTTCAATAAATCATGAGTAATAGTGAGAAACAACAGCTGAAATCTGACTTATCTTTTCACTTGAAACAGTTCATTTGAGTTTGAATATATAGATCCAGCATGAAATACAGGAAATCTGATCGCAACTGTCGATCGAATAGATACAGACGCTCCTTATGCAATATCTGTAGATTATGATTCATCTACTTTGACTAATCAGAATGTCGATGTAATTATCTCATTCTCAGAGAAAGTCTCAGTTGGAACTGGTTGGTTAGCAATAGATGATACTACTTTTACCAAATCTTTCTCAGATAATACTGGAATTATTGTAAACTTTATAGATATGGTAGGTAATGTAGGTAATACTGGCGTATCTATCTCTCGAATTGATAAAACTCCAGTAATAGGAAGTATAACCTACCTCCCTTCCACTTCTCAAACTTCTGGAAATATTATCGCCTCGATTGATTTCAATAAACCATGAGTTGTTGTCTTAAATAATTCTGGTTCACTGGATCATATCTTCACGTCAAATGGCGACTTTGCTTTTGAATTTAGAGATTTAGCATGAAATATCAGCATCTTAACTGCGACAGTCTCACGAATAGATAAAATAGCTCCAGAGATTGTTAGTTTAACTTATTCTCCGACGATTCCGACAGCAGGGGATGTAGTTATAACCTTGATTACAAATGAAGCTGTCCAGACTCCAGATGGATGGGATAGACTGACAGATACCGTCTTTACAAAGACACTTATAGGAAACATCAACTCAGTATTACAAATATCCGATTTAGCATGAAATACAGCCTCTACTTGAATTTTTGTAGATTGGATCAATAATTTTGTCCCAGTCGGTACGGTATCTTATCGTCCAAATACGCCGACGAGTGGAAATATTCAGGCTTTTATCTCTTTTAATATTTCATGAGTCGTTATTACCAATTTGACTGGCGTAGAGACTGGTTTATCTGGATATTTCCATACATTCACAGACAATGACTCATTCACTTTCACTTTTGAGAATATGTACGGCAAAACAGGGGAGTCTATAGCTTCAGTTTCATGGATTGATAGAGACATCCCTACTATTTCTAGTCTGGTATTTACTCCTTCTACTACCACATCTCTGCCAGTGCAGGCTATACTTACTCTGAGTGAATCAGGTACTGTCCCATGATGGATAAAAATAAATGATAAGACATTTATGCAGTTTTTCACGTCAAACACTTGATGAACAATTGATTATTTAGATCTCGCCTGAAATGCTGACTCTACTGGATTTAATATTGATCGAATTGTTCCTCCAGCAAGTTGAGGTTGATGATGATGAGGCTGATGATCTAGCCCTTCAGAATCTCGTCAAAAAGATATTTGTATTGACTGAGATAAATCGCCAAGTTATTACGATTGAACTTGTCTTGCCTCATCTGATGGTGATGACATTGACGATAATCATGGAACTACATCAGATAATTCAGATCCATCTTCAAATGATTCATCTTCTATAATTTCACGTGAATATGTTAGTGCTTATCAACGAGCCAAAAAAGTCTGAATTACGACTATGCCAACCATAACTGATGCTAGACTCTTCGATGATATTACTAGAGCAGAACTAGCAAAAATGATGGTAGCTTTCGCAGTAAATATATTATGAGATACGCCAGATACAAGCAAAGATTGCTCTAACTTCTCCAAATCAATCAGACAGTATGCAGGTTCTGACCTAGAGATAGCAATGATAAAATCATGTCAATTATGAATTATGTGAATTGATTCTACAGATCCGACAGGAGTCCTTCTAGATTTTAGACCAGATGATAAAGTGGTGAGAGCAGAATTCTGAACGGTATTATCTAGATTACTTTATGGGCATACTTATGATAATTTATGATGACTTTATTATATTAAACATCTTCAATCTCTCAAAAATTCTCAGATATTGACTAACATTACTCCAACAATGCAAGAGCTTAGATGATATATTTTATTGATGCTTTACAGGGCTTCTCTGAAATAAAAAATATTTTTATTCTTTAATCACTTTTACCATGTGAGTTGACACTTTCCCTACATCAAAACCAAAATTTATCTCTACCGCAGAGAAAAATACAGAGAAAAATACAGAGAAAAAGAATGCCCCAAAGATACAAACTACTTTAGCTTGAGTCCCTATCCATTGCAAAAACAAAAAAACTGCTGAGCGAGATCCAGAGACTAAACAGCTCTATTATAAACATATTTATCATAAAAATAGATGAACAGGCAAGCCTGAAGAAGAATGGCTTATAAAAATCGCTCTAAAACCCTGAAAAGATGGTTTAATTCACGCATTTTTACGTCCTGTAAAAGTCGAGGAATCCAGAATTCCATTCAAAGACGATAAATATTACTATGGAAAATATACAGAAATAATCTCTTCACGAAACGACATTGAACGAGACATTAGACAAGCATTAAATAAAGGTCTGAAAAATAGTGAAATCGGTAAAATTGATGATGACTACTTTTTAGACACTGTCCAGGACGTAGCTTCTAAGGCGGTAGATGCTTTAGATCGTATAGTTTTTGACTCTAAATAAGCGAAAAAATACACTCTAAATTGTAATCAAACAAAAGGGGGGAGGGGGCGAAGCCCCCTAACTTTTTAATTCACATCAATATTTACGTCTTGCTGAGCCTGAGCATTGATTTGTTCAGCTTTTTTTTCTTCTTCACTGAGTTCTGCAGATGATTTTAGATAGAAAGGATTATTCCCTCGCTGAAACAGCTTATAATAGATGGCATCTCGTATTCCGTTTCCTGCGATGATAGATATATATGCGATCATAGTCGGAGCCAACATAAACAGAAAAGTCTGATTTTCATCTCACGAAATACTTGATATAAACGACATAAATACCAATATAGAAATCATAAAACCTAAGGTATTTCCCAGCAGACTAGATGCTGAATAGTTTGGCTGAGCTAAATACTCAATGAGATTGATTGATAGAAAACAAGAAAAGATAATCTGGAAGCCTAAAATCGTAAATGAATTTGTCTGTCAATCAGCAAACGGCAAAAAATAAAGCGGAATACAAATCAGGAAAATAATAATTGAGGAAGTAAAGACTAGACCTAGCATTTTACTCAGAGAATAATATCTCTTGGAGAAAAACAGATTATAAAACAGTGCCAACCCCATATTTCCTAACATTCCAGCAATAAATCCGATAAATGCCAACAAAGGTCAGAGAATTCATCCAGAACTTTCAGTAGATAGCAATCATCATACTACACTCAAAATAGCAAATAATAATGCTGATATTATGCCTCACGTTATGACTCCAATCACGATTTTCCCGAAAAAACTGGAGAGGGTAACTTGGTTTGGAGCGACTGAAAATGTAGCTTTTTTCTCATCTTTTTTCACCTCTGGTGCAATGACGACATTTTCGCTCCCAATTGGTTGGATAGAGTTCGGATCAAACATCTGAGTTAATAATTACTATGTAAAACTATTTTTTGACAAACTATAGATAGCAGTGCATTTTGGGTATTTTTAGCTTCCTCTTTCGACTCAGTAGAATGTGAGAAAATGGTTATGGTACTGGCATCTTTCTCTACAAATAAATGTGTCATATATAATGGTGGAATACCAGTTTTTAGCCCTTTTATTATCTGATACGATAATAATATAGCTGACTGTCTTTTATCACCGCAGATGATAGTATGTTTGGATACTTTATCATTTTCTATACTTATTGATTGATTATCCAGTGCTGACAAGGATTCTTGTGCAAAAACCAATGCACCTTTTCATTGATTATATTTTGACGTGATGATGAAGGAATCTAGATATGATTTAGTATCTCATGAAGATGTTTCAATATAATTTACTTTATCATCTTCATCACTGGCTATCTCTACTAAACTAACATTTCAGTTATAAATCGTAGAATAAGTCCCATCAGTAATATAAGATGATGTATCTTTTGTTCAGCAACCCGTGAGGATGAGCATACTTACGCCCAAAAGTATCAACTTTTTCATCTTTTTTTATGCAATAAAGATATAAGAAATAGCTAGAATAATTCATATAATTATACCTATGATGAAGCTCCTTATCGCGATTTTTTCTTTGTCATCGAAATCTTTGTACGATGGATTACCTGCTCGCAATGTTGCGATGAGATAACCTATGATCAGACCACAACAAATCAAATATCATGGCAAGAGAATTAGCTTGATAATCGCGTATGTCTCAGCGTCAAATAAAATACTCCCTTTGATATAAATTACTCAGACAATGACACTGAGAAATAGAAAGAATCATCTGAGTATTTTAAAGAAAATTCGCATTATTATAATAAATTTTATTTAAAAGATTTTTTAGAAGATACGGTTTTCTGGTTCCAATGCAAGTTTTTTTATCGCAGTGAATAATTAGAGCCTATGATATAGATACTCAGACCTAGCATTAACACTCATACAATCAGGTGGATCAGCCTTGTATTCTTATTTTTGAATGCTCAAATTTTCTCAGCACTAGAATATCATAGCCCAACTAGGAGTGCGATAACAACCATAGGAGCTACAAAAATCAGATTGTAAACCAACAAATAAATGTATCATCGCGTATTCAATGCCTGATTTTCCGCTCATAAATATCCCAAAATAGTCAGATATGGTCCAGAACTACAAGGAAGCAAAAAAAGACTGATTATAATTCAGATTACGAATGCTCCGAGAGGTGAGATTGTTTTCTTGATAATTTTCATCATCGTAGGTCTCCGAGCCATCGGAACTTCCATAACGAACCCCTTTCAGTACCAGAAAAAGTCTTTGAAATTAGCTAGAGCCACGAGAAGTCCTACAATTCCTACGACTCGTTTGAGCCAAAAGAGGCTTTCAAAATTTCCCAAAAGCTTGAGAACGCCTAATCCCAGCAGAAAATACGTGATAAATACTGCCAGTGCAAAGAGCAATCCTGCCAGAAGTACCTTTTTCTTATCATCAGTCTTATTCAAAATAGTCGTCAAGAGCAATAGCATAACCGCAAAAGCACAAGGATTGATACTGTCTGCTAGTGCTGCAGGAGCCATAATTGCGAAAAACGAGAGATGTTCCATTAATATTTTTGTTTAAAAATAAAAGGTATTTATTCAGCCATGGTAGAGCGTATCTGCGTTTCTAGCTCTTTGAAATGATTCATTACTTCATCCTCTCATATCAGAGCATATCTATTACCATCAGGCTCATTTACAGTTATAAATGGAGTACCTACCTGAGAAGTTGGAATTCCTAATTCATCGGCGACATTCATCAGCTCGGCTGAATTTACTCTGTTCATCTGTACTTCTTTTGTCGTGATATGAATTCGCTGATCAATCCCTGATGCTTTGAAATAATCATCTACTTTTTTGCAGTGAGTGCAGGTCTGACCATAATAATAAGTGTAAATATTTTCATTAGCGTATGTTTTTTGTCAGTCAATAACAGGTGGTTCTGGAAGTTTGGTAGTTTGAGATGTAGATGAGGTTGGAATATCATATGAGACCTGAGTGTCGCAGGCTGTCAAGATAAAAAGACTGCTGAATAAACTCAAGATGAGAACTAATTTTTTCATCGATTAAAACAAATTGTAAAAATAAAAAATTTTATTCAGCTTTTTTTTACTATTTTTAGATATATTTTTATTCGACTAAACTCTGAATCTCTCTAATAAACGCTTCATATTCATCCTCAGACAAACCATGTGTAGGTGCTTCATCTGCTATTTCGTATGCCGTTGGTAAATCAGAGGCTGAATCTGGAGTAATAGTGTTTACTATTTCATTTTGAATTTTACTGAAAACGAAGACATCATCATCAGTTGTCGTGATAGATAAACGTTCATTATTATTTTCACTCATGCGAGTGCTGGCTATGGTAAATGTCGCATCTTTTAGATTAAAGGCACCTTCTAGACTCATTTTTTCTTCATCGACACATGCCATATCTGTCATCCAAAAATTTCCTTCAATCTTGTCATCAGCGATACCATAATTTCATCAAACAGAATTACAAAGCTGAATATTCACATTCGTATCAGTGAAATCCAAGGTATAATCTCCATTCACAGCATCTCCATTAAATGTAGTCAGTTTTCGAGAGGTATTTGCTAGAGGATTATAATCTTCACCTATTATATTTGTAGGGAGCGTATCTCCGCTTTTTCGTTGATTATAAATTATAGGAGTCTGCTGTAAAATTATGTCGAGTGCAAGGCGAGTTGCCACTTCTGCTTGTGTTTGCCGAGAAGAGCTTTTATCTATAATATTGTTTCGATCAGGCTCAAGCATCGCTTTTGTAATTGCATATTCATAATATTCTTTAAAATCTGGATCAGCGAACGCTTTTTCTAGGTCTGGATTATTTTTTGACATCTTATTTATATCATTGACAAACTGAATACTTGGCTGAATTACGGGCTTTCGTAATAGAGCGACACAAACTATCAAGCCAATAACTTGCAATCCAGAGATAATCACAGCAGCAATAGCGGATTTTCTGGGTGTTTTCCGTAATGCTATAATTCATAGTATCAATGAAATTACCAGCAGTGGTATTCAAATTACAAAGATAGAAAGAATAGTTCCCACCAATGAAATTATGAGTGCTACGACTCAGAGAGTGTTTTTTTTTGTTTCAGACATGGTCAGTAAATATTAAAGAGTAAAATGGTAAGTAAATATTCAGTAGTGACAATGGTTTGCCTTGTCCGTGTTCTCTTGTTTACAAATTAACATTATGATAGACATGATCTACATCATCATCTTCTGATAGTGCATCAGAAATTCTCTCAAATTTTTCCAAATCCTCACCGCTCAAATTTATTGTATTGTCTGCGAAATAATGCAAATCTGCCTCTGCAATATGGTATCCAAGTTCTGAAATCTGCTTCCTCACTGTGATAAAATCTGCTTTTTCTGTGTACACTTCCGCTGTTCAATCTTCAATACTTACATCACTGATAGCCAGCTCCATCACATCCATTTCCAGCTGATCTGCATTGAAAGGCTCGACTTTTTCTAGTTCTCTTCACTTATCCTCATATTTGATACTCATTCAGTCGATTACGATCAGTCATTTCTCCTGGAATTGTCGAGCAACAGCCCCAATTTCAGCCATCGCACCACCAGCTTTGGTCAGAATAGTCCTCACAGCACTACTCGTCCTATTTGTATTTGAAGTGATAGTTTTGATCAGGAATGCACTGCCATTTGGTCAATATCATTCATACATCATTTCCTTCATTTCTTCACCTTCGAGCTGTCCAGAACCCTTCAATATAGCCCTATCTATCACATCTCTAGGTAATCCATGGTATCTTGCTTTGTCTAGTACCATCTCTAATCATGGGTTCATCCTAGGATCTGCACCGTTTTTGGCAGCCATCTGGATTTTTTTGCCGATTATAGAATATATCCTAGATTTCGCAGCATCTCCACTGGCTTTTTTCGCAGCTATACTATGTCGTCTTCACATCAACCAAAAAATTAATGATTAAAAATTAATAGAAATCTGATTTGAATATACTGTTTTTGATTTGCTTTTCAAGTGAGAATGAAAGAGTTGAGGTTTACACCAAAAATTACATTTGCATTTCTCTTATATATCTCTAAAACAACAACCAGCTTTTTATTTCTTTTTTTATCATAATGTCTGACAAACTACTTAAACTTGCCTGAATTATTGTAATTTGCTGAACGATCATATTCGCGACATGCACTTATTCTCATACTCGCAACTTGAGGACTGTGAGTGTGTCTGGACAGGGGATTATGAAGGTACAACCTGATACTTTGACACTAAACTTTTACGTTCAAGATAAATGAGACACTACAAAAGATGCTCAAACTCTAGTGGATAACTCGACAAAACAGTTCGTAGATGCAATGGTAAAATTATGAATAGACAGAAAAAAAATTCAGACTTCAAACTACTCAGTATATCCAGAATATCGCTGGGATGACAAGACTCAGGAGAATGTTCTCAAGTGATACAATGCTTCTCAGACGATTGTTATTACTCTAAATTGAGATGGTTTCGTCTGACTTGGCGAAAAAGTGCTGAATTTAGCTCCAGAATTCTGAAACATTATGATAAATGGCTCAAATTTTACCGTCACGGACAAGGCAAAATGAGAAAATGACGCTAGACAACTGGCGATAGATGCAGCTTACAAAAAAGCCCAGCAATTGGCTGGAGGCACGGCTTCCCACGTAGGCAAAGTATTATCTATCTCTGAATCTATCAACGCAGGTGGCTACTATCCTATGTATGCAAACGCAAAACTGATGAATAATGCAGAGATTTCGATGGATGAATCAGCGAGTCTAGAAGCTGGACAAAATGAAATTAGTGTGAATGTTAGTGTCTCTTACGAATTGAAGTAAATCTTTATTATACTCATTTTTTCACAAAAGTCAAGAGGTAGTTTGCCAGAGATTACCTCTTTTTTTGATAAACGAAAAAATTAGGCTATAATTATGTTGATATAGTGGCTTACATTCGAGGTTCTTACCACACAGTATAAACCTTATACTAAGTTGCTAAATCAAAAGAGGTATTCCTCTTTATTTGTTTTGCGTCCTGCTACCCAATGGGGCGTACGACGTACATATCTTTGGGACCATCGGGCTATTTAGTTAAAGCCTGACTCTAGAGATACTCTGAGTGTGGCTTGTGTGCTTGCCACACTCTCTTTTTTTATTTGCTATTGCGGGCTTGATCCGCAATCTATCACGCATTACTTATGTCTCATCTCGTAATACTTCTTGAAAATTTTATACAAGAAACTGTTTAATACTAGGTCAAAATTACCATAAAGCTCTATTTTGGATCAGCCAAGAGATTCTTTAAACTGACTGACGCTGGTGAGAGGATGCTCTGGAAAACCTGTTGGGGCTCATCAGAGCATATCCAGGTAAAAATAGCCGTTTTCTCTAGCTCGCTGAAAAATCTTAAATTTCAGATATTGCTGTCCTCATGTATTATTATTTCATCTTTGTGCAAAACCGTATAGATATATTAGATGTCAGTCATCAAAAAGGCAGATATTACCCGATACAATCTCTCCATCCAATTCTGTAATAAAGATTTTTCATTTGCCAGTTTCAGTAAGGTAATACATCAGATCGAAAAATTGCTTCTTGCTCACAGGGTTAAATCCCTTACCGTGAGCTACTTTTGACCGTTTTTCATAAAATGTTTCATATTCTGAGACTTCAGCAATACGGAAAGCTATTTCTTTTTTTATACCTTTTTTTATCTTTTCTTTGGCTCCAGAATTCATCTCTTCTATGAGTTGTTCATCAGTCTTTGTGATGTCATAGATAATATTTGACTGAGGCATATTTTCACGAAAAGCTAGTTTTAATCAGTATTTTTTAGCGATTTTTTCACGCAGATTGAGTCTCATTTGCTTGATACTTTCAGTAAACTCTCACTCTCTGACTCAACAGTTCTCAAAGCTGATTATCTCATTGATAAAACCAAACTGAAAAGAAATATTTCCCCACTGCGATCAGTATGTTTCATTCAATTTTTGTAGTTCAGACTTCACAAATTCCTCATCATCTGGTAGCTGTACACCCATAATTTGGTATCGTGCGATCCTGATAGGTCAGATTTTTTTACTTTTTATTATACCAAAGTAGTCCTTGCCAAAAATATGTATCGTTAAAAATTCCTTGTGATACACTTTAGTCTGAATATCCCTTCGGAGCTGGGTTTGATAGAGGTTGTAATAACTCTGTTTGAGAACCATTATTTGACTCTTTGGTTAAAAGATTAGTCTCATTTTATTGAATTGGAGGACAAAAACAATGTTTTTTTCAGAAAGAGTTGAATTGTAGCTGAAAATTGATATATTTTAAGCTAGATTTTTATTGTTTTCCTCAATAAATGAACTGAAATATCGTCTTCGTCTGAGCCTGATGAGCGGGATTGTCCAATTTGGTCGGAATCTTACGAGATTTAGGCTTTCACAACTTAATCTGAATCGACTCTCAGACCTCTCAGATTACTGAGCAACTTTCTAGCAGAGGAGTACAGATTTTTCCTCACTGAAAATATCAAGTGAAAAGTGATGATATTGTGATTTATTCCTCTGCTACTTCATCTTCTCCAGAGGTGCAATCAGCCCAAAAACTCAAAACAGAAAATAAAAATCTGATGTTAATTCGAGATTATTTCCAATTTCTAGGTGAGATTTCTAAATATTTCAAAACTATCGCCTTCACTGGTACAAATGGCAAATCTAGCTCTTCTGCAATGTGAATTTTCGCAGCGAAAGACCTTTTGCCAGATTTCTGACTCGGAATTGTCGGTGCTTTGGTGCCAGATTTCAGGGATGCCCCCTTTATGAATGCTGTAGCACAAGCCCCCCTTATGAAGGGGGGAGCCGAGTGAAACGAGGCGGGGGGTTCATATTCTTGATCTAAGAGTTACGTTCTCGGTGGTTCACAAGCCCCCTTTATGAATGCTGTAGCACAAGCCCCCCTTATGAAGGGGGGAGCCGAGTGAAACGAGGCGGGGGGTTTATCACAAACAAAACATTACATAAATTATATTCACAATTTAAAACCTTTAGCCAAAGAGCTTAGAAATAACCAAACTAGAGCAGAAAAAAAACTTTGGTACGATTTTTTATCTAAATATCATTACAAATTTCAGAGACAAAAGCCTATAGAATGATATATCGTGGGTTTTTTTTGTAATGAATTAAAATTAATTATTGAAGTAGATTGAGACAGTCATTTCTCAGATGATGCGATAAAGTATGATCAGAGAAGGACTGAGATTTTGGAAAGTGTTTGATTTAAAGTAATAAGGTTTACAAATGAAGAGGTGTATAATCATTTTGATGCAGTTTGTGAAATAATCTCTTCTATCAACGAACCCCCCCTACCCCCCCTTCAAAGGGGGGCAAACGACCCCATGCTACCCCCCCCTCAAATGGGGATATTAGCCGATCTTCGCAATATCTTCACCTACATCTTCACTGGTCGCCAGCTGGATTACTCACTGATCAAAAAATACTACTTCCTCCTCGAAGCCTGCGAATATCAGAGGCACTTTCTCACACTTGACATCGACGATATGATAATTACGAACCTAGAACTCGAGCATACCGATTATTATCAGGATCGAGATGATTATGAGTCAGCTTTTCTGTCTCTTATCTCCAAAATCAAAGGTAATGCTTATGTTCTCCCAAATTTAAACAGCCAAAAAATTCTGACTCATCCAAAAACGGTCATTATTCAGCCTCAGCATTTCAATTTCAAATACATTCGAGGCGATCATCAGCAGGAAAATGCCAGTCTGGTTTTTACTTTGTTGAATGAATTAACAAATCATAATAATCCTAACTCCATAAAAACAAAAATTGAAAATTTTCACGGCATCTGGAGGAGGATGGAACAACTTGCAACTCTTTCAAATGGTAATATACTTTTTTCAGACTACTGACATGTGGCTTCTAGTCTAGCAATTGGCTACAAAGCCCTCAAAGAGAAATTTCCAGAGGAGAAATTGATTTGTATTTTTCAGCCTCATCAGATGCACAGGATTGTTCAGGGATGGACTGAGTTTCCTGAGGCGATGAAGGAATATAATCAGATTTTTATTTATGATATTTATGCTGCCAGAGAGAATATAGAAGACTTTTCTGACGAGTTCTCGAAAGTGGGTTTGCCACATTTCCAAACAGTTGCAGAGTTGGGTGAGGCTTTTGCCGAGCATTGTAATGCGACCTATCTTCCAGAGTTTTCAGACCTCCAAAAAGAGATAGAAAAAGCTGATTCTAACTCGGTTATTGTCGTTTATTCAGCAGGGGATATTGATTGGAAATTGAGACAGTGGCTTAAATTATAATTAACTCTTGCTTTTCCACTCTGATTCTATAAAAAAGGACGAGCAAATGTGTCCCGGTCGTTCAATGGATAGGACATAGTCCTGCGAAGACTATAATCCCGGTTCGATCCCGGGTCGGGGCATTTGTTTTTACACATTGTCACAATATGACCTTCATTCTCCCAATAATCAGCCTTTTATGATCAATAATCGTTTTTTTTATCATTTTTTTTATAGTGATGGAAACAAAAAAAGCTCAGATAGCAGGTAAAAACCCATTTTTGAGACTATATTTCTTACTCATCTCCATCATCGCAATTTGTTGAGCAACTATTAGCTTGTGATTTATCATTTATCCGACAATCCAGAAAATACTTATCACAGATAGGGAATATTCAGTCAATCAACGAGAATACAAAAATTGTTCTGAAGCAAATTACTCACCAAAAGCACTTCCAGATGGCACTTATACAGACGAAAGAGTAGAAAAAACTGATGACGAGATCACGTCCTGCCAACAACAATCTCTGCTAAAACTTGCAGAATCTAGATATTTTCAGTATAAAGAGACTCTAACAGTTGCAATTTCTCGGTTTTTGATTTTTGCAATACTTTTTTCTGTTCATTTTCCTATCTTTATCAGGCATAATAAAGACTAACATCTTGCTCTCACCTCGTCTAGCAACAGTGCGGGAAGCTTACCGAGGGTGCTTTTAAAGCATAACAAAGACGAACTTCAATGCTTATTTATGTCGAAAAAAAGGCTCTCACCTATCCTATCACTCAGCAAATTCTTGCTAAATTTTCCAGTCAAAACGTGATAGAAATTCAGCATTATAAAAATCTCTTTGATCAGAATATGTGAGATTATCCTCTTTTAGACTGCATTATTTTAGCCAAGCAAGATAACATTTCGATTCTAGATACACCTCCCAATTACGGCTTTCCAGGTAAATCATTTTTTTTCAAACCAGCCATAAACTGTATTTCCCACTGTGAATACTGCTATCTTCAGGGGACTTTCAGAAACCGTTTTCCTGTTTTTTTCGTGAATTATGATGAAATGCAACTCGCCATCTCAGACAAGATCAATCTCCTCAGAACTAGCGGTTATGACTGACAAATTACGTTTTATGCCAGCAATTATGCTGATCTCCTGGCTACAGAGCATCTCACCAATTTTCATCAGCATTTTATCCCTTTTTTCGAGCAATTTGACAGTGTCCTGATGGAGACGAGAACCAAAAGCGGAAACATAAATAGCTTACTTCCCCACCTTACAAAATGAGTGAATAATACTGAATTCGCCTTTTCCCTCTCTCCAATTTCAATTGCTCAGAAATATGAGCATGGAACTGCCAGCTTGCCAAATAAACTTCAAGCGATCCAAACTTTACTTTCAGCTGGGGCTCGTGTATGACTCAGATTTCTGCCCCTTTTACCAGTTCCGAATTGCCCATCAGAATATAAAAATCTGATCCAAACTGTCCGTGAGTCTATCGATATCCAGTGTATTTCCTCGATTTTCATCGCTCCATTGATTTATAATCACTCAGATTATGCCAAAATTCTCCAGAAATATCCAAATTCTCCACTTTATACCTCGCTTCACAAAACTTCGGACAATTTGATGAAAATGCCTCCTTCATTTTATGATGAGATGGAATTCATTTTCCGCTCCTGATTTCCAGAAAAAGATATTTTACGAGATTTTAGGTAATTTATACTGTTTTTTTATCAGTCAAAACATCGATCAATTGCCTAGAGATACGCCTTTTTATCACCCTCTGATGCTCCAGATGCTGATTGAAAAAATATTTCCAGAGCAAAATATTAGTCATCACTATAGAAAAGCCAAGTAAGAACCCACCTATCACATCAGTCCCCCAGTGTACATGTATCATAACTCTGCTAAAACCTATCATTAGTGCGAGTATCAACATCAGTAAAAAAAATCAGACTTTTAAACTCATTTTTTTGATAGAATCCTTGAATACATACCAAATAATTAGAGAACACACTATTCCCATCGTAGCATGACCACTGGGGAAAGAGTAATCATGGAGCTGCACTAATCACTGTAATGGACGAGGACGCTGTATAATCGTCTTTATGATAGGAAACAGAAAAAGTCCAGAAATCATAGTCGATACGAAGATAGTGAGCTTTTGCATTAGCTTTTTGCGATATAGATATACTATGACGATTAGCCCCATCAGTCATATTGATCAGAAATTGAAGAATTTATCAATTTGTAAACCGATAGTTTCGATAATAGGTGAGGTAGTGAACAATGATTGAATATGATTATCGAAATTTACAAAAGAAACCTTATTCGTATGAATTCTCTGTGCCAACACACAAAAATTTATTATACCATAAATATTTAAGATAACAGCGACTGAGAAGCTCTTTTTGATAAATATTTTTTCATTTCTAAAATACCAGATGAGAAATATAATTCAGATTATTATCAGCACTCACAGTGTCAGAAATTTTCACAGTTTTGCAGCAATTAGATCATAGCTCTCACCCAAGAAATATCATACTAAAACCCGCGTAATGCTCCGAAATATATTACTTAAGGCTGAGAATATTAGTAATTTTCTCCTAGAAATTTTTAATGAGCCAGCCACAAATGGCAGTAGTCATCTAGTTCGTCAATAAAATTTTGACAAGAATGTCCCTATCATTAAATTATTTGTTAAGATATTTTGGATTTTTCCTAGGATAGTATCTGAAATTTTGATATATTTCTCATATTTTCTCAGTAAAGATAAACCATAATGTTCTCACATATAATATGCGATAATATCCCCAATTCGTCCTCCGATACCTATCAAGATTATAATAATTGGCAAGCTAAAAATCTTCATTTGAGCGAAAAAACCAGCTATCAATACAGCATTCTGTCATGGTATCAAAAACCCCAGCAGGGGAATCCCTTCACAAATCTCAAAGATGAAAAGTAAAATATATCAGACTGGTTGAATAATTGAGATAGGAACTTGCAATATGGTATTTATTAATTCTGTCATTGAGATAGAAAAGTAGCAGAATTAAGATGTTGGGATGAATATTGAGATTTTAGTTCTGACAAGTAATGCAACTTCACAGCAGGCGTATTCAGTAGCTGTTTGCCAGACAAAATGAGTAGTTCTGTCAGATTTTTTTTATCGTTTCGTGGTCTCTTTCAGAAATTTGTAATTTGTATATTTTCATGTCATTTCCCAGCCAATATTACAATATCTCAGGGTTTAGCAATCTCAATAGCTAGCTGGAGAGCGTAGTTTCTCTCTGGAATAATAAATACTTCTTTATCCGCAGGTATTCATGATGTCTTTAGATTAGCAGTCATATCATTTAGGATTTTGAGGCGATTTTCTGTATCAGGATCATCATCAGTAAATATCACGAAATCACTGTATTTGAGGGCAATATCTCCCATCAAAGGTCTTTTTTCTTTGTCTCTATTTCCAGGAGCACCGCAGACAGTGATCAGCCTTCATTCTTTTTTGTGTCCCGCAGCGAAAGAAAGAGTTTTCTCCAGTCCATCAGGTGTATGTGCGAAATCTACAAAGTATTTTATCTGATCAGCAGTATAAATTCACTCCATCCTGCCAGGAACTCATTCAAAGCCCTCAATCGATTTCAGAGCGACATTCAGGTCTAGTCAAATTTCTGCACAGACCGAGATTGCAGCTAGGATATTTAGCACATTATAAGAGCCAATCAACTGAGTAACACCAGAGTATTTTTGTCCAAGATATGACAGTTCGAAATAGGTTCCTTCCAGTGATTCTTCGATTTTTGTAGCCTTGATGATAGAAGAGTTTATAAGGCTGAATGATGCCTTGTGGTCGAATGCCATCTCTTGAAACCATTTAAATCAGTATTTATCATCGATATTCATAGATGCATATTTTATGTCTTTACCATTTTTCATCACGTATGTAAATAGCTTTTTTTTGGCTTCTGCATAGTGTTCCATATCTCCATGATAGTCCAGATGATCCATAGTAATATTTGTCAGTACAGCAAAATCGAATTTAATTCACTCAAATCTAGCCTGATCTAATCATTGAGAGCTGGCTTCCAAAACGGCAAGTTTACAGTTATTCACCCTTCAGGTAGATAGTAATTGCTGTAGGTCAAAATTATCTAGAGATGTCATTTTCTTATTATTTTCCAAGGTTTCACCTCATATTTTAATCAGAGCTGTGCTGATAGCCAGAGTAGGTGCAATATTATCATTTAGTATTTTGTGTAGAATGTTTACGGTCGTGGTTTTACCATTTGTCCCAGTAATTCAGATTATAAAAAAATCAGCAGAAGGATTGTTATATAGAGAATTAGCCAGTTTCGCTCTGTATTTTTTATATAACTGATAAACAAAAGATTCCTTGATAAAATTATAAGTTTTATCGTATGCGATCAGCTTTTTTATAAAGTTTTTCATTATGATTTTCATCTTAAATTAAAGGATGTTTACAGCAGTGAATCTATAAATTGCTGTTTTACTGATTGATTAGCCTGTTGTCATTGTATCTGAAAATAGCCTTTGCGAATTATCTCTCTGAGATCTTCATAATATATCAGGTTCAAAATCTGAGCAATACCCATCCATTTATACACTCAGATATATCATTCTCACTGAATCAAACGTAGTGCCGTAGGGTCTCAGGTATATTTAAATAGAAAGTACGTAACATCCTTATCCAAATGCCCTCTTTCCTTTCCTCAACTCCTGAGAGAAGTAGTCCCTAACAGCGATTTCCGTATCAATTGATCTTTTCTTATTCAGATTTCTTCTCCTATTTCTCTAATTGCTGCTGTTTTCTCATCTTCTCCAGGCTGTATTTTGCCTTTTGGAGCTACTCGCTCGACTTTTCAGCTGAGAGCCTGACGTTTGATCAGGAGAAATTTTATCTTTCACTCAGTATCGATATAATAGATGATGCCACCTGCACTTTTTATAATATCCATTGAATAAAATCATTTTAAATAAAATCAATTCACTTTATTTTATCATTGCAGATTTGCCATTTGTCATTGCGAGCCTGATCCGCAAACTATTTCACCTAAAAATAATCAAATAACCCTCAAAAGCAAGAGAAAATTAGTCATTTTCTAATAATCAAAAAACGATTAAAAAAGCCCCTTAGTAGCTTTCACTAGGGACTTCTATAATTTAGCTTTTTAGTTTGTAAAGTGTATACTATCCATAAATATATCCGACAACTCAACTTCTATTTATATTCTCAGTTCTCTTGGTCACTACAAATTTTCCATCATAATTCATATCTTCCACTACCATAGTTCCAGCATCTCGATTAACAGAACGTACAATACCTACATGTCATGCAGAGCTTCTGAGCTGCTGGTAAACTATAATTGAACCTGCTTTTGGAGAAGATCAGACTGAGATACCAGCTTTCTGTGCGTTTGCATATCGCTGATTAGCATTTCCTCCAAATGATCTACTCTGAGTAGTATCTGAAGTGTATGGAAATAGAGACGGCATCTGAGTAGCTACATACCATGTACAGTATCAGCGAGCAAATCAGTTAGTAATATTTTTAGTATATGTCCATTTTGATAGAGTAGATGAGGCAACATTGGTTACAGTCTCAGTTGTTGAAGTATTTGTAGTCGTAGTATTTGTAGTACTTGGCTTGGTAGTAGTTGTAGTGCTAGGTTTCGTAGTCGTAGTAGTTGGTTTGTTCACGACTTTAGGTTTCACAGGTTGAGGATTTAGATTTGGCTGTGCCTTGTCTATAAATCATGGTATATTATTAGCAGTTTCTGTCGAAATATTGATAAATATCTCTTGTCCCGCCTGGAGAATCTCAGAATCATCCAAAATATAATTTAGAGTCATCAAATCTTCCAAGTTCAGACCATACTTATTTGCAAAAACTTTCACATTTTGAGCATCTTTGAGCGTATAAATAATTCCGTCTTCTTCGCTAGTAACGAGAATTCTATCTCCAGCACTTACTCATGATATCTTGTTAATCTTTTTGAGATTTGACACAGAAATCCCAAATTCAGTAGCTATAGATTCTAGGTTTTCACCTGGCTGAACGATATGCCACAGTATGGCTCAATCTTCAGTCTCTTCGATAGTTGTAGCAACTTCATCAACTTTAATGATTGCTTCAGGTCATCCTTCTCAGATAAATGTGGGATTTACATAGTCCATCCCTGAGGAAACATTGAGCTTATCTGCATTGGTAATCAGAAGGACAAATACCAACATACCCAAGGTGATTCCAGTGATTTTCCATTTACTAACTTGTTTACGTCTAGTCATGCAAGTATAAATAAATAAATGGCGGAGGGAGTGGGATTCGAACCCACGGACCACATACATGGTCGACAGTTTTCAAGACTGTTGCATTCAACCGCTCTACCATCCCTCCACGAGATTGAAGATTCACCGTTTGACCACTTCAAATTGGCGATTGAACAAAAATACAAGTTAAAGAATAAAAAATTCCTATTGAATTTCAAGAGAAAATAATCATACTAAAAATATGAACAATTTGACCTTATTTCACCCCATTCTTGTCGGTTCAGACAACCCTCTCCTGAGGAAAAAGTCCAGCCCAGTCAAAAAATTTGATGACGATTTGTTAGATTTAGCAGATTTACTTTTGGCATTGATGTATGAAAAGGAGTGATTAGGCTTATCAGCAGTCCAAATCTGAGAGCATCTCCGTATAGCTGCCATCACAGTCCGAAAAGACATCAAAAAGAAAAAAGATAAAAAAACCTGAAAAGTCATCACGGAGAGAGACTTTATCGGCGATTTCGTGATGGTAAACCCAGAAATCCTAGAAAAATCGCCTGCCTGTCAGACGAATGAAGAATGATGCCTTTCCTTACCAGACCAATTCGGTGATGTTCAGAGGTCTCAGTGGATCAAACTCAAATATTTCACGCCAGATGGCAGACAAATCACAAAAATTATTCGCTGACGAAATGCGGTCATCATTCAGCACGAGATCGACCACATGGACGGCATCTTATTTACAGACAAAATAATATAGAGATAGTCATTGCGGGCTTGATCTGCAATCTATCCCGCAGTACTGCGGGTTTGAAACAATATTTAAGCTTATTTTAAGGTTGATAGTTATAATAGAGCAATAATGCTCAAAATGTAAATAGGTTTTATTTAATTTTTTGTGTTTGTCCAACAGAAGTGGCTTAGATAAGCCATTTTTTTTGTATATTTTTGTGTAATATATTTTTATAGATATAATTTATAGTCGTTTATTTTATATCAATTTCATAAGTTATGAAAAAGACTCTAGTAATTTTAGCTATTTTAGCTGTTTTGACTACGCTAAGTCAGATTTTTCTATCACCATCAACGGTAGAAAAAGTTTTTTACTGAGAGACAGAAGTCTGAGTTGAAACCACTCCTATCGAAATTGTTTCAGAGGTTGTTGATATACCAGTCGAAGACATATCAAATAACCTTACAGATGAGTCTTCAGATGATCTAGATGATCAAAGTCAAGGGTCTGACTGAGATTTTAAAGGATCTTGAGATTTAGAAGGTGAACAGTGAGATTTATCAAATAATTGAGAAAATGCCGATGATAATTCAGATGAAACTTTAGATGATAATTGAGAAAATTTAGACGAAATTTGAGAAGATAATACAGAAAATTCAGACGATAACTCAGATATAGACTTATCAGATTTGATATGAGAAATTGTGCAGACTCAGGCAGCAGCTTGTGAAACGACAGATATTACCATTTGAACTTTTAAAATAGCCTCATGTAATGTCTGAGCGACTACAGCAGGAACGGGTTATTCTTCATACGGATCAATTTTTCAGCGGGGAAATAATTTTCCCTTTCCAAGTGCGACATCAGGTGGCACAGTTAGTCCTATCAGTACCTCTCAGGTGAATGCTTCAGCCTTTTGACCTTCTACTTATTCTAGTGGGACATGGATAAATGCAGGTTATTTTTGGGACTCTTCCAATAACCATAACCTTTGGGGAGGAAGTTGAGATAAAATCAATTTTATTGCTAGTGGATCTTTCATTGATCGTCAGTGACCGTGTGCTGCTGGTTATCACGTGCCATCTGCCGCTGAATGGCATCGGTTATTCAATAAAGGAATTGATTTAGATTTATGGACTAATGGAGATTCTACTGCTTTGTCAGATGCTTTACTCTTACCTAAAGCATTAGAACGTCTTCTTGATTCCAGCGTATATACAAATCCACAGTGAAATTATTGGTCGTCTAGTCCATCAAACGATGATGCATATTTTTTATTTATCAATACTAGCACTACAAATCCAACAAATATTTATGCACCAGCTGGATGATCTTCTGTCAGATGTTTCAAGAATATAACTCAGACACCACCAGTCTTTAATATGACTATGTCTATTAATAACTGATCTGCAGGCACTCAATCTACAAATGTTACACTGAATTTTAATGTTGTAGGGGACAATATCAATACTTTCTGAGTAAATGAAATGTGTGTATCAAATAGTTCAACATGTAATAATTGGGTAGATGTATATAATTTAAGCAATCCATATATCGCAACTTATAATCGGACTTTGACTGGAGATGATGAATTGAAAACTGTTTATGTTAAGTTTAGAGATATGAACTGATCTGAATCTGCATCATATTATGATACCATACTTCTGGATACCTTAGCACCTACTACACCTATCATTTCATATTCACCAGCTCAGTTTAGTACTGGGAATATAACTATTACTATAACCTCTAATGATACTTGATGAATTGCTAGTTATAGTTTTGATAATGGGTCAACTTGGCAGACGGGAAGCATTAAAACTTTTACAGATAGTACTAGTGGAATCATAAAAGTGAAAGACAACGCGGGCAACACCAGTGATGGCACAAATTATAGTGTGACAATTGACTCCACCCCACCAGTCTGCTGAACTCGAACATATACACCATCAGCTGGCACATGGACGAGCTGATCAGTTATTGCAACTCTATCAAACTCAACAGACGCAGAAAGCTGAATATGAACAGGAGGTGGGACTTGTACAATCACAAACAGCGGTGATACATGCTCAATCACAATTTCAGATTTAGCTGAGAATACTAGACTTTGTTTGAGTGATCCAATTACTCGAATAGACACCATGCGACCAGATTGCTATATTTCCTATTCCACCACTGGCGAAACTACCGATCCAGTAGAAGCAGTTTTAAACTGTGATGAAGATATTTTAGTGACAAACAATAACGGTGATGACTGGTATATCTTTACAGGTAATTGAGAGTTTACTTTTGAATATCAGGATCTAGCAGGTAATTTTAGTGGTTTGACAGCAGTCGTTGACTGGATAGATATAGATTCAGACTTATCAATTACTTGAAATATTACAGTTCCTGCGATAATATCCTGAGACACTTCAGTAATAGTTTCTTTACAATTAAATAAGCTCTGAACAGTTATTTCTACTGGACGATATGCCACAGGAGACCGAGAATGAGCTTTGCCTATCTGGGGTATTGCTAGATCTGAAGATTGGCAAAAAACTTATACACAAGATGTACAAGATGAGATAGTAGAGTTTATAGATAATGAGGGATGAACAGGTGAAATGTTTGTAAATGTGTTTGGTCTGATGGAGGATATGCGAGATGAAGCCTTTATCACTACATGGAATATTCCTAATGATAGTTATTCCTTGACTATTCTGACGAACGGATGATGAACATTCTCTTATGATATTGATCGATGAGATGGTATTACAGAGTCTAGGACTGATGAAGATCCTACACATATATATGCGACTGGAGGTATTTATCAGGTTAAAATTTTATGACAATTCCCATCAATTTATTTATTTGATTGAATAACAATCTCATCACTGCTATTAAGTGTCGATCAATGGTGATCAGTGCAGTGGAATACAATGTATAGAGCATTTTATAATGCAGTAAATCTCCAAATATTAGCCACAGATACACCCAATCTATCATGAGTAACCAATATGAGTTATATGTTTTATAATACGACAAATTTGACAGGAAACTTCAGCGGTTGGAATACATCTACTGTAACCAATATGAGCTATCTCTTTTTCAGCTCACTTTATTTTAATCAACCATTAAATACTCGAAATGTAAGTAATGTAACTAATATGAGTTATATGTTTTATGATGCCAGAATTTTCGATCAAGACCTTAGCACATGGAATGTTGGAAGTGTAACTAATATGGATCATATGTTTGAGAATGCCTTATCTTTTGATCAAGACATAAGTAATTGGTGTGTATCCAATATTACTTCTATTCCAGCATCTTTTAGGTATAATTCACCATTATCAGATACACATCTGCCTCTATGGTGAACTTGTTCTCGTCCATTTACCACGACTTGGCAGATCCCATCATGATCATTATCTTTGACCATTTTAGGTAATGGAAATGGATATAATTATACCATAGATTGGTGAGATGGGATAGAGCAACTTGCTCAGACAGGTGCGTCACTGAGCCATACTTATGCTACAGCGGGTACTTATACAGTCAGGATATGAGGTCAGTTTCCTAGATTTTACTGCAATAATAATACAATATGTCAAAAATTGCAGAGTATAGATCAGTGGTGAGATATATCTTGGTCAAATATGAATTCTGCATTTAGATGAGCTACAAATTTATCAATCTTAGCCACAGATACACCAAATCTGAATAATGTTTCAGATGCTAGTTATATGTTTGACTGAGCTACTAATTTAACAGGAAATTTCAGTGGTTGGGACACATCGAAAGTGACAAATATGACATACATGTTTAATTGAGCGACCAACTTCAATCAGTCTTTAGATACGTGGATCACAAGTGGAGTAACGAATATGAGCTATATGTTTCAGTGAGTGAGTGGCTATGACCAAGATTTAAGTAGTTGGGATTTAAGAAATTTGACAACGGCAAATTATATGTTTTCAAATACAATAAATTTCTGAGCAAATTTAAGTGGCTGGACTTTCCCTAAAGCTAGTGTAAATCTAACATATATGTTCCAGAATACGAATAATAATACAGCAGATCTTAGCAATTGGACGTTTACAGCGAATTCAGCTAATCTGAGTAATATGTTTGTAGGATCAAATGGCTTATATGCGGATTTCACAGGTTGGAAGTTTTCAGCGAGTGCAGCTAATCTGACTAATATGTTTCAGAATGCTCAGAATTTCAATCAATCATTGAATAGTTGGAATACGGCAGGTATAAATAATATGAGCTATATGTTTAATGGGGTGAGTGGCTATAATCAGGCGATTACAGGCTGGAATTTAGCGAATGTCTCAGATTTTAGTTATATGTTTGCAGGTACGACAAATCTCGGTTCAAATCTTAATTGATGGAATTTTGGATATAATAGTACGAATGTATCATATATGTTTCAGAATGCAGTAGGCTTTAATCAGCCGTTGAATAGCTGGAATGTAAGTAAAGTAAATAATATGAATTATATGTTTTATGGAGCAAATAGTTTCAACCAACCATTAAATACGTGGAATGTAAGTAGCGTTACTGCGATGACATCAATGTTTCAGAATGCAACAGTATTTTCACAGGATTTAAGTAATTGGTGTATCACAAATATAACCAGTAAACCAAGTAATTTTGATGCAGGCTCAGCATTAACATTTGCTCAATTACCATTTTGGTGAACATGTGCAGTTCCATTCAAGATGACAGTGAGAATCCCAAATTCAGCAACAGCTACAGATAGGGACTTCGCGATTCTCACAACTTGAACCCCATATAATTACGTAGTAGATCGGTGAGATAACTCGCAAAATGTAGGTCAGACGGCTAATGTTACGCATAGATATTCTACAAGTTGAGATTATCAGATAAGGATAAGTTGACAGTTTCCTAGATTTTATTGTAATAATAATACCACAAACTGCAGTAAAATACAGAGTATAGATCAGCGATGAAGTATAACATGGTCAGGGATGAATTATGCGTTTTATGGAGCGACAAACCTCAAAGTATTAGCTGAAGACCTACCAAATCTCACGAATGTGACAGATATGAGTTATATGTTCACAAATGCTACAAATTTGGCAGGTAATTTCAGTGGCTGGAATACAAGTAATGTGACGAATATGAGTTATATGTTTAATGGAGCGACAAACTTCAATCAGGACATTAGTAGCTGGAATGTAGGAAATGTGACGAATATGAGTTATATGTTTAATGGAGCGACAAATTTCAATCAGCCATTAGGGAACCGAAATATTACCAACGTGACAAACATAACCAATATGTTGACTAATACAGCTTTATCTACTTTTAACTATAATCAAATTTTATCTGGTTGGAGCCTACAAGACATCAAAACATGACTAACATTAAATGCAACTCCCAATAAACGATGATGTGCATCTAATACATTAGACTGAAAATATGGTAGAGAAGCTCTATCTCAGAAGCGAATACTGACAGATGGATGACAATTATGGTGTGATATGACAGGCTCTCTTAATTTTGATGTATCAGATAATATGGTTATAGTATATCTTACATTAAATGAGCCTGGATATGTTCTTACACCTTGACGATATGGAACAGGCACTCTCTATTACAAAAGATATTATGCAAATACTTATGGTGAATCAATTGACATCAAAGATACTTTGTCAATAAAATCTTGACATATTGTGTTTGATATAGATTCCATCACAAATTATGATGTGTTGCCACCTACGGCGTTATCGGTTAAATATACACCACAGATTCCAACTACAGGTGATGTTGCTGTTAGCGTCCTTCTTTCCAAACCAATTAAAACACTTACTGGGCGAGAAAATATTGTTTCTACTTTACGACTAAAACTCTATAATTCAAACACATCTTGAGTAGAAATATTGGATTTTGAGGATTATGTCTGACAAACAGGTTCAACTTGAATATTTATAGACTGGATTATTCCTTTTACCTGAAACGACACTACTGGATGAAATGATGAGCCAATATTACCTAGTGCTATTTCTGTGACTTATCTCCCTCAGAATCCGACAACCTGAAGCGTCGAAGCAGTCCTTATGACCAATAAACCAGTGCAATCAATAACATGACGAACGCAAATAAATGATCAGCTTTTTTCTAAAATTTATACTAACAACGCATCAGAGATTGTAGAATTCGAAGATTTATCAGGCAATGTCGCATCTACGAGCATTTTAATCGATTGGATTTATAAACAAGCAGAAATAAATCTGACTCTCAATCCTAGCACACCTACGAGCGGAGATGTCCTTGTTACCATAGAAACTTCACAAGAAATGACGAATGTCAGTTGACGAGATCAGCAAGATTCTAATACTTGGACAAAACTTTATACAGACAATGTTACAGATACATGATATTTGACTGACTCAACATGAAATGAGCATATAGCTACAATTACAATAGATAATATAGACAAAGTTCCTCCGGCAATTGCTCAAATCACCTACACAATGGAAGAACCGACAAATAAAAATGTAATAGTTATGCTTATTACTACTGAGCCTATCACAACTCCAGATGGTTGGGTTCCTTTTGATGATACTCATTTCTTAGGTGTATACACTGGTAATATAGTTCAAGAAATAATAATGGAAGATATTGTAGGTAATACATGATCTTTTACCATTACAATCACTAATATAGATAAAGACTGACCAGAGTGTGATGTCGAATATTCCACTACCTGAGACTCAAATCAACATATACAAGCCGTCCTTACCTGATGTAATGAAGAAACATTGATCACTAATAATAATGGAGTAGAGACTTATTTATTTACACAAAACGGATTCTTTACTTTTGAACATCAAGATGCTTTGTGAAATACTTGAATTACTCTTGCACAGGTTTTCTGATTACCTCCAGCAAGTTGTGAAACTCAGCTTATCACAATATGAGACTACAGCATCGCTAGCTGTAATGTCTGAGCGACTACAGCAGGAACAGGAATAGACAGTTATGGAGCCTATTTTCAGCGATGAAATAACTTCCCATTCCCAAATACTTGAAACAACTTTTTATCAGGTACTACGAAACCTGATGCGAGTAGCTTTGGACCATCCAATCCTTATTATAGTGGTTATTATGTGTTGTCTGGACCAAATCGGTCTACTATACCAAATGCAAATCTCCGATGATGACAGAGCGACACTCCGACAAACTGGAGTGGAACCCAGAATGATAGACAGTGACCTTGTCCAGATGGTTTTCATGTCCCAAGTTGATATGAATGGTGAGATCTAATAACTACTCGATATGACATCAATTCTGGTAGTGTGAATGGCACCCTATCCAATACTGGCTCTGGAATGCCAGCCTTATCCACAGGTCAATATCTATTTGATAATACTTTCTTATTGCCTTTAGCAGGAAGACGTGGTTTTAATGGTAATGCTAATATTGCAGATCAATGAGTCGCTGGATATTACTCATCATCTACTCCAGCTGGTGCTTCTACATATGGTCTATTCTTATTCTCTTACAGTATATCATCTAATAATGTCACTGCTCGTGCCTATGCTCAGCCTGTCCGCTGTTTTGAAAATGCTAGCGATCAATCAGACAGCGAGACCCCAGTGGTGACCTTGTCAGGCGACTCAGTAGTGAATTTGCTACTTTGAGAAACGTATGTAGAGTCAGGAGCGACATGGATAGATAATCTAGATGGAAGCTGAGTTATTTCGAC
>BNUE01000005.1 GCA_025997135.1 candidate division SR1 bacterium | reverse complement strand
TCAAAAACCTAGAAAAATTCTAGGTTATGAAAGTGCTGAAAACTTGTTTAAAAAGTATCAAAATTGAGAAATCTAGTTCTTATCTACTGAGTTTGCCTCTGTGGTGCATTTTGCTTGAAAATTAGTCCCCGAAAAATTATAATTCAAAATGCACTGATAAATTTGCTGTCTGAACTGGTGCAATGCTAGATTGGAACTGATATATCCACGTTAAGATTAGGCGGAATTGAAGATTAAAAAACCCCTTCAATCCTTGCGGATAAGGGATTACGCCTACCTCTTTTTCAAGAGAGCTACTGTCAAGTAATCTTAGTATAATCAAAAAAAATCAAATTGCAAGAGAATTGCAAATATTAACAAAATCCCAGCTAATATCATATATGTTGATCCTTTAAATTCTTTTTGTACTATTAAAGTATCGATACCATATTTATTATCTCATATATCTCATTTTTTACAGCAACAAATAATAACCCCTGTTGCAACTCAGATTCTAAATGAACCTAGGATTAGAAAATATAACAAAAACACAAATACCAGTAGGCTCGCAGGAGTATTGTTTATCGAAACAAAAGGAAGTAATAGTAATGGGGCAATTGGAGAAAGTATCCATATCCATGGCATTCATAAATCATGTAATCTTCTTATAGCAAGAATAATTACAAAAATTCATACTGGTATCCGAAAAGGAGACCGCACTTCTCAAAAAGTTTGCATAAAGAAAGTAGATCCTATTCATGATAAAAATCGTAATTTAGAAAGTATTAGCCCTATTACTGCTAATAATAAACAAGAAAGTATAAATTCCCCTCTACTCAATCTTTTCCCAAACTTCCCTCTCATAGCATTCCATACATGTTTCAAAAGATCCAATATGTTACCTGTAGATTGATTTTCTGGCATTTCTTCGTTTTTATTAAAAATTAAAACAACTTCCTTTTACCATTCATCTACTACCACAAAACCTCTCCTTTCCACCAGCCTTACCTCATTCCTATCATTGAGAATCACAAGCCCATTTCTATCAGTCGTGAACTTCTTTACTTCATCTCCGATCAAGAGCGAAACACTTCTATCTTCCCATCCATCAGGGAAAGCAATAAAAAGTCCACCCTTCTGACCGCCTGAAATGCTCGTCTTCACGTCAGCCACAGGCAACTCATCGAAAGTTTTAACCGTAATTCAAACTCAAATCGTCTTTTCTAGCTCGATAATTGCACTTCCTCACTTTCAGATAATCTTTCATTTCACGAATTCAGGGACATAAAGCTCGATTCCTGAGCCTTTCATTTTCACGAAGAACTGAGAATTGAGTATTGATCAGAGTTTTTTTTCTATTCATTCTTTTGCGTATGTGTGAATTCCAGGCTTGCCAGCACTGCCAGCTGTCCCAGCCATACCTCCCTCAGGAATTGGCATCACCACCACTTGTTCACCGAAAGTATAGATTTCATAAAGCTGTTTTTTGCTCAGGAAAGAACTCACCTTGATCACGGGACGAGAAAGCTCCTCACTCATCATCCCATCAGGCACTTTCGCCGTCAGTTCCAGCTCCAGAATCTCCTCAATCTTTCCCTTGTCGATAAAAATAACCGTGTCCAGAACCTGCGGAATGATACCCATTTCAATAGATCAGATAAAACGCTGAATGCTATCGATCGGTTTGGTTGCATGGATTACGCCCAGCATTCCAATTCCCGTCAGCCTCAGATCTTTAAAAAGCTCAAAGTCAGGTTTATTCCTCACTTCATCATAAATCGTGTAATCAGGACGAGAAAGCAACAGAATATCGCGGACTTCATCGTGTGTCCCGTGAGTAAAACTATACTGCACCACATCATCATCCACCATCAGATCACGAGGCGATTCGATAGTTTTGATAATATGATGATCAGCATGATACACCTCCACAAGTGCTTGAACGAAAGTCGATTTTCCGCTTCCTGGAGCCCCAGATACCAAGATTCCCTTCGCTCTATTTCTCAGCAGGTCAAATGTTTCTTCATTGAGATTATAATCTTCAATTGTCGTCTTCTTCACTGGTCTCACCGCAGTTAATTCCAGCCCATCAGATAGAGGCGGATAAACTACCACAATTCTGTATGGTCAGAGCTGAAGAACTTTAGAAAGCTGTCTGTCGATTTCGAGAAAATTCCCTCTTTGGTTGGTCGCTTCGGTGAAGATTTGATCGATAAGTTCTTTGAGTTGTTCGCTCATAATTACTGTTTCATCCAGCACTGCCTGCCAGTTTCCAGGGAATCATTTTTTCCTGAGGATTGGACGATCTTCCTTCAGATGAAGTGACATTGTCGTTTCGTCAAAGAAGCGATCGAGTGCATAGTTTTGTGTGTTTTCAGGTGTATTTGACATCGTGTTTTAAAAAAAGAGAGATAAAAGGCTGAATTTAGTAATAATCAGGATGATAATTATCATATTTATCATTTAAGTAAACGCAGGATAGAACATGGCTACTAAAAGAAGAAACATATAGAAAAGACTAATGAAAGCTCAACAAACTAAAGAAATTATAATTAAAATACAAACAATTTTATGTCTTTGAAAGAACGTATTTATTTTTGTATTTTTTTTGAATAAATTTATAAAAAACCAAATTACTAAAAACAATGGTGTAGATAACTCTAAAAACAAAAATATTATTGGTAATTGCAATCTACTCCCTAAATAATACGAAACTATATCTATAATAATATAAATAAATCAAATAGCACTTATGATAAGTAAAAAATTTGCCTTGTTTTTAGGGATTACTATTTCGTTTTGCACTTCTTTTTCTTCCATTTTTTTGTTTTATCAAGATAAAATCAGTTAAGTATACTCTTTTCTCTAGATTTTGCAAATTTTGATTGGGCTTTTGACAGAATATAAATAATTATTCTCAAATTAAATGGGCAATAAATCAAGAAAGTACTAAAATAGCGACAATGATAAAAGGTAATGCAGCTAAGAATCTTCCAAATTTGCTTTTCAGATATTTAGGTGGATGGATACAATAGAATATAAATCATAGTCAAAATAAGAAAAATCAGAAAAATATAGAGATAAGATTAAAGAATCAGATTAATTTTTGTTCTTGTAATGGTGAAAGCAAACAAATAATAATTCAGATAATCATTAGAATAATTGCTATTATACATTTAACATTTATTCCTTCATCTATAATACCATCTCACACTTCTTTTTCTTCCATTTTTTTGTTTTTATAAAGCTAAAATTCTACTCAAGTATACTCTTTTCTCTAGATTTTGCAAATTAAATGGGACTAATTTTCTCTTGCAATAGTAATAATAATAGCTATATTTCTAGTGAAATAATCTTTTATTCCCATTATTTCAATCCAATGAACATCACAGAAAATACCACCAAAGAGGAATTATTGGCTAATGGTTATATCACATTAGATCAGTTTTGAGTAGAAATGAAACAAATGATCCGTCAAAACGCGGAAGATATGACAAAAAAACTAGAACATAAAAGGCAGATGGAAAACCTTTATTATGGCATTTATCATCAAGACCAACCATATACATCATTATATTTTAGAGAAATACGGAGATAATAAGCTTTTAAGATAATTGTCTTGAGTATCAATCTTTTGTAATCTAGTTTCAGATAGCCATCAACCAGTTCAATCCAAAATTTTAAAAGATATAGTGTCCCAAGGATAATTTACATCATTCCATGAAGATTCTTCATTAGATTTACAAAATTCAAATTCTTCTTCATTTAATGTATCACTTTTTATATATTGTTCATAAACTGCATATAGTAAATCAGTTGTTCAAAAATTATAATAATTCAGATAATCGTAGGAAACCGTTCAACATTCCCATCAACCACCATCGTTAATGGAGAACACAGCCCCATTACCTGCAAAACCACGAAAATATCCCATTTCACCAGTATTTTGAAAAACAATATATCCATTATTTGTA
Organism: candidate division SR1 bacterium; assembly: GCA_025997135.1. Taxonomy (GTDB): domain Bacteria; phylum Patescibacteriota; class Gracilibacteria; order Absconditabacterales; family Absconditicoccaceae; genus UBA3291. The sequence continues at coordinate 30,329 of BNUE01000005.1, read as the reverse complement.
ATGATATTTACACAATCTAATTGCCAAATCAGATCACAACGTACATCATCTTCAGGGGTCAAGTCGAGAGTAAAAACTTCGTAATCTCAAGTTTTACCATATGCAACAATCATAGGATTATCATGTTCTAGATAAATAGAGAAATCTTGCGAAAAATCAATTTGTTCTAGCGTCTTATTATGCCCTTTCCCCCATACAAAAAAAGCCACAGCTCAAATAGCGAGGACAATTAGAGGAATAATGATCAGCTTTTTTTTCATTTTATTTGTTCTTGTCGGGATAAAATCAGTTAAGTATACTCTTTTCTCTGAGATTTGCAAATTTTGATTGGGCTTTTGACAGAACATAAATGAGAAAATTACAAAATTTGCTCTTGACTTTTTAATTTTTTTGAGTATAATCAAGGATTAACACTTGCAATTAAATAAATAATCAATACAGTCAATATACTTTTATATCTTAACCCAATACACGATGCCAGAAGAAACTAACATCGAGACAACTGAGACAGCTGTAGAAACTACAGAGGAGACTACTACTGAGAATCAAGAGGAAACTATTGAGACTCCTGAAGTTGAGACAACAGAAGAAGCGTAGTCTTTCTTAATCAAGGCAGGGGAGTGATCCTCTGTTTTTTTTTGCACTTGAAAACCACATATTCCAGCCAATAAAAGAGAATCTAGCTAAGAAAATACGCCATCACATACAAGATGGCAATATGCAACGGATAGAAAACATAGAAGAAATACTTTCGTCCCTTTCCTTTCTGACCATTGTAGAGCAACATCGGAATAGCTGCGAAAATCATTATTCGTTGGATATTAGCACCACTTTCTGGGTTGTGAGTAAGGAAAGAAAGAAGGCTGAATGCTGCCAATGCTGCCACTTGAGCCCGACGCCATTTTCTGAATATATAGAATAAAATACCTAATATTACTGCAGTCAAACCACCTTCTACCATAAAAAGGTTAGGTACTATCATAAATCATATAAAAGCCCATTGTGGGAGAATATCTGAAAATTTCATAATAACCATGAGAATAGCGATACTTACTATTATTGGAATGAGTATTAGCCCAATTGTACTCAGAATTTTTTTTACTGATTTTGCTTGAATACCCTTTCTCAGCATATCGTAAAACACCATATATAACCCCGTGATAAACAAGGTCCTAAAGACATTATTCATCAGTTCAACACCTTCGACGTGAACTCATTCCTGCAAAAGGTACATAGCGATAAACATAACAATACTCGCTCCAAACAAGAGCAAAAGATACTTTTTTCTATTGCGAGTATGCTGCATTCCTTCCGAGAGTGCAAAGAGAAACATCGGGAGAACAGGTCTTCACAGCATACTGAGCCAAGTTATATTGAATCGTGCAGGCATAGTGAAATTGATAAACATCTGATGAATGTGGTCGCAAACCATCAAAATAATTCCGATGAGCTTAAATCTTGTGCCATTCATCCGGCTTCGTCCGTGGGCTAATAGGTTTTTCATGAGGAAGAGAAAAAAAGATAAAAAAGGCTGATTATTTTTGAGTGAGAATAAAGATTTATGTTTAGTTTGCAACCATAAATGACTATTTTTAATCCAACTTGAAAAGCACCATCACTTTCCTATGATAAGACAACGAAATCTCGTGATATCAATCAGCTTTATTTTTCTTTTTCTAATATAAATGCAAAACCTCAAACAACTTGTCGCGACCAAAACCTGACTCGACCTCAAAGTCATCACCAACATCATCACCCTCTTGGACGAGGGAAATACTATCCCGTTCATCGCTCGTTATCGTAAGGAACTTACCCAAGGTGCGACTGACGAACAGCTCAGGGATTTTCACGATGTCTACACCTACACGAAGAACTTGGAAGCTAGAAAGGAAGATGTCATTCGTCTCATCGATGAGAAGGGACTGCTGACCGAAGAGCTGAGAAAGCAGATTATGGAGGCAGAAACGCTTGCGAGGGTGGAAGACCTGTATAGACCGTTCAAGGAAAAGAAAAATACTAGGGCGACTATCGCGAAAGCCAAAGGTTTAGAACCTCTCGCTGAGATTTTGAGGAAAGCTGAACTTAGCAAAGAGGACTTTGAAGCCGAGGCTGAGAAATTTATCAAGGATACGGGAGATGAGAAAACTAGCGTGAAAACGCTGGCTGAAGCTATCGGTGGAGCTCAGGATATTATTGCTGAAGATGTTTCCGACCACGCGAATTTGAGAGAGGGAATTAAAACCCACGAAGAGCATCACGCTGTATTGGAGACGAAACCTACGAAGACTTTTGAAGAGAATGGCGTGTATAAAATTTATGGGGATTACAAGAAGACGCTTGACCAAATCCCTTCTTACGCTTATCTTGCGATGTTTAGAGCAGAGAAAGAAAAGCAGATTGCCGTGAATATTGGTATGGCTCGAGGGAGAATTGTGGAGTTAGCTTGGAAGTATTTTATCCCAGGTGAGAAGCCAAGGGAAGGAAAATAGAAAGATGAATATGTTTGGGTTTGATATGAAAATATTTTATTCTTTGTTATTGATAAATAATGATTTGGATATGGATTGGCATAATTGTTATATTGGTATTGTTTTTTATTGCTAAAAAAGCTCAGGATAATAATTCAGAAGAAATAAATGACACAATTTATACTCAAAAAAAACTTCTTACAGATACTGAAAAAAGCTTTTTAGACACAATGAAACCTCTTGAAGATTATGGGATTACTATTGTTCCACAAGTTTGTTTAGCTTCTATTGTAAATAAAAATAGTAATTCTCGTCGGCAAAATGAGCTTTATCGTATTGTTGATTTTTGATTATTTGATGCTGATTATAATTTATTATTATTGGTAGAGTTGAATGATGCAAGCCATAAAGAATATTCTCGTCGAAAAAGAGACAACAAAGTGTCTGAAATTTGTTGAGAAGCGAAAATTGATTTAATGACTTTTTATACCGATAAACCAAATAAACAAGAATATGTTTTACATAGGATTAGTGAAAAAATTAGAGAAAAGAACAAACTGTAAAAATCTAAAAAGAGCAACTAATTCAGCCTTTTAATTCTATTCTTTCAGTGAAATGCCAAAAACCACCCTTTCCCCTTATTTCACCCTGAAAACACAAATCATTGAATTATAAATCAAAACTCTTGATTTTTCTAAGCCTATGATTATACTATCAAAACTCATAGAATTTTTCAACTTTTGATACTAGCACTACTAACAAAAAATATTTATTCATACCATGTAGATATGATAAAAAGAACACAATATCTGGCTAAACTGCATAATCTTCGTGATAAAAATGTGATAAAAATCATCACCGGGATTCGTCGTTGCTGAAAATCCACGTTGTTCAAACAATTTCAACAAGAATTGATGGACGCAGGAGTGAATAAAAAACAGATTATTTCACTCAATTTGGAGGAAATGGAAAATGAAGCATTGCTAGAAAGACATGTTTTGAATGATTACATTTTGAGGTTGGCTGACCCCAAAAAGAAAAATTATGTTTTTTTAGATGAAATACAAAATGTGCCACAATTTGAAAAATTGGTTGATAGCCTTTTTGTGAAAGAATTTTTAGATATCTATATCACAGGTTCAAATGCCTATATGCTCTCGTCAGATTTAGCGACTTTTATGTCAGGAAGATATGTGGAAATAAAAATGATGCCATTTTCTTTCTATGAATTTACTCAAAATTATCAAAATACTTCCAAAGCCGAAATGTTTAATGAGTATTTGAATTATGGTGGATTTCCAGAAGTATCAAATTTTTTGCATCATAACGCTAAAACAGAAATTTCAAGTTATTTGGAAAATATTTATAAAACGGTTTTGGAAAAAGACATCAAAAAAAGAAAAGAAATCAGATTGGAATTTGACTTTAACAATTTAGTTCGTTTTGCGTTTGATACTATCTGAAACCTTGTTTCGCCAAATAAAATTGCAAATACTCTGAGCCAAAATGGGAATAAAATAAACCGTTTGACCGTTGAGAGTTATTTATCAGCATTGACTGACTCTTTTGTGTTGTATCAAGCAAACCGTTTTGATATTAAGGGTAAAAAATTATTGCAAACATTGAATAAATATTATGTTGTTGATATGGGATTGATGAGAAATTTGTTGGGTAAAGACTCAAAAATCGATAGAGGACATATTTTGGAAAATATAGTTTATTTGGAATTGCTTCGTAGAAATCAATCCGTTTGGATTTGAAAAAATGAGGAAAGAGAGGTAGACTTTGTGGTCAAAACCCACGAGGGAAAAACAGAATATTATCAAATAACAGAAACTATGTTAGGTGCAGAAACTCGTGAAAGAGAATTAAAATCACTGAATATCATCAAAGACCACAATCTCAAATTTGTTTTAACTATGGATGAATGAGAAGAAAATTATAACTGAATAAATCAGATAAATATTATTGATTGGCTTTTATCTGGTTAAATACATCAGTTAGCGTGATTCCGCACAAAACTACGTGATTTTACCCCTTCACTTAACTAAATGACAACAACTACAAAAGAATACTGAACTTCAGTCGTCTATCTCGAACAAGCCATAGAAGACTGACTAAAACGCCTTCTCCTCCCGAGCTTGGAAAGGGAAATCAGAAGTGATAAAAAACGCCGAGCTGACGAAGCAGCCATCAAAGTCTTCGGCGAAAATATGAAAAACTTGCTCCTCACGCCACCGATTACGGGAATGGTTGTGCTGGGATTTGACCCGGGATTTAGGACGGGATGTAAAGTCGCGATTGTGGATGCAACGGGGAAATTTTTGCATAATACCGTGGTGTATCCTACCGAACCTCAGAAAGACCTGATAGGAGCAGGGAAAACGCTGGTTGAGCTGATAAAAAAGTACAATGTGCAACTGATTTCCTGTGGAAATGGGACAGCCAGCCGTGAAAGTGAGCAGTTTATCGCCAAAGTGATAAAAGATAATAAGCTGAATGTGAAATATCTCATCACCAGTGAAGCAGGTGCATCGGTGTATTCGGCGTCCAAACTCGCTCAGGACGAGTATCCTACTTTGGATGTGACGGTTCGCGGAGCTATCAGCATTGCTCATAGGGTACAAGACCCGCTTGCTGAACTCACGAAAATTGACCCGAAAGCAATCGGAGTGGGGCAATATCAGCACGATGTCGACCAAAAATTATTGCAGGAAAAACTGGATGAAAAGGTGGAAGATACCGTAAATGCTGTGGGAGTAGATGTGAACACCGCTTCTTACACCTTGCTACAGTATATCGCATGACTCAGCGAAAAAGTCGCAAAGTCTATCGTAGAATATAGAGATGAAAACGGACCGTTTGAAACTAAAGCCCAGATTAAGAAAGTGAAAGGACTGGGACCTAAAGCATACGAACAGGCGATTGGATTCTTGAGGATTAAAGGAGGAAAAGAGCCATTGGATATGACGGGGATTCACCCAGAGATTCACAAGCAGGTGTATGCGTTTATTGAAGGAGAATTGGGAATAAAGAAAAAAAATCTGAAACTTCCTATAGAACATATTGAAGCCACGGACAAATTGCTTCAACAATGGTCTGAAAAATACGGCATTGGATTTGAAACCATGGAAGATGTGGTGAAAGAATTACAAAGACCAGGACTGGACCCCAGAGAAAATATTGAAGCACCAAGTTTCAAATCTGATGTGATGGATACCAAAGATCTAAAAATCTGAATGGAACTGGAAGGAATCGTGAGAAATGTGGTAGATTTTGGGGCATTCGTAGATATTGGATTGCACAATGATGGACTGGTACACAAATCTCAAATGGCAAACTACTACGTCAGTAATCCCATTGATGTCGTAAGTGTAGGACAAAAGGTAAAAGTCAGAGTTTTAGAGATTGATTTAGAGAGGGAAAAGGTGAGTTTGAGTATGAAAGACCCATCAGTTCAGAATGAACCAAGATCGCAATATCGTAGGGACGGGTCTTGAACCCGTCCTGAACAACCAAGAGAGGAAAGGAGGAATGTTGATGAGGAAACGAGTGGGATTAGGTCAAATATTACCTTTTCATAAAAATCTGCATATTTCAGCCAAAAAAAATCTCTTGACTTTTGCATATTTTTGAGTATAATCAAGAGTTATTATAAAAAATTATACAAAAGAAGAATATTATGTGTAAAACTTGTCGCCCATTAATTAATGTTCCAGACCTGTCAGCTGAGCAGGCTACTGAGAACCTACAAAACGCCAATCTCTATATTCTGCAAAATCGTAAACATCTTAGATTAAAAGCAGAATATTTAGAAAGAAATATCTATATCAAATTAGTTGATATAGATGCTTCAGGTAAGGAGCTATTTCGCTGCATGGCAGGGGAAACTCAGCTATCTGAAAGACCATCTCCTAGTTTATCTGGGATCCTTTCCGAATTATTTCCTGGTCTAAGAGATCAGTTTTCAAAAAATTCTATCTAATTTAATTATTTTCCTCTGAATATCTTGAATATTTAGAGGCTTTTTTTTGACTTTTTTAAATAAAATAAGTATACTTTTAGTAGATTTTATTTACTGAAATATAAATTATGAAAAAAATAATTTCTTATAAATCAGCTTTCTCTTTCTTTTTTTCTTCTTCTCTGCTTATTTTAGGCTTATGAGGCTGAGTTTCTACTGCTCAATCAATACCAACGGATTATTATCCAAATTATGCTATCCAGTCAGATTGGGCGAAAGTACAGGAGAATTTCGTTTTTATAGATGCAGCTCAGAAAATCTGAGACACTGCAAAATTAGAAACAAAATTATTTCAAGAGCTAAATGCCAGTTTTAAAAAGATATTTCCTGCTTTTCCTCAAGACTATAATTTTAAAGTCACTTATCAACAGTGTTTGAATTTATCTAGTGATTTAGGAGCTTGATATGATAAACTCAGATTTCAGTCTTTTATGACCAATTGTTATAATCCTTTAAACAATCTGATAAAGCAGTTAAATGCTAAATATACAGTACAAGCAAATGCAACGCGTTCTCCAGCAAATGGGGCAGCACCTTTGACAGTAACATTTGATGCAAGGAGTAGTATTGACCCATCTATTGAGACAATTCCGAGTAGAAATTATTATCGATATTATAGAGATGCACAGGGTATTGATAGGATAATTGGACAGTGAGATGTCGTAAATTATACTTTTAGAGATTCAGGAAATTATCAGATACATCTGACAGTTAGAAGCTCAAATGTCGGTCAATGAATTCTGGATTGAGAAAAGGATTTGAGCGTAAATGTCTCTCCTAAGGCTGCGAATATCGTAGTTTATGCAAACCAGAAAAAACTTGATCTGAATCAAGCGACCAAAATAGGTACTTTGGAAGCGAAAAAATGAGTTTTACTAGATGGTTCACCGACAATGCCAACAGGTGGTAGAAAGATACAAAGTTATAAATGGGATATTACAGGTAGCGATGGCTTCAAATTTACCAAAAACGGCGAAGGTTCACCTACTTACATAAATGTACCATTTAATGGTAATGGCGAGTACAAAGTAAAATTAACGACGATAGACAACGAAAATAACTCTGTGAGTGAAACATTTATCATAATTGTATCAGATCCAGTCGCTGTCATCAAACAAACTCCAGCTGTTGGCTCCACTTCGACTTTATTCAGCTTTGATTCTAGTGCTTCATATTCTCTTACTTCTCGCTTAAAACTTTTCACATGGGAAATTTTCGATAGTTTATGAGATAAAATTGACACAATTCAGGGTAAAAGTATAAAAAAACAGTTTATAAAGCCTGGCAACTATGTGGTAAAGCTTACTCTTGAGGATGAACTAGGACAGACGAATGTAGATACTATGGAAGTATACGTAGAATCTAGCATCCCAACTCCACAATTTACCATAAACTCCACAAATAAATGGACCCAAGCCTCAGAGTTCCTGTTAAATGCCAATTCTACACTTGATCCTGATGTTATCAATTGATTTGACTCTTTGGAATATAAACGAGAGTTCTCCAGCCCCAATAGCACAAAAATCATATCAACTGAAGACAACAATAGAGAAGTGGTAGTGCAGTTTGATTCGCTTGGGGTTCAGAAAATTAAATTAACTGTTAGTGATATGTTTGGCAAAACTGCAACTTTAGAAAAACAAATAAGCATAGATTCTATTATTAGACCTGAGATTTCCATTATTCCAAACGCCGTTACTCGAGGTAAGACGGTCTCTTTTAGTGTAGAAACTAATGTCCCAGTTATCAATTATCAGTGGAACTTTTGAGATTGAGATACTAGGTCAAATACGGAAAAACAGATGCAACATATTTATAGCAAGGTCTGAATTTATGATGTTAGTGTGAAAGTTTTTGATGTACAAGGTAATTCAAATACCGTATCTTCCAAGGTTTTTATATGAGAAGTAAACTTCCCAATTACTGCCTTTAGGGTAAAAACAGAAAAAAATCTGATCTTACAGACTACGACAACCTGTTCCTATCTATCAGGAGATGAAACTATACAAAAGCCTGCTTATAGCGTGGATAGATATCAGTCTTTTATTGTAGACCCATCTTTATCCGTCAATTCCAAAGGGACAAATGCAGGTTTGTCTTACTTTTTTCAGCCTAAACAGTGAGAGAGATACGAGAGATCACAGTTAACATATAAATTTAATGAATTAGGTTGCCAATTCATAGATTTAACACTTGAGGATAGGACGATTGGTAAAATGGATGAAAGTAGGATTTGGTTTAATGTAACAAATGCTTTACCTACTCTGAAAAATTTAACATTATCTTTTCCACAGTATGGAAACGAAAGCTGAATTGGATTTCAAGTATGAACTACACAAAATGTCTTGGATCTAACCAACGATTCATCTACCAGCCTGATGGTGAAAGTCTCTGCTGTATCAGCTGTAGATCCTGATGGTAGTATCGCTAATTTTCAATGGTATTATTATCCAAAAGATAATCCTGCTCAGATTTTAGAGACAAGAATTACACCTGCGAATATTCCATATACATTCTTCACTTTACCAAAGATTCCAGGTGAATATATGTTTTGAGTGAAAATTTATGATAGTGATAATGCTTACCAAAAATCTGAATCTATAATCGGAAATTGACCTACTATTTACTTTCCTCAGACAGATAATAATCCTAGCATACCTATTGTTACTCTAAAATTTGACAAACAAACAGTAGAATTATGAGAGACAGTAACATTTGATGTAATCTCGAAAATTGCTTCAGATAGTCAGGATTTCTTGGCTCATAGGACAATTCAATATGATTTTGATTGAGATGGAGAACGAGACTTGATCACGACACAAGATAGAGTAACTTACGAATATACAAAGCCAAATGAACAGTGATATAGTCCTAGAGCGGCCGTAATTTACCGTGAGTTTAAATGAGTGTCTGAGACAAAAGGCAATACATTGGTTGTGAGAAACTGAGTGAAACCAATTCTGACTTTTAATTCTTTTAAAAACATTGTAATTTTCAGAGATTTAAGTATTGGGAACTTGATTTTTAGACAGATTTGTTTCGATAAAAAACTTTGTGAAGCAGGGGATAGGCAGTATTTAAAGACTCATGTAGCTTCTACTGCTATGAGTATTTTACCAGATGAAAATAACCCAATTACCTCAAATAAAGTATTTCTTCAAAAGTATGCTGGTTATGGTGATCATACAGTTACTATAAATTTAAAGTCAAATCTTGGTGTCACAGTCGAAAAAGAATATGAAGTCAAAACCAACTCAAATGATACAAATGGGAAAATAACCTCGTGAGTACACCTTTTGACTATCCCAGAAACTTCATTTAATAATGCAGATCCTGAAATTTATGTCTCAAAACAGATGAATAATAGCGTCTTATTTTATTTAGTCTATGAAGGTATTGGTACTTGCTTTGTAGATACAGATATTTCAGTAGATAGTGATCATGACGGAAAATCTGACAATGATGTAGATATCCCTTGTAATACCTTAAATCTCTGGACATATAATCCTCAGTTTGATAGTATCATTGGAAGGATATATTTTCCTCAAAATGACTCTCTTGTCTTCAAAAACTTTTCAGTAAGCTTCGAGGAATATGCAAATGATCTAATGGATGAGAATACGGAAGAACTGTATAGAGATATTACTAGGCTTTATAACGGTATCTTAGACAGTAGTATCGGAAACGCTGATTTTAGAAAATTACTGGATAATTTGAGAAAAAATCTGTTGGACAAGGCTCAAACTTCAGCAAATATTGTAGCAATTCAAACCCATCTTCAGGAGAGCTTAATATCACTAGATAATGAACAAATTATGCTTCTAGACTCGATTATTGCTCGTTTATCTACAGCCGAGACAATTGCTGTAATGTGAGGGACAGAATATGATCAGGCAAAAAACGAGATATTAGCTTGAGTCCCATCAAATATGAGAGAACAAGTCTCCATTATGTTCTCTGATTTTGAGTCTACAACAGACATTTTAGATGAAACAGGAAAAAAAGAAAAGCTGACCGCAATCCTCAATTTTATTTCTCAGAATGCAGGTGAAAATTGAATATCAAAGGTAGATTTAGATAACTTCTTTTTGGTACAGTTTTGTAAAATTTTGAATTATTATAATATAGTAAGTGATACATGTGGAGTTCAATCCTTGACGCCTTCTATCGATATAACATTACCAGATGTCTCGACAGGTTGAATACCTATTTGGTTAAAAATAATTCTTGGCATCGTTTTCGGTGGGATAGTGATTATGTGAGGTTTGGTAGTATTTTTCGCAGTAAGAGCGAAGATGAAAGCAAATTCAGAAGCTGATGAAGAAGAGTAATTCACTTTACAATAAAATCTCTGATTAATATGTCAAAAATCGAGAATTCTCAAAATAAAATAGACAATAAAAAGCTGAATGAAAACCCAGAACTTTCTAAATTTTTACGTTTAAATCTAACCAAAACTGTTAAAATCACTGCTTCAAAAGAGGCTATTTTACTCGATATGAAAAATCGAAAATTATTTCACGATACTTTTTATAAAAAATGAGACAAAAATTTTGATCAGCTTTATGAAATCTCTTCCAAAATCGATAAAATATATAGAGAATTGGCGAAAATAGGGATGACAGACTATACAATCCCTTTGGATAAAATAGAACATTTCCTAATTAGAAATCAACAAATCAATGAGAAAATAGCTAAATTAAAAAAAATAAAAAATTCTGACAAACAGATAAAAGATGAGTTAATAACTAGACAAAAAGTTTATCAAAATCTAATAAATAGTGGAGAAAAGAAAAGTCAAACAATATCAAATCAAATTTTAGAACAGATAAATAATCCAGATTGGCAGGAAGTTATTTGAAAAACAGCAGGTATTATCTGATGATTAGTCTGATGACGTTTTGCTAAAAATCCAGAAAGTTGATATATCATAGGTTATTGATTGTGAAAGACGGTTTTAAGTAGACTCAAAGAAAGATTTAATTATGAAGTAAATGAGTTGAATATCCCTATAAAATATATAGAATTAGTTGAAAATAGTGGATTTTCAAAATGAAAAGAACAATTAAAAAAAAGTTATGAAAATTTCAAAAAGAAGGGAATAGAGTATGATAATATGATAAAAACATACGTTTCAACAAATTCATATTGAATTAATTTACTAGATGCTTATTTAATCTTCTGATACACTACACAAGATTTCTTCAGCAAAATGAATAATTCAATGCGAAGTTGAGACCCATTAGATAAAAATCAAAAAATATTGATAAATAGGTTAAGAGAGGCCTTAGAAAAATTGCCAGATGGCAAATGAAAACTAGAAATTATGTATAGATGAGATAATTATACATTCAAAGATAAAAGAGTATGAAATATCATTGATTTAAAATCCTTTACCTCTTGTTCAAATCCAGAAACAAAATCATTTCGAGAAGGTGCTTCTTTCCAAGTAACAGTAGAAAACGCAAAAGCTAAAGATATTACAAAATTAGCATTATTTCCTAATTTCTGAGACAAACTTAAAATTAATAAAGATGGTAAATGGTTGCAATGAGAAAAATCAGAACAAGAATCAGTAATTTTGCCTTGAAATAAGTTACAAATTTTATCAATTCAACGTCCTATCTGACAAAATACAAAACAAATTTGAGTAAAACAATTATAATTTTTATTTATTACAAAAAAAACAATGGAAACAATAAATCTTACTACAAATAATATTCATCATATAAACAATGATTATTATATCATCAGAAAGTCTTATAATGATGAAAAATATCATTGGGATGATGTTTTATATTATAAATGAGAAGAAGTGTCATCTGCACTTATAAATTCTCCGATAGAAGAATATGAAATATATAAACATTACCTTAACTTTTTAACCGAATTAGAAAAAGAAAAAAATCACAATAAGCAAGAACTATTAGAAGCCTTAAGCTCCCCTATGAATATTAGAAAAAATAAATGGTTATGATATATAAATAAATGCATCTGTTGTAATCACAGATTTGATATTTGATTTATAAGAGAAAATTTAGAGCCACTCATTGATACATTTCTGCCAGATATAATAATCGAAACAAGAGATAATTCATTTGCTTGTTTTGAACATTGAGACGAGAAAGAAATTATGAACACATATTTCTTTTTAGACAATACCGCTATAAACCGACTCAAAGACAATTGATATTCACACCGATTTCTAGAGATTAAAGATCGTCTGTTTGAAACCCTGGAGATCACAAAGCTCATCGCAGAAAACTTATGAAACACCCTATATTCGACTTTCACAGACTTCCTGCACAAACTATGAAATCAGCTAAATTCAGAGGAAATAACACAAGCCTCAAACTCAATTCAAAAAGCACGACAAATATCTGAAAAATACATGGATAAAAACAATATTCCACCAACTCATAAAAATGCAGAAGATCGAATCAAAAACATCGGTTGAATCGATAAAATCCTAGAAGACATCTGAAAATTACAGCCATCTGAATTATCACAGTTTCTAACTAACTTATCAGAAAAAATAAGGGCAGACTGAGATAATGACTTATACAATTGAAGAGAAAAACTGTCAGACTATTTGCATTTAGCCTCTAATTATTTACAAACTGCCTGAAATCTATTTAAAAAGTAAATACATTTTACCACTTCCCACCACTCACACATGACACCACAATTTGAAATCCTAAAAAAAGTAGTTCAGACAATTTCTGACTCTTCTGATGATAAAAAAGAAAAAGAGAAAGAAAAAACTGACTCTCAAAACAACAAAACGCCAAAGAACAACGAGCCAAGTCAGAATCCTGAACTCAGCATTAAATCTTCTTTGGAAAAACAAATTTCTACCATCAAATCTCTCAAAGAAAAAGATAAAGAGACGCTTTTTGCCTATTTTAATAAACTTTTAAGCCTTCAATCACTTGAAACAAAAGATATTAAAAAACTTGAAGAACTCAAATGAGACATAGAAAAACAAGAATTTAAAGATGAACAAATTGAAGTTGTATCTAAAGTTTTAGAAAATTTAGAAAAAAAAGCTGATTTATTAGAAACAGAGGATATCGAAATCATCAAAGAGCTTGAAAAAATCATCTCAGAAACCCAAGTTTCAGCCTCAAAACTCAAAGACGAAGTAGAAGACAAAAAAACTCAAGCAAAAAAAGAAATGATCGGGAAAGTTAGAAAAAAATTAGATGCACATCGATATTCATCTCGACTATCTGATTCAGTTTGCGAATTTTTAACAGATAAATTCATCAATAAAAAGAAAATGTGAATGTTTGCAAAAATCATCTGATGACTTTGACTAGGTGTAGCATGAATTTTTCTATGAAACAAATTAAAAGATCTTATAAAATGACTTGAAAACTGAACTTTAGAAGATATTACTGATAAAGTAGATGACATAAAAGACAAAATACAATGAAAATTCACTCCTGAACAGTTAAAAGAGCTACACCCAAAGGCAAAAACTCAAATGAAAGCCCGAATAGAACAAAAATTTGACAGAAAAATGGATGAAAATAAATTTTCTACAGTTTTTGATACTTGGCGAGAAGAGCGAAAAAACCAGTTATCTCCCATTGAAAGAGTAAAAGACATTGATCAAAGAATTAAAAGTGGAGAAACTATTGACTCATTTTGAGAAGCATGAATGACTTTTGTCTCTCCTCCTATCGCAATAGTCGATCTTACCAGACGTATGACTGAAGCAAACCTAGCATCACGATCAGAAATAGCTCAAGATATTATTATTCTCCCATCAGGAAAAGCCATCGTCCAATGCGGACTTACATCTTTATGACTTTTCTGAAATGGCATTAGAACTGTACTTTGAAGTTGTACACTGGAAGAATACACCTGATATATACAAAAAAACATATCCAAGATGAATGTTTCCAGTAAAGAAGCTATGCGATGAATGCTTTATAGACAAGGCTGACCTTTCTGGACACTAGCAGGACATATTGGTACATCAATAGGAGAAGCTATATCTCTGTGATTTATGGGCAAAAACGGCTGAGACATCGGAAAAGTGTCAGCTTATCGAAAATGATGAGTTATGTGAAACTTTAAAAAAGAACTAGAAATCTTCAAACAGCTAGAAAAATCCCTAGAATGAACCTGAGTTTTTAATGAAGTTACCAGTAAGTCTCATTCATCTCTACTCGAAGAAATGCTTTTTACAGCTGAAAAAAACAACAAAATTTTCAATATTGCACAAGAAGCATCCAGCATAGAGGAATTAGAAAACCTGCTAAAAAAGAATGATTTAAACGATGTTCTCAAACAATTGAAAGATAGCCCAGCTCGAGATAAAAAAGATCTAAAAGTCATCAAAACTAAAGCTGGAAATACTATCACTAAGAATATGCAATGAGTTACTGACGTTATTAGAGATACTTTCAATACTAGGACTAAAAAGCTGAAGTGAGCTATCAATTTACCACGAATGAAGATATGATCTGAAAAAGAAATTACCAGAATTATGGATGATTATGCTCAGATGCAGGGTAAATTGCTAGAGAAAACACAGATGTTCCTTCCACTTAAAAAAGTTTTTGCTAGGTTTGAAAAGGGAAAACAAATGGCAAAGATGGTCGATTATTCTGATTGAGTAAAACTGTATATCAAAGACGTCACAGATGCCAAAGACTTTTTTGATAATTTAAATACAATTGGTAGAGAGTCTCCTACAATGCTCAAAACTCTTTTCAAAGGTTTTCCACTATTTATGATGTGAGGGGAAATGCTAGATAAACTCTTAGATCCAGAAAATACAGATCCAGCCTACAAACATATTCTTGAGTGATTTGGCTATCTAACTCCTATAGTATGACCAATTCTACTAATGAGAGAGTGAATGATGTACTCTGAGGCTGATGGATTCCAATCATTATCATCAGCAGGAATCGGCTTATGAATGCTATGAATCGACGGTTTCCGTGGTTATAAAGTAGCACAACTCAAATGAAAAAAAGGTATCTTAAAATATATAGTATCGCCCATTACAGATGCTGGAAGTATACTAAAATCTGTATGAACAGGTGCATGAACAGCATTTAAAATATGAAAAGATGGTTTCAAGGTCCTTAAAACAGGGGAGTTTGCTACTTTTGCTACAGAGTTTGGAAAATTCTGACTTAAAGCTTGAGCAAAACTAAGTGTCATCGCAGGACTAGCTTATTTATGATACACACAGTATGAATCTTTCTTAGACGATGAAAAAGACAAAGCTGAGCGAGCCAAATTACAAAAAAAGACCCCAGCAGAACTAGAAAAATATGTCCAATCTGAACGACCAAAGCTAAAAGATGACGAAAAAGCTACTTTCATCAAACTCGCAACAGCCGCCAGAATGAACATCACCAACCTAGATCTTTTAGATGCAAAAAAGGATAAAAATCAGATTTCTATTTCTCTTAAAACCTTGGTAAACAAGGACGAATTAGCTTCGACGCAATCAGATATACAACAAGCTATAAACAAGCTTGATAACTCAGATAATACGAAATTAAGCTTTACATTTAATGGTTGAACCCTAAAAGAAGATTTACTAGCCAGGAAACAGACTTATAAACTAGATAATACCTGACTTACAGAATATATCATAGCACTATGATATTCCGCTACAGAAGCCGAAAAAATGATAAAATCTATCGCATAATCTATTTATTATACTCATCAACCTTAAAATAACCTTAAATCCTAATTAAAAAAGTACGGATTGACAAATTTTAATATGACCCCAGACAGTCCTAGCAGTGCAATAACAGTTCAAACCTTGAAAATCATATCTTTCCCCTGTCCAAATAATTTCGTATCTGCTCCTCACATAGTCATCATCACCCCAGCTACGATAATCATCAAGAAACCAATTACCATCAGTACAGAGGTTATGATCTGTATCAAAGCTCACATAAGAGTTGGGAAAGCATTAGTTGGGTTTATATCACCCTTTTCATTACCCATTTTGATACAATTTCAGATAATTGGCACATCAGTGTTGAGCTTAATTCAGCAGCATTCTTTTTCGGGATCACAAGGTGGTTTCGTTGTAGAGGTATTTTCAGTCTTTTTATAAAGATCTCTAGAACCTCATGGTGCATAATCCTCAAAAGAGCCAACACCTTCAGGGACTGGTGCTTGATCAGTAGGTTGTCCTGCTGTATTTCATGGCATACCTGATGTATCTGGATCATCTGCCATAGATAAACTAGAAAAAACCAACAAACAGCATAAAATAAATGATAATATATATTTTTTCATCATAAAATATAAGTAAATAAAAGTTCTTACCTCAATTTTATTCAAAAATCACCATAAAAGCAAATTTCTCCTCTTGATTTTTCCCAAAAAAAAAGTATAAACAACATACAAAGAGAAACCAAAAATGCTGAGGTGATGGAACTGGTATACATGTACGCTTGAGGTGCGTATGCCTTACGGCTTGAGGGTTCGAGTCCCTTCCTCAGCATTTTTTTTACATTTATCATCTTGAGTTTGTTTCAAGATATAGTAAAACAGATAAATAATGCAGATTACAATCGACAACTCCAATGCAAACCAGCGTTTTGACCGTTTTCTCAGAAAGCGATGTAAATCATATCCATCAGTAAAACTCACTGACATTTTTATGCGAATTAGGAAAGGTGAGATCAAGATAAATGGCAAAAAGTCCAAAGAAGAATACAGAATAATCCTAGGTGATATAGTAGATATTCCAGAAAACTTGCTTGGCAAACAGGACAAATCAGCCCTTCTCTCAATAAAAGACAAAAGATTAAAAAAGCTGACCAAAGAGGACATTCAGCCTTTAATCCTTTTTGAAGATGAAAACTGGGTAATTTTCAATAAACCAGCAGGAATTGTAGCTCACGAAGGAAATAATCACCGAAAAGATCTATCAATGAATGACTATCTAGAGACTTACGCTTCAGATTACGCACAGGGGACTTTCAAGCCTTCTTTTTGATATAGATTAGACAAAGACACTTCAGGAGTACTTATCTGAGCCAAAAATTACGAAGCTCTCCAATATCTCAATCAAATCATCAGAGATCACGAGATTCATAAAACATATTTAACTATTGTCACAGGCAATCCTCCCAAGCATTTTACCATAGAAAAAGCACTTGAAAAAAGCTATAATGACCAGTTTAATCGTGCACAAATGAAAATAAATCTAAAAAGCTGAATGCAAGCAAAAACCGAAGTAGAGACTATGAAAACAATATTTCATCACGATTTAGGTCAGATTTCTTTACTAAAAGTCACACTTCATACAGGCAGAATGCATCAGATTAGAGTACATCTCTCCAGTGAGTGATATCCAGTCTTATGAGATCTAATATATGGAAATCCTGTAATAAATAGAAAATTAAATAAGATTATGGACATTCAGAGACAACTTTTACACTGCCGAAATTACAAATTCACTGATCATATTGGCAAAAATATTGACTGTACAGCACCTATTCCTACAGAGTTTTCAACTTTCTTTTCGCCTTTTCGTGAGTAGGCTCATATTCCAGCACAGAAGAGTAGTATTTTTTCGCACTATCAAAATCAAATATTTTCTCATAAAACTCGGCTAAAGTTAGTAGATAATTAGTATTTGCAGGCCTGAGCTGCACAATTTTCTCCATCAGAGTAATCGCACCATCAATTCTGTCTGTGTGATAATAAATTTCGACCATACTTAGCAGATATTTAGGATTTTCTGGTCTGAGTTTAATAGCTTTACTGATAATCATCTCAGAAGTTTCCAAATCACCATTAAGATAATAAATTTCACCAATTTGCCAAAATGATCTATGAGCTTGATCATCCCATTCAATAACTTTTTTTAGTAGTGAAAGGGCTTTTTTATGGACTCAAGTTACAAAATAGTAATCTGCGAGCATTTTTGTAAACTCTAGATGTGTAGGAGAGAGAGCAAGTCATTCTATAATTTTTTTCTCATATTCTTCAAAATTTCAGCGTTGTTTAAAGTATCATGCATCAAACATAATACGTTCGAGAGTAGATTTCAGCTTTTCTTCCTGTTTCTCTTCTACTTTTCCATTCTGTGCATCAGTTTCTTTATCAATTCATAATTCTTCACTCTGTACCTCATTTTTTTCCTCCTGTGTCTCGATATTATTCTCACCCGTAAGCGAATTTAGTTCTTTATCTAGATCTTCAGCCTCTAGATCAGCATTTTCACTATCTTTCTGTACCTTTTTTTTAACTTTATGAAAACTAAAAATATCAAAAAAAGAAGTCTGAGCTTTTCCCCCTATTTTCTCTACTTTATGTAATATCCAAAAAAGGAACATTCCAATTATTGATAGAGCCAATATGATAGTTAATATCAGCCAAATCCACACTCCTACGGTTCACATTGATAAATATTAAAAATAAAATTATACTGTTTTTAATGCTTTTAATTTTTCTAGAGGGATCCTAAAAAAACCTTCTTTTGTCTTAATATTCACTTCTTGAGTTACAATATTGAAAGACACCACAAATCCCTGACATTCTTCAGCCTGACAATTAGTATCTTTACAGTGATCTGTAATTTTACACATATTGATTTTACTTCATTTACGAGGATATTGTTTACTCTCATCAATATAGAGGCTGAGTTCATAGAGTAGACAACACTTTAATTTTCAACATTTCCCCTTCAATTTTTCAATATCTCTTCCCTCCAAATGTTGCAATACTACAGCATCAATATCGACGTTTAATAGGTTTCTATTAGATTTACAACAAAGTAAATTTCAGCAGCTCCCATACATTCCATCAGTTCATGGCGACATTTTGATCATTTCTCTCGCTCATACCTGAAAAAGAAAGATATTCATTCCTAATTTTTCTCTAAATTTTTTAACAAATTCAGTAAAAACATACCTTTCTTCAGAAAAAAAGAAGAAAAAAAGCTGATCAGAAAATGTCTGAAACCTCGCAGTAATCGGGGTAGAATTAGGAAACTCAGCTTTAAAATCTTTTTTAAATGTGGGGAAAATTTTGATAGCCAAAGTCTGTTGTTCTTCAAATTCCTTATATTCATCTCATTCTAGCAAACGTGCAAATTGGGCAGTTTGATAATTCTCAGAAGCTTTTTCTTTAAAATTAATCAATACTCAAACACTGTACTTCAGTACTCAAGATTTAGGATCTGGTGTAGTATAAACTAATTTGTCTCATATCTTTAGATTAGCAAAAATATCAGTTGGAATATCTCAAATATTCAGATACTTATTGGTATATCGATCCAATACTAAAGCAACCTGCATTAAGAATAAAAAAAAGATAAAAGAGCTAACTGATCAACTATACGAAAATCAAATACATATTCAATTGTTTTTTAAAGAAAAAATCAAAAATCAAAAAATCATCTTGAAAATAGTAGACAGATGTGTATACTCTTGTCTAGATTTATCTATAAAAATATAAATGAAACTTATAAAAAGCCTGTTGACCAATGTAATCATTTGTGGATGACTTTTGCGATTATTCTCATACTTTGAGTTGTGAATTGTTATATCTATTTGAGAAAAATCAGTTAAATATTTGCAAATTACAGATACTCAGATGTTATGGCAGACAATAGTTGCTTTTCTATCCTTATGATTTATCTTTTGGATATTGAATTCACCTGTCAAAAAAATATTGACTATTGTGTCAATCCCTGTCAATATTATTACATTCTGAATATTCTCTCTAATCTTGAACATTCTCATATTCTATTTGTTTCAGCTGGTTATAAACCAATATTTTGATACTACTATTGCAGTTCAGTTGGGTACAGTTATTCAGGTTTTTATTCTCTCTTTAATCATGTCTTTTGGGATCACTACAATAAAAAAACTCACTTAAATAAAAATAAATTTTCTTTTACTTTCCTTAAAACCTGTTTATCACATGAAACATTATTCCATAACAAGAGATAAGGCATCAGCTTTACTAAATATCTCGACTAGAACTATTGATAGATATGTTAAATCAGGAAAACTTTCTTATAAAAAAGTTGCCAATAAAATTCTCCTTGCAAAAGAGGAATTAGATGCTTTACAAGAGGAATTTTCAATGCTTCATCAAGAAATCTCTACAGAACTTGTAAGTCAAGACGCTGACACTACAGAAACTATTCAGGCAGTACGTCAGGCCACAGATTTTAGTGCTATCGAAGAAAAACTTGATAAATTCATACTTATTTTCAACGAAAAGGATAAAATGATTGAAGAAAAGAATAAAGTTATTTTTCTTTTACAGTGAAGAATAGGGGAGTTAGAGACCAAAATTCAAAATATGATAGCATTACCTGACTATACCAAAGAAAAACAAGAAGCGATTGAAGAAAAAAGAAGACTAGAAGCTAACTTAAAGCAGCTGACCCAACAACTAAAAGAGCAAGAAACTAAAACATTTGTAGTAATTGGCTTTGCTATTGTTTTTATTGTAATTGCATGCTTTTTATACCGGAAAACCCATTAGTCTTTGAAAATATGCCTAAAAATCGTTTCTAATTCATCTCTTTGAACTTGATATTTAGGAGAAATGAGCCAATTAGCGAATTCATAATTAGCAAAATGAACCATAAATTGCAATCATTTCCTTTCGAGTCATGGATAACTTTCAATAGCTCCCAGCTTTAAAATAAATACATTGTTTTCATAGAGACGATCTATGTCTTTCAATACTTGTCTATACCTATTTGGATAATATCTTTTGATAGAATAGACAAGCTTATTATAATAATCTCCACTCTCTCCATTATATCCTTTCAGACGTTTATTAGCCAGAGCATAATATTTATTAATTTCTTTAGTCGAGAAAAAGCCGTAATCCACAGTATTATCTCGATCTCAGATGAAATAATTTTCAATTCAAAATTTATTTAAAAATTTATTTCGCAGTTTATAAGAACCTTTCCCATTTATATTTATAAATTCGTATGTTCCAATTATATTTTCTCGTTCAGGTTGCTCTTGAAGCCGTTTTAGATAATGGGAAAAGAAATATAAATCTGAATCTCCTTCAACTAATATAATTTTATCTACGAAAAAGATCTTCGATAAGTTCTCAAATCTCAACAAATGAACAAGTTTAGCGTCATCTGAAGCCATTTGTAGATGAGGATTATAAATATTTGTACCATCAAAGTCTTCTCTATGCTCTTTTTGAAAACGATACACATTCATAATATTGTCTTCATTTATAAATAGAGCCGAATAAGTAGACAGTATAAATTGGGTATTTTTCTCTACACTAATTTTATTTAACAGGATGGTAAGCTCTTTTTGAAGTTGCGGATGAATATGAAGTTCTGGCTCATCAATAATCATAACCCCATTTGTTAGATCGGCACCAAAAATTGCGAATAAAATCACTAAAATTGACTGCTGTCCAGAACTTAAATCTGAAAAATATAAATACTCATTATGCTGAGTTTGCAGTTTTAAAAACAGTTCTCATTGTACTATTTCAACCACTAACTTTTTGTGCAAAAACCTTTGGATTGTTCTCGTAAAATTTTGTCGCCAATGTGATTTTAATAACTTCTCTTTTACTAGATCTTCCAGCTCTTCATCATCCATATCAGTAAAAAGTTTATCAATAGACCCATGAATAATCATCCATGCCTTGTATAAAACTTTATAAAATCATTCTAAAATCTGATCTTTATCCTCTTTTTTCTGAAAAACATAACCGTCAAATGCACGTCCAGAATGTAAATATTTCCAATCGATCTGATCTCTATTACTCGAAAGTAGACTAAACATATGCCTCATCGGATATCAGATTTTTTCTTTTTTCTCTTCTCATTCTCAAAAATGTTCAATTTCATTATAAATTCTAGTACAAATATAGAGTAATTCTTGCTCTTGAAAACAAACTAATGCAAAATAATCTTCAAGATTGAATTGATGGGGATCCACTACAAATTCTTGTTCTTTTTCTAAAAATTCAGCATGTACAGTTATCGTTTTTACATCAGTTTTAATTTTCTCAAAAGATACCTTCGGAAACCTATAAGGTAAAGAGCTATACTTATCGATAATTGAGTTAATAATGTCTAAATGTTCACAGACAAACTTCATATGTTCTAAATCAGTATCAAACATCTCAACTGTTAATTCCAGATATGCTGGCAAATCCTGTGAATGAGAATGCTTCATAATATGAGAAGTCTTTTTCTCTATCAGTTGGATAGCTTGATGGTATTCAGCTTTTTTTTCCTCTTTAATAATTGATGGGTCGAAAGTATAGTCAAAAATAAGAGATTTAATAAACTGATTTAAAATCTCGATAAAATTACTTTTTCACGAACCGTTTGACCCAATTAATACGTTCAGATTTGCCCTTCACAGATGAGACTGAAAAATCACCCCATCTGTATTATCGAAATCTTGTAGATATGGGAAACTCATAATATTAGAGATTTTAACTTGTTTTAATTGCATAACCCAATTATATATTTTTTTATCAAAGAATGCAAATTTCTCTTGAATTTTCTTATAGTTTTTCATATCATTATCAATATTTTTTATATCAAGGCATACAAATAATATGAAACATTTTGTTTTTACTCTTTCTTTTTTGATAATCAGCTTTTTATTGCCTCATTTTACTAGTGCTTATCAGGAGGTATTGATAGAAGAGAGAGACGGGAAGCCCATCAGGGTTATTAAGGTGATTTTAGACTGAGAACATTATGTAGTCTCTTCTGTAGCCAAAGATGGCTGAGAAACTCTAGAAGATCTAACAAAAAAAGTCGCTTGAATTTCATCGATAAATTGAGCGTTTTTCTGCCCAAAAGATTATTCTTCCTGCAATTGACAAACGTTTTCCAACTATGAAAGAGTTTTTCAGTGAGATGGGGCCAGCTTTTCTAGATTTCGACCAGATACAAGTGTTCGTTGAATTTTTGGATTTGATAAAAATTGAATGCCACTTTTTGTACAAAACAAGATAAGCACCCATGATGTAGGACTTGAAAGTAATATTAATGCAGGTAGAATAGGAGATTTATACTTTGGAATTTCAAATTTTCCAGTTCTGCTTATAAATTGAGATGATGTAACCGTAGGTGCGAAAGAATATATTGACTCAAAATTAACTGGTAAAGGAAATAGAAATTTTATTTGCTCGACTGCAGACAATAAAACTATTTATATGTGATATATTGGGCTTTCTAGTGTTCGAGATATGGCTCCATACCTACAGAAAAACTTTGATTGTTATAATGCGTTATTCTTAGATGCAGGAGCCAGTAGTGCAATGATTTATAGTTGAAATGTCTTAGAAAAAGGTAGTAGAAAACTGATTACTGATGCATTTGTCGTTGTACCATCTTCAGCATTTATTACATTATGATGAGAAGTTTCCTCAGAGCTAACTCCAGCACAGCCGACCTACATTATGACAGATAGTGATATAAAACTTGCAAATAAATTAACTAAAGTTATTGATGCTATTTATGCAAAATACGGGAAAGCAACGTATAAAACAAATTTAATCAATATGTTTCGTAAAGAAGTTAGTAAGACAACCCTTTCTGCCAGTAAAAAAGCTGTATATAATCAGGTATTGCAGCGACTATTTACCATTGAAAAATTATAATGACCACCCCCAAGAATCTTATGACGCATGATGAATTTGAGCTTCGCTATATTGCTTATCATGGTATGAGTAAGCGTTTTCGTTTAAATCGAGATGAAAAGACACTCATAAATCTGACCAAAATCACAGCATTAGGTCAATTAGAAAAAAAATTAATAGACACATCTCCAGAAGACATAAAACGTTTCACAGAACAAACATACACTGCCTTCAAAAAATTATTTCTTCTAGAGCACTCCTCAGATAAGCCAGGGATAGACGAGCGTTTTTCTATATCAGATTATATTAACCGCCTAGAATATGAACTAAAATTGATAAAAGAGATGGGATTTAATTCATATTTTTTAGTAGTATCTGATTATATTCGCTGGGCAAAATCTCAGCAAATTTCTGTTGGTCCAGGTAGGGGATCTGGAGCAGGTTCTGTACTCGCTTGGTTCATTGGCATCACAGAGATGGATCCATTACCTTTTGATCTACTTTTTGAAAGATTTCTCAATCCAGCCAGAGTATCAATGCCAGATTTTGATATTGATTTTGAAGATGTACTCAGAGAAAAAGTGATTCAATATGTTACAGAAAAATATGGTGCAGAAAACGTTTGTTCAATAGGTACATTTATGAAGATGGCATGAAAGGCCGCTTTCAAAGATGCTGCTCGTACACTTGGACTGCCTTTTGAAAAATCAAATTATGTATCAAATCTCATTCCAGACAAAGTATGACTCTTAGATATGATAACAAAGACGCCAGATGGTGAAAATGAAGAAATAAAAAAGATATATAATTCTGATGAAAAAATTAAGATGGCTATTGATTATGGAGATGATTTGACAGGAAATATGCGTCAACTATGAGTTCATGCCTGTGGAATCATTATTGCACCCGCTCCAGTTAACCAATTCACTCCAACTCAATACAACAAAGAATCAGATCATACCATCGTATCCCAATATGATTGACCGACATTAGAAAAAATATGACTATTAAAAATGGACTTCTTAGGTCTACGCAATCTTTCAATTATAAAAATTTGTATAAAAATCATTAAAGCCAAAGCTGATAAGGTATGAGAGACAATACCAGATAATTTTCAAGAATTTCTCGATACAATGTCTTTGGATTTACCACTAGATGATGCAGAAACATTTAATAAGATATTTAAAACATGAGAGACTACTGGAATTTTCCAGTTTGAGTCTGATTGAATGAGGAGGTATCTTATTCAACTAGAGCCAGACCATATCAATAATATTATTGCGATGGTGGCATTATATCGCCCATGACCGATGGATTATGTCCCTTCTTATATTGAGAGAAAACAGGGGAGAGAGGAAATAAGCTATCTTTCAGCAGATCTTAAAGCTGAATTGACATCAAAATATGGCTCAGACATCGCAAATCAAGAAAAAGACAAATTGACAGAAGACTTGCACCCGATTATGAAAGATACATATTGAATAGCAGTTTATCAGGAACAGCTAATGTTTTTAGTTCAATCGATGGCATGATTTTCGCTAGGAGAAGCTGATATGCTTCGCAGATGAATTGGGAAAAAGAAGAAAGAAGTAATAGAGCAGCTCAAGGCTGAATTTATTCAAAGATGAGCATCTTTCCGCCAGTATAAACCAGAAACTACAAAATATATTTATGAAAAGATGATCGAACCTGCTGCAAATTATTCTTTTAACAAATCTCATGCTGCTTGTTATGCACTCATAGCTTACCAGACCGCATACCTGAAAACTCATTATCCTGTAGAGTTCTCAGCAGCTCTTATCCGTAGTGTCGAGGATGATGTAGATACTCAGAGTGGTTATATTTCAGAGATTCAGAAGTACGGTATTCAGATTTTTGCTCCTGATATAAATAAATCATTTAACCATGTCGCAGCCATCGATGATCATATTAGAATGGGCTTTGTATCTATTAAATGAGTTGGGAACGATGTCTGAGAAACTATACAAAAGGAGAGAGAAAAAAGCTGATTATTCCTTTCACTTGAGAATTTTTGCAAAAGATGTACAGGTGTTATAAATAAAAAATCACTAGAATGACTTATCAAATCAGGGACATTCGATACATTTGCAGATCGTAAAGTTTTGCGAGACAATATTGAGGTAATTCTTGATCGAAACAAAACCTCAGCAAACGCAGATCAATGATTATTCTGATGACTAGAAACACTAATCCCTCTCAGAAAAACTACTCCTTCTACACTTATGACTAGATTATTGATGGAACAAGAAGTCTTTAAAGTTTTTGTATCGTGAAATCCCTTAGATTGACTATATAAATACGCGAAGAAGCATACTTTTTTGTCTCTAGTTCAATCGAAAGATGAATACCCAAATTTTGAGATTATAGGCTATATAAAAGACATTAGAAAAGCAAAAAAAATCTGATTTTTTATTAAGATAACAGACATAACCTCAGATTTTGAGGTGTTTCGACCAGAAACCTATGGACTTCAGAAATTTGATATGATAATTTTAAGCTGATCCAAAAAAACTTATGAAACCAAAGAACAAAGAAATGATGTTTGAGAAGTCACCAAACAATCAGAAAAAAAGAGTAGAATATCCATTCATAAAATCATAAAGACAACATACGAAAGATTAGCAACTCTTGCATGAACATTGTATGATCCAACCGATACGGTTGTGTCAGTTATGAAAGCTAGAGCCTGAGAATTAAAGCCAAATATTGATATAACTTTAAATATTCCAACCAAACAAGCCACTCACACAGATACGGTTATCGATTTAGATATAGAGGACGTTGAAGAGACACTGGACACCTCAGACTTTTGATCTAGTTTGGAACAGCAAGAATCTAAACAAAAAAAGGCTGAACAAGAAGAAACTGAACAGGAAATAGTTGAAGAGATTAGACAAGACGAGGAATCAAATACACTTGATGCTAAGGCAGACTGTTGATGTGATGTCTTTCCGCAATTACCGCAAGATGTTTTTTCTCTAGATACCTCGCACCTTTCTCTTCTTCAGCTTCAACAACTAATTTCTTTTATAAAAACAAATCCCTGATCTAACACTGTATCAATATCAGGGAAAGCAGTAAAAGTATCAGATGAGGCATTTGATAAGCTAAAAGCAGATTATGTATTAGAGTAAAAATGCTTTTCATAAAATTCTCTTGTTTTTATCAACTGCGTAAGAACCTTCTCGCGATTTGCTAGATCGGCAAGCTTAAATTCTATTTTTACACTAAATGGATTAGTATATCAGATTTTTTTAAGTTTTTGCAGAAAATGTACAATATCTAAATCTCCTTCTCAAGGCATCAAATGTGTTTTACCTTTTTTATCTTGATCAGAAAGGTAAATTACTGATATATAAGGCAGAAATTCCTCTAATTTTCTAACAAATTCTTCTTCAAAAGTAGTTATCTCCATATGAGATATGTCTAGTCCAATATAAGCATTATATTTCTTAACTATATCTATAATATTAGCAAAACGAAACTCAGGAATTGGCAAAACGAAAAGCTTAGAGGTTTCAGGGTTTATAATTGTGAATTTAAGGGTAGGATTTTTCTCTTGATAAGAGCTGAGATTATCTGCGATAAAATCATAAACTTTAAAATCAGTTATCTTGGGTGCATTTACACAGATTGTATGAGCTCAGGTAGTCGCACAAATATCTAAGGCTTTATCCATTTCTTTTAAGTTGAGTTTTGATGAGGTCTGAATAACATGGACAGGAAGATCATAAGTAAGAGCCAACTCCTGAACATAATTTTCATCCCAAGCATCAAATCATTTCCACATCGCAAGGTCAATCCCATCATATCCAGCCTCTTTTGCAATAGAAAACACACGATCAAGTCCATAATTCGGGAGAGTGTCAGTAGAAAGTAATAGAGGATTACTCATAAATATGCTAAATAGAGGATAAATCGTTAAATTATAACTACAATCACTTAAAAATGCAAATTTTGTGAGCTATTTTTTCTTAAAGTACTTGTCTTATGCTCATTCCCCATACTTGAAAGAGATTCCTTTGAAATAACTTTACGAGCATCCTCAGAAATCAAAATTTTATAAAGAATAAGTAATTCAATACAAGATATCATTAAAGATGTCCCTCATGCACTAATAAAAGGCAACGTAACTCAAGTATTTGGCAAAATCTGTATATTCACTCAAATATTAATAAAAGTTTGAAGTATTAGTATAGAGATTATACCAATTCATATCATCCTAGATTGTGGATCACGAATATGTTGAATATGAGTCAAAAAGTAAAAAAATAGCCGACAATACAGGAAAAGTAGCAAACAATTTCCCAAAAAACCAATTTCCTCTGAAAAAGCAGCAAAAATAAAATCTGATTGTGCCTCTGGTATGTATCCAAATTTTTGTAATCATTTTCCATATCATTCACCCCAGAAACCACCTCATCCAATAGCCCACAAAGCTTGCTCATTTTGCCGTCCAACTTGTTCTTTTTGATTAACTTTCTCATCTTGATTTAAAGTCATAAAATAAGAAAATCTTTCTTTAATATAATTAAATCTCGGATTGATAATATATAGTGACAATCATGCAAAAATACCAATTCAAACCCCAATTCATAAGACAGCCAATACTTTCTTTAGACTAAAACCAGCATATCGAGCCATAATAAGTGCTATCGATCAGAGAATAAGTATCGTTCCAAAGTCAGGGATAAACAAAAAAATCAAATAAAAGATACCACTTGTTACTATAAAATTAACAAAAAATTGAGATGTCTTTATAATGGATTGTTTACGTAAAAGCCATGAAGACAGATAAAATACGTACGCAAATTTAAAGAACTCAGATGGCTGAATATTAGGTATGACAGGTAAATTAAGCCATCATCTAGCACCTCAAAATTCTGCTCAAAGGGGAGTGAAAACTAAAAATTGTAGAGCAAATGCCAAAATCATCAAAAGTGTTGCAAATTTATGAGTTTTCATAATTTTGAAAGGGACTTTCCGAACTACAAAAAGAGCAATAAATACGTAAACTAAAGATTTAAGTTGCTGAAAAAAATAATAATAATTTGTAGGTTCAGTAAAATTAGCAGATTTCAGAGTCATACTAAAAGATTCAAATATACTCACACTAAATACTGCTGCTAAACCAAATATAAGAAGTAAGATTCAATTGATAAGAATTGGCATAAATAAAAGAATTTGAAAATCTAAAAGAAGTATTCTATATCTCATTTATGATAACTTTTGACTCTTTTCATCTCTCCATAAGCCACATTAAATGCCTATTAGAAGTGACAAAATCACATGATTGGTTAGTGAAAATTTGCACATTATATGTAGAATTTTTTGAATTTAAAGTCAGATTTTTAAAACTTTTCTCTATAAAAGATAAATCAAAAAAACGAGTTTTATGAGAGTTAAAAAAGGATTTTATAGTTTTCTGCATCTGAAAATAATGGTAATGCAATGGAATAAAAGAATCGACATTTGCATCTTTAAAATATCTCAAATCATTTTTTAAAGTTTTGATAAGATATGGGTTATGAATTCATAGATCTGATATGCCTCTATCTCGAGCTTTAGGCGATTTAATCCAATATAAAAAAGGGAAATTAAATTTTTTAATAGATTTTTGAGCCTGAGATGGCTGGTATTGAGCGAGAGAGTTTTGCAAAATCTCTTGTACAGCATTTTGACTGCCTATATCTGCTAAAATTCACAATTTACCGACTAGAGAATGGGGTAAAACCTCGTTTCTTAGATAAGTTTGAAACAGAGGCAAAATAAAATGATTTTCACGTAAAGCTAATTCATAAATAGGATCTACAATGATAGTCTCAGCACCTTTTGATGTGAGAAAATCAATATCATCATTCAGCTTTTTTGTTATAAAATCAAAGTTTTTTTGACAAAAAGGAAAAGAAAGCTGATCGTGATAAATGAGATATTCATGATCATAACGAGTGAAGATGCTTCGCAGAGAAATGGTATCATTTCATGAGGTAATAACTCCTATTTTCATTCAATCTGAGTTTTTAAACAAATAGAGACGGTCAACGCGATACTGAATGCAACTTCAATTGATAAAATTATAGAACAGATCCCATACTATATTTATTTAAAAACTCAGATTGAATGAAAATAGGAGTTATTACCTCATGAAATGATACCATTTCTCTGCGAAGCATCTTCACTCGTTATGATCATGAATATCTCATTTATCACGA
>BNUE01000004.1 GCA_025997135.1 candidate division SR1 bacterium | reverse complement strand
ACAAAAGTTGAGAGTGATATAGCGAAAAGTGAAAGGTTATTTGCACAGACTGAAACTGATATTCAGACGAGGCAATTTTATAATTCAGAAACTCAAGAATTAGCTTTAAACCAGGTAAATCAGCTCACACAAGAGCAAAAACAGACAGTTTCAAGAATTAGAGCTAATGTGAAAGCATTTAACGACTTAAATTATTCACCTCCAAGCCTAGAAAGAGGGAACAATCACACAATATTGCTGCATTGTCAAGGTTCAACTCTGAATATTATGACAAAACTAAAAGATAATAAAATTCAGACTTTTATCTGAGATGTTAAGGATAATTTAAAAGACTCAAAAAGCTGGACATATTTAGAAAACTCACAGCTAGACTGATGAACTGCTGACAAGGGTAGTTTTTTAGGCGATTTACAGAAGTATTTGGATGGGAAATTTGGAAAGAATAGACCGAAGATTAATGCTATTGGGAAGCAGGCTTATGAATTGGTGAAAAAAGATAGAGATGATATAATTAAGTCTAATATTACATATCCTGATATGACACCTCAACAGCTTAGAGGGGAAAGAAACTGGTGAAAAGACTATACAGCAGATATAGATCTAAAAGCTTTACAAAAAATCGATCAAAAAGAGTGAGGTAAACAAATCGAGGAAGAAATACAACAATATACAGAGTTTATAAAACAGCACATGAATGAAAAATTCACATACGAATGATATAAAAAGCGTCCAATTGAAGAACAATTTCATATATTATCTTTTAGGATTGACGAATTATACTGGCAAAATAATAATTGGCATCCAGAACATTGAAATTTTGAAAGCAGTAAAGAGGTAACAAATAGATTATGACTTCACTTGTTTTATAATATTATAATATCTAATGAAAATCCTGATAAAAAGCAGAAATACCTATATGATCTAGTAAAACTTATTGACTGAAATAACAGATCTAAATACGAAAACGGTCCGCTAAAAAGGACAATTTTGGATTATTTAATGTTTTCTGGGGAAAGAGCCATAATCAATACTGAATGAGCTAAAAAACAGTTAGAATGAAGAATAAACAGTCCAATTTGAGATAAAACAGTTTCAAATGTATTAAATTTGGATAAAATAACTAGCTTACCTACTGGATGGAGAGAAAACCATCCTAATGAAGCCAAGATATTATTTGATAAAAAATATACTGAATTTAATTTTGTAGATCAAGAGATACTTTCAGTATTAAATAAAATATGAGAGATAGATTATACACGTACTGATCCAGTATATCGGGAATGTATCATGAAAAAAATATTTGATACAACGAAAAATATACATGAATCTATGGTAAAGGATAGAGACAACGTATTGGAAACTAATAACAATGGCTTTACAGACCATAGAGATTTGGTTTTAGCACAGTTTAACTTAACAGGTATTGATAGAAAAATTGCTGATATGTATATAGATGAGAAATGATTATGACTTTTAGATTTAGACGAGAGGAATAAAGAGATCATAATTGCGGTGATTACTACTATTCTTAGAGCTACTGTTACGATAATAGCTAGTGCTGCTGGTTGAGTATGATGAGCTGTTGTCGCTAATCTAGTGTTTAAATCGTATGATAAATTTTATGACCTATATACTAACTGACAAGTACATATTGACAAGAGAGATTTTTTTGATGTATGATCTAATTTCATTCCTTGAAAAGGTGTGAGTGAAATTGTGAGTGCAGCAACGGCGGTTTTTGATGCATTTCAAGATGCAAGTGATATAGCGGATAATTATAAGACTGAAGATCAACAAACATATAATAATCAAATAAAAATATTAAACGATGAAGAATACAAAAAACCAGAAGACCAAAATATAATTAATCCTAAAGTAGAAGACAATACTTGAAAAACTGCTGATACCTCATCTTTACAGTCTGCAACGGAAAAGGTTATTGGTACAGAATATAACAATACAATTAGATTTCTTGAGAATTCAGCTCCAAAAGATATTATATGATATTTGACTAAAGATGGAAAAGAATTTCCTATCACAAAAGATTTGGATACCTGAGAATATTACGTGACTATCGATTGAAAGAAAGAAATTTTAGATCCTGAACAATATCCTCAGTTAAAGCTTATGATAGATCCAAATTGATAATTTAATGAGGTTTTTTCAATAGATTAGCCAAATCCGTATCTCCACTCATTTGAAGCGATTTTTTAAATTTATTAATAAAAATAACAGCTAAATTATCTTTATTATTTATAAAATCATTAATTGTAAATTCCTGTATAGCTCATTCTGATTGTTGTCATTTCATAAAAACTCATATTTTATCTGGACTAGTAGCTTCGTACCAAGTTTTTCATAAAATAGTTCAATCCTCAGCCAAACTTAAAAAAGAAATCCTTGATTGTGCTTTGTTTATTTCCAGCTGATCTACAACGTGGTTTCATTTAGGTTTTTTTAGCCATAATTGAAAGCGTAAAACATTTCCATTATATGAAGCTCAAGGATTTTCTGTTAATGTAATTAATTCTTCGTCACACCAAACATCTATAAGCTTTCAAAAACTTTTTATTTGTGTCTCTTTTTCTTTTTGTGAAAAGTTATTTAGTATATCTTGTCCCATTTTTCATTCATTAGAATCTAAAACTACTTCCATTTTACCCTTTTCTCATTCATTTTGCAAATTATCATCGGTTTTTTTTTCAGGTCAGCAAGCATTTAAAACAGAAAACAAAGCTAATCCTGTCAGCGTTTTGGCTCAAAAATCACAAAAGTGAGTTAATTTTTCGCTGAAGGAAGGGGAAACATGAGAAAAATCAGATTTATTCATTCTTTATTATACTCAGAATTTTATAAAAGTCAATAGGAAGTTGTATTTTTTGTTAGTCAGCATTATTTCTCCGCATAAACAAGCCTAATCCTCTCATCATACTGTGAAGGAAATTCTTGAAATGTTGAAAATCTGCTTTTTATCTCTTTTTTTAATTTATCTCGTCTCTGCTCATCATCTGGCTGAAGGAAATGAATCTCCATAACAAGAAAAGAAATCTGATCTCGAATAAAATCAGTTCGAGACTCAAGAACTTCGTATTCCATTCATTCGATATCGAGCTTGACCAAAAGATTCGAGACTCAAGACTCTAGATTTAAAATAAACGTTTCTAAACTTTTCATTTGCACTTTTACCTCTTCTCAGGCTAGATTTAGGAAAGATGGATATTTACTGGACTGCATAGATTTTTTTGAATTGACGAAAAAGGTGATTTCCTCATCTATAGAACCAATACCGTAGTTATGAAAGATAATTTTTGGGTCAGAATTCAGATTTTTTTTCGCTGTTTCATAGAGAAATGGAACTGGCTCGAAATAGTGGACTTCAGCTTGACTCCCCTGCTGTCTGCACCACTCGGAAAAGAAGCCTAAATGTCCGCCAATGTCAAAAATTACATCTGCCTGCTGGATAGCTGATTTGCAAGGTAAGTATTCCTCTTTCTGAAATATTTCGTAGTGCAAAGCTTGGTCGTATTTTTGCATTTAATTTATTAAAAATTGACAAAAATCATTCATTCTCTTATAATTTACATATATTTATTTATTTTACAACTAAATCATGGGAGACATCAATAAAAATATTGAGAATCACTCTTTTTCTTCTACTCAGCAAGAATTAGACAATCTAAAATGAGAGATCTTATTAGCTCAAAATTTCAATACAAAAAAACAGTTAAATTCTTCTTAACTGGATGCTCTGCCAACGCAGATTTCACTGCATTCGTGGATAACGACAACGACAAACATTATTATGCCAAAATAGAACCAAGTTTTGATGCTTTTTTCTGGAACAATAGAATTAAATCTGAATAGCAATTTATTCGTAAAATTATTGATCAGCCTGAGGTCTAGCGGGATTATATCTATACGTTATTCTCCCCTGAGACATATCATATTGAGATACTTCAATTTTAACAGTATCTCCAGCAATAATAGAGATATGAGCCTGTTTCATCCTTCCAGCTTTATAACAAATCATTTCAAGGTTCATCTCCTTGAGTTTTACCTTAAATTTACCTGCAGGCAAAACTTCAATAACTTCACCATCTAATTCTAAGACTCATGGTTTTGCCGTCATTAAGCAACTATTTTGTTAATAGTTAAAACAGTTTCAGTAGGTCTGAACCCTCTATGTCTCTCATATCTAGTTTTTCTTTTGAATTTTACAATATCGACTTTGGTACCTTTTGAAGTTTCACCAACTGTAATCTCAACTTTTGCTCATTCAACGTATGGATGACCTACTTTTACAGTATCACCTACTTCATCGAAAACAGCCAAAACATTGGTAATTTCAGATTTTTTGCCTGCTTCTTCTCCGAAAGAATCGACAGTCAGCTCCAAGCCTTCATTTACGATATATTGATGTCCTTTTAGTTCAATCACTGCGTACATGATAATAAACAATAATAAATAAATTTTTTTAACGATTTATCAATATTTTTCAAATAATCCTACAATATTTTTCAAACGATTTTTCCTCCTTTTATACAATCTTACCCAGCTGTGCTAGAGTGTTGTATTTCTTTTTATTTGTCCTATATGAGTCAGATACAATCGCTCTAATTCTCTTGTATCTGCGAGAAGAAGGGAAATCATACGAGACAGTCTTGCGAAAATGCTTAGTTCAGTAAGTTTTCTGTTTTTTCGCAATATCCAAAAGATGACTACTTCGAAGCTCCTTCTTGTAAAAAGAAATGAGTCTTTCATTGGTGTTTAGATCACCTGTTCTGTAAACTGTAAATCACATGATAATTACTAGAATAAAGGATAAAGTTGCTAGATGATTTTATTAGTTGATGATGAATAATAAATATTATTTTCTCTTTTTTTCACAGCATAATTCTCGCTGAATTGCCAAAGCAGGAACCAAAAAGAGTAATATATTTCAGATTTTATAGATAGCCACTGATGATCGCAACATTAATGTATTCTCAGCTGTAGTTGCACCTTTCATAAATCGAGCCAATAAAGCATCAAAACCTCAGCAGAAGCCAATTATCGCGATCACAGTCAAGACTGCAAAATTGATAAAGAAAGCTTTGAGTAGAATATTGCGAACTTTTTGCATTTTTATTTATGTTTATAAAATAAAATATTTTATATTGCCGAGAACCGGAATCGAACCGGCACGAGGGTATAAGCCTCAAAGGATTTTAAGTCCTTCGTGTCTACCAATTCCACCACCTCGGCTTGTGGGGCTATTTTGTAGCCTCCTCATAAATCTTATCAAACACCTTTGGGAATGCTAATGAGATATTGCTCAGCATTTTTCTATCCAATAATATGTCTTTTTTGTACAAAGCATTGATGAAAGTCGAGTATTTACCACCTCTCTCGCGAAGTGCAGCAGTAAGTCTCTCAATCCATAGTGAACGGAAGTCCCTCTTTTTGAGTCTGCGAGACACATATGAGTGCTGACCTTGTTTTATAAGTGCCTGACGAACCTGTGTATAGACGTTTTTACGTCCCAAGCGAAAACCTTTCGCAGCTGCGATATACTTTTTGTGTTTTCTCTGTCTCTGAAGACCATTTGTTACTCTAACCATTGTTAAAACAAGATTTTAAATATAAAAATTATTTCTGAATCAGGCTTTTAACTCTACCAGAAGCGGCTCAAACCACTACTTTTCCATATGGAGATTTTTTGTTGTTTTTGCCTTTATTGGTCAAAAGGTGATTATTCCCCTCTTTTTTGGATTGAACTTTGCCTGATGCAGTAATTTTGAATCTTTTTTTAGCTCCGCTGTGGGATTTCATAGTATAAGCCATTGTTTTTAGTTATTTAAATTAAATATAGTTTTGAGTTTATACGAAAATAGAAACAAAAATCAAGAGAAAAAATCTGAATTTTATCCCTTTTTGTGCTGGATAACTTTTAATAAAGAATTTTACCAGTGTAAAACTAGACTTTCACGTTTTCAAATAAGTAAAAAGTAGATTTGATTTACTCTTGCAATTTTACATAAAAAAAGTAATAAAAAGCTGAATATTTTAATTTTTAATATTAGATTTACTATGCCAGAAGCTCGCGAAATAATATCTTGGGATCAATACTTTATAAATATCGCCAATGAAGTAGCCAAACGCAGCAAAGACCCATCGACTCAGGTATGATGCGTAATAGTAGACGAAAAGCACCGTCCAGTTAGTTTCTGATATAATGGCAGAATTGCTGGTTCTGATGAGAGATTCTTTACATACGATAGACCTCAGAAATATTATGCAGTCATCCACGCCGAAATGAATGCAATCTTATTTGCAAAGAGAGATTTGACAGGTTGTAAATTATATTGCAACTATGCTTGCTGTGAAAATTGCCTAAAATTCATTATTCAATCAGGTATCAAAGAAGTAATATATGAAAATATGATGGTGAATAGTGCATTTACTCAGGCAGAATGAAGTATGTCTCATCCAGAAGCACGAGAAGCCACGACTAGACTCCTACAAGCCAGCCAAAAACTATGATTTCAGATGAGAAACATAAACTGAACTGATTATTTAGATGAATTACGATGAAGTACTGATAAGATTCCCAGTTTCCTATGAGGATAAATTGCTATTGACTTTTTGACAAAAATGATTATAATAACAAAATGAATAACAAATAAAAAAACAATATGGAGAAAATACAAAATAAACAAACTTCTATTTATAGTGAGTTGCTTACATTTTATGTCAACTTTTTCGTACATGAGTTTGACAATGATCAAGACATCGACTATTGGATTTATGGGAAAATCAAAATAATTTTTGATCGCTACTGCCAAAAAGAGTTTGCTCCAAGTACTGAAATCGATACACACAAGTGGACTTATAAAATATTAACTGACATCAATACAAAGATTTTTCGACCACGAAAGTGTTTTGAAAAACTCATTCCTCTCATCGAGAGATTAACTCAAGAGGAGATAATTCAGCATTTAATCCATACAGAGACAGGAGATGAAGCATCACAAAAATTAATTTCAGACTTTCGTATGGCGTTAGAATTGATTGGATCAAGCTTTCAAGTAGCAAAATAACTATATAACTAGGTTAGGGGATGCCCTCATCTAGTTTTTTTACTTGAAATTAAGCAAATAAATCATATAATTAGTAAAAGTTGACCCTTTTTACCTTACTATTTCACATTTCACATGCCAGAATGTTGTCATAATTCACAAAAAAAAGAAGAAAAAAGCTGAATGATAAATACCTCTCCATATCACTCACAAGCCTTAATCTCTATCAAGAAATCCAAATCTTTACTCACAAAAATCGAACAAATGATAGAGGAGCAAAGATATTGTGCAGACATTTCTCAGCAGGTAAACGCCGTCATTGGTATGATGCAAAGCCTAAATTCCTCTATTTTAAAAGATCATCTGATGTCTTGCGGAGTTCGTGAGCTTTCATCAAATAACACAGACCAGATGCAGACTTTTATCGATGAATTAGTCAGAATTTGGTGAATTTGAAATAGAAAATAGTAAATTACTCTTGACTTTTTACAAAAAATCAGTATAATAAAAAAATAAACAAAAAAATAGATTATTCAAAAATATAAATAAAATTATGAAAAATGTACCAATAACCGACATTTTACCATCTCTTTACGAGACCGTTTACTCCATAAAAGCATGTTATGGTGTTACATCTAACCCTAAAATATGGCAAGATCTGGAAATGATTTACCAGATAAACATTGATCAACAAAGGAGTAAGATTATATCCAAAATAACAAACCAACTTTTATTTTTTGGGGGACGTTATGTAGTGAGGATGTACAGATTGGACGGAGGATATACCAATACTAAAAAAAAGGAGATTCGCCAACATCTGATTAACCTCGAAGGTATTCTAAATGAGTATCCAGAGTTGAAAAATCTTTTAGGGTATTTAAAAGATATTCTAATAGGGGAACAAAGTAAAAAATTTCTATCACCAAAAGTCATTAAAGGGTTTAATGCCCACGTAGAATTAAAAGCTTTTTGTGATAAAGTTGGAAAATTATTGCCAAGGACTATAAAATTGGAGAAACCCACCACTAATTCTGAGGTTTTAGTCAATTGAGACAACTAATTTAAAGCTGGCATATTGTCCAGCTTTTTTTATAATCAGTTATTATAAATCCTCTTTCATATCTTCATAAATCGGAAAACCTTCAATTTCAAGCATTTTTCTTAAATATCTGCCCTGTAATTGCCCAGCACAGAAATGCGTATGATAATGTTCAATACTTCTGCAATCTATCGTCTCTCTAGTAAAGGAAAAATAACTTTTATCTCAGAAAAACTGCTTTGCAAACGCATAAACCGAGGTCAGTTCTTTCAGTTCAGATTTGGTAAAGTCAGTAGAAAATACAATATGCCTCACCGGGACAGCCATAATATGCTGATCATTACCAGTGTATGGATACTGATTATACACGATATGCCAATATTTACCTGCTCGAAGCGGTTTTTCGTTTGGATTACAGAAAGGACATCAGGATTTTCAGATTTGTTTTCCTTTTCTTTTATTGTATCGATCAAATCTTGATAGAAATTTCATAAATTTAAGCATAAAACAGAAATAAAAGTCTGAATAACAATCTAATTATACCTAAAACTCACAAAAAACGCAACTTTTTTACACGATAGAATACTACTCTATCCCTACTAACTTTATCAATTGCAAAAAAAGTATAAAAAAAGTGCTCAAAAATTTGACAAATGAATTTAATCCGAGTATACTAAGACTGTCAATAAAAATGACAAGTAATTCTCCTTTGTTCAAGGATATAGGAGGAAGTGTTCTTTAAATAATATATGGGAAATCCATTTGTAATTAGTGTGAATATATTCAGGTGTGTTTTGTATTTCTGCCCGAGAAGTATTTAATTCACTTATTCACGTTGTCACTTGTCTTGGCTTTTGTCAGGATAAAGGATATACTAATGGAGGTAACGAATCAAGATGTCTAGGGTTTTCTAGGTTATCAAGTTAACATTCTACAAAATTAGGAGTTGCTTGATCTATCTCTAGTTATTCTTATCAGCTTATCACTGGTGAGAACAGATCTCTAGCGATCCACATTCTATAAATGTAGCAGTATTTGAAAGCACCAATCTTTCAGAGTTTTTACCTGCTCGGCATCTAGGAATATGCAAAACTTTCTAGTTAGCTTCCAGTATACGGACAAAAAACTGTATGCGTTATCGAGAATTTATAGTTTAGCCTTTGAAAAAGCTGAATCCAAACGAAAGAGGCGTTTGTATTTGTCGGTTTGACTGCATTGAGTACGTTAGCGTGATTACAAAGTTAGCAACCAGTTGTAGCTCTTTATGATTTATCCAAAAGGTAAATCCTCTAAAACTATGCTTGAGTGTTAATTTAAAAAAGGATTCCGCAGTTAATCTATCGAGATATTTAGAGATGTTTACTATCAAAAGTAGTTGGGACTTTATTTATCAAAAGGTATAATTTCGCAAGTTTTTGTATCTGAGATTGAGATGTTCACGAAACTTTCAAGATTGCTTGAATCGTTTCAGGGCGTTATTGTGACATATATTATTTACTTCCTTCTTCCTATATCCTTGAATAGAATAGAATAAAACAGAATAATCATCCTGAACTTGTTTCAGGATCTTTTTTTAATCATTTTTTTTAAGTCATTTTAAACATTTCTTTTTTTTCATAAATACCATAATTCATACTCAGACTAGAAACGAGACAATAAATACCCACTGGCTTCTAGTAAATATACCTATAAATTCACTCTGAGAATCTTGCCTCAGATATTCCAGTCGAAATCTAACAAAACTATACCAGATCAAAAATATTGCTGTAATTTTCCCTGGCTGGAATATCAGCTTTTTTATCTGTTTTACAAATAGCGAAACCTCAATTATCAGCAGTACAATCCCCTCAAAAACCATAGAAAGAGCAT
The DNA here is from genome assembly GCA_025997135.1 of candidate division SR1 bacterium. Lineage (GTDB taxonomy): Bacteria > Patescibacteriota > Gracilibacteria > Absconditabacterales > Absconditicoccaceae > UBA3291. The sequence goes on along the minus strand of BNUE01000004.1, from coordinate 24,587 downwards.
TTGTATTGACCCTCAGAATATCATCCACCAGCGGATATACATGAGCTATCCCTATATTTTTTAGAGCTTCTATCACCTGCGAAGGCAGACACCATCAGCCGAAACATACATTTTGGATTGCAATTCAATAAAGCTCTTGATTTAAATAATTTCCCAAACGTCCAAAGAAAATCCCCAGCGGAACTATCACAAATAAGCAGTCAAAAAGTAGGAAAAACTCTCTCCAAGATAATTTGTATTTGTGTCTAAAGATAAACATTGACGTTATCAAGCCCAATCATCCACCGATAAATGACATTCCACCTTTCCAAACCTCGAATATTTCACTCAAATGTTCCAGATAATATGGCAAGCGATAAATCAAGATATAACCTAGTCTTCCTCAAACTATCACTCCCAAGATCAGAAAAGTTAGCAGAGTCTCCAGATGATGAGAAAGAATATTCTGAAGCATAGGATATTGGCGGAAATATCCCTTTTTACTCAAAAAAACCAGAAACAAATACCCAATAATAAAAGAGATGAAATAAAAGATTCCATATCGATAAATAGGTCGTCAGAACAGATGAAATGCTATCATTTTTTTAAAAATCCAAACTCCTAGCTAAATAATCTTCCCTAGATTCAAATTTTCGCTCTAAAATCACCTTTTCACCTACAATTTCTGATAATTTTTTTTCTAAATCAGATCTCGTTTCCGCCTTTTGCAATGATATTTCAGCGATTTTATTTGTGATAATCAGATGAGCGACTCAGTTTTCTAATTTATCCAGAATTGTATGATCTCTCAGATTAGACCTAAGCATTCATTCATTCAGCGATAAAACAACCCTTTGCCACACATCTTGCCCCTCTTCATAAGATGGGATTGACTGAATATCTGCTAAAATAGCTGTTTCCACTGGCTTGGAAGATACGGATACAGGTTGTATATTGGCAGTTGAGATCTGTGAAGGAGATGGAATTGAAGTTAAGGTTGAAGTCTGTGAATTTAAAGGCGATAGCTCCATCTTAAAAAGCACAGCAGGATAAGGATAATATCTAATTTGTCTAAGAATATTACTAAATTTTTCAGACAAAAAGAGATAAAAATCTGTATCTTCGAGGATGGATTTATCAATGATTCAGATCACTTGCTTCGCCAACTGAAATAAGTCAATCCCCTGCTGAGAAAACTGATCTATCGCATCATAAATCTGCTTTTTATCTCCTGTTTTTATTATTATCAAGAAATTTTTGACATTATTTTCAGACAAAACTCATAAAAATTTAGATACATTTTCTGAGGTGATTTTCCCCAGAATGCTGACCTGATCTAAATATTTGATCGAATCACGTACTCCCCCATCAGAAATCATCGCAATCAAATCCAGTGCATCTTTCTGAAATTCAAACCCTTCTTTTTCGCATATTTCAGCTAAATGATCAGCAATTTCTGATTCTATTACTTTTTTAAACTGAAAAACCTGACAACGTGAAATAATAGTATCAGGCACTTTTTGAATTTCAGTAGTTGCGAGAATAAAACATACATTTCATTTGGGTTCTTCGATAGTTTTGAGCAAAGAATTAAAGGCTCATTTTGACAGCATATGTACCTCATCTATCACATAAATTTTCTTTTTTAACATCGTAGGTGGATAGAGAGCTTTATCAAGTATCTCCTCTCTAATATTATCAACTCAGGTATGAGATGCTGCATCTATCTCTACATAATCCAAAGTTGTACTGCCATTTATAGCCATACAATTTGCACATTTATTACAAGGGTTTCACTCAATAGGTTCTAAACAGTTAATTGCTTTAGCCAAAATTCTAGCTGAAGTAGTTTTTCCTGTTCATCTCGGTCATGTCAATAAATAATTTTGCATAAAATCTGACTCAGACTGCATCTTTGCCTCCAGAATTCCGATAATATGCTGTTGTCCTATCATCTCTCTAAAAGTCTGAGGACGATATTTATTTGCCAGTGAAAGTTGCATTTAATTTTCAATAATCAGTTAAAAAAACAGAATTAACTACGGAAAACCTGAACTCGATACTTCTGAGGCACGAAATCAACAATTTCATCAAGTGCATAATATCACACACCCATTGTTTTGAAATTTACATTTAAGATATTAGCCTTATGTCATGGACTATTCATTCGAGAGGTCATTACTTGAGCTGGATCTGGCTGCCCCATCGCTATATTTTCCCCATTACAGGTTGTATCAAACATTGCACACCTATCTCGTGGACTTTTACCATCAAGCGATGTGTGATCGAAGAATTTTTTGTCAGCCATGTCTTTTGCATGATATTGAGCGACAGTTTGAAGTCCTAAATCGTATGTCAGAGCTGACAATCCAGCTTTTTCTCTCTCCTGATTTACCAAAGCGAAAACCTGTGCCTGAAAACTCTCTCCTGAAATTTTTGAAGTTTCTGTATTTTCTCAGGTTTTGACAGCCTGTTCTCGAGGTCTCTGACATTCTTGTGCTGTTTCATTTCGGCTATAACCCGCGGAAGGAATACATCCGTGTTCATCTCTATCATTTCATACAATTTGTGCTATTTGTCAGTCTTCTTTTTCTGTTCCTTTATTATCAGTTAATTTTGGCAGAACAAGCCCACAAGCCTCCTTGATAACTGGTTTCTTATGAGAATTTGAACACTGAGTAAACATCGAAATTAAAAGTTTAGTATTGGACTCTATCTTTGACTTATCTTTAATCAACACTTTCTGAGCGAGGGAATGAAGTAGATCAGCAGTAGTTTCTCCCTCCACTGAGGCAAAAGTCATAGATGTGAAGCCCAAAAGTAAAACACACGATAATAAAAGAGTCTTTTTCATAGTTTTAAAGTATAAAAAGTTAAAAAAATCTGAATCATTACTACAGTTTATATGATATTCGAATATAAAATCAAGCGATGTTAAATTTAATAAAATCATCTTGCTTTTTTCATTCACTTCTGTATCTTGGAAAAGTAATCAGATTTTTTATTTTATTAAAATATAAACACATGGCTGACTGACCACTAAAGATCACAGACCTCAAAGAAAGATTTGTAGACGTTTCAGAAGTAATGCAAAATGACATCAAATCCCTAGTTCAGATGCAGTTAAATCACAAGGCACAGACTATCCTCAAAAAAATTTATTCTAGAAATCCTGACGCGAAAGTACTAATCGAGTACACAATCATAAAAAACAAACAAGGCAAATACGAAGCTGATTTTATCTTTACGACAGACTGAGAAAAATTCAATACTTCATCTCACCAATGATTTAAAATAGCCACAGACCTAGTAACCCACGCTTTTGACAAATGGAAAAGATACACACTTGGACTTTTTGGATGGAAAAATTTATTTAACTAAATAGATAACCACAGTTTTTACCCCTTACCTTTCATCTATCATGGAAAACACCAAAAAAATTTCTAGAGAAGGATATGAAAAGCTAATCAACGAACTAAAAGACCTAAAGCAGGTAAAACTACCAGAGACTCTCAAACAGCTCGCAGAAGCCAAAGAAATGTGAGATTTATCTGAGAATTTCGACTACAAATCAGCCCTAGAAGATAAAGATTTTATCAATTCTAGAATGAAAGAAATTGAAGAATTGATTGATAACGTCGAGATTGTAGATGATAGCACAGAAAAAGAGAAAAAAAAATCTGGCAAAATCGTAGAATTTGGCTCAAAAGTAACGATTCAGACCGAAGACGATAAACCATACAAAGTTACAATAGTTGGAAGCTGAGAAGTCAATGCTATTGATGAAGAGATACTTATTTCTCTCGACTCTCCTATCTGACAAGCCATCAGAGGCAAAAGCGTATGAGAAATAGGTAAAATGAGATTAAATAATACTAGAAAAGATGTTAAAATATTAGAGATAAAATAAGGTTAAATAAGCCCTCCTTCGATATTAACGTTTGGCACTGAGCTTTTTATCTCTATTTTTTTCTTGGTTTCCCTTTGACGAGACTTTGCAATCGCGACATCGATTGGAGAGTCTTTTTTAAAATTTGTCTGATATTTTTTTGTCGTATCTAAAAAATTATCTTTAATCTTTTTAGAGATGAAAGCTGGCAAGTTCATTTCTGACACCTTAAAAAAAGTTATAAACGCAAAAAATCACGCAATGATAATCGCAAAAACGACTCCAATCTCCTTGGCATTTGCTTTAGAAAAACTACTAAAAACTCAGAGAGCGATCACAATTCAAATTGCCATCAAAAACATCTGAAGCATTGAAATAGTAAATCAAAAAATCGATATGGTAAAGCCAGAAAAAAAGCCTTTTTTGATATTTTGCGGAAATAATACTTTCATAAATCAGTAATTGTTATAGTAAAGTGGATAAGTTACCTCATAATTATATCCTTCTCATCATTTTTATGCAAATTTTTCATCTCTAAATGAGCATGTTCTAGGACATTTCCTCGTGTATCAGCCCCATTATCTACCTCACCACGAGTAAAAACATCTATACTATCATCATCTACATACACCAATCATTCATCGACTTTTAAAATTCTAGCATCATCCTCAAAAAGAAACTGCGTCTCATCCAAGATTCTCTCTTCTTGTTCTCTCGGGACAAATTTCAGATTTCACGGAACGATCAAAGTTGTCAAAGAAATGTGTCATGGAAGAATACCAATCACACCAAGTGAAGTCGGAATTTCTACCTTTTCTACATTACCAGAAAATAGTAGTGAACTTGGAGTTAAAACCTTTAGATACATCAGATAAAAAAAGCTGAATATAAAACCTATTTAACGACTACTTTTCACTGGTCTAGCTGTTATGATTTTCGACACATTAAAACATAATTCAGCCAATAAATACATTTGATGCAAATTAACCACATTAAATAACGGGGTCAATGGTTTTAATGAGAAGAGATCCAATTCTACATCACAAGCATAAGTTTTCGACCCTTCCCATTGTTTTATATGGTCAGCATAGACGAAATGAAGATTAAGCTTTTTTATCTTTTGTGAAGAAAGAAAATCTCTCTGTTGCTGAAAATCAGCCAGATGAACCAATAAAGATGGGGTCGTCGAATGACTCAAAACATTTCTCAAAAAACGTATCACCTGCTCAAAATTACGATATTCATCTCAAAATAATTCTTGTAGTTTAGAGCGAAAAGTTGGTAATTTCTCTATCATCTCTCTCATAACCGAAAATATCCCTCTAAAAGCCGAAATCTCTGTCAAATAGCCAAATACATTTTTTGAATCAGGATGCTTATGAATTTCAGACAAAAGAGCAGAAATCTGGCTTGATTTAAGCGAAAACTTGGTATGTGAGCCTGTCTTGATTTGCAAATCTTCATTTAATTTTATTTCAGTATTTTTAGTCTGATTTTCAAAGAATTTACCAAGCAACAAAAACTTATAATATCCCTGAAGCAAAGCTAGATAGTCATTCATCTGTTTAACGAAAAAAGAGTAAAAAGCTGATTTTAATTAACTTCAAACCATATTTTCTGACTCAGACTAGCTGATGATTTATCAGTCGTCAAGCCATACCATACACCTTTTGCAAACTCTGGATAAAATTGCCCAAACTTTTTAGCATCTCACTCAATACTGAGAATTTTCACCTGCGGAGGCAAATAAACCATACCTCTGGCAGACCACCAATGTAATTCCGTCTCTCAATCATAAAGTAATGGCTTTAAAACTAAGATATGTTCTTCTCTAGGAGTCAGCGTAATCTTATATTTTTTCTCAAGTTCACGAATATATTGTACATATCTATCCTCCAGCTGAAAATCATAATCCAGTTGCAGGCAGTATTTTTTTCCTTTTTCTAGTCATCACATCTGAGACAAATCTAAAATATCTCAGTTGGCTACGAGCAAAACATTCTCTTCTTCATCCAATAGCTGTACGTGTTTTATCATAAATTGATCTGATTTATTACTTGCCGAATTCACATCTCGCATATAAATTTTATTCGTAGAGTACAAATTTGTCAAATTATTTTTGACTAACAAATCTTGAAAACCACTACTCACATTAGAAAAATAAAACTGAAGATAATTCTTTTCGGGAATAGTCACTCGTGAATTAACTAAATTACGCACGATTGTAAATTTTTGCTCCTGAAAGTACTCATTCACCTGTTGAATATATAATTCTTTTTTGTTAGAGGTATACTCTCACCTAATTAAATCGATAGTTGCATTTACAAATTGCCATTCTCGCATTTTCTTCTCAAATCATGGAAAGAATAATTCTATCAGTTCAGAATTGAGAAAAATTATACCTTTTACATATTTTCACTGAATCATCTGCCAATCCCCTGTCGAAAACATCTGAGCAATTCTATCTGGGTTTGCATCTGGTCAAACCATACGTTCAAATAGTAATTTAAGATTTTTACCATCTTTATCCGTAAATCCAAATTTATTTCCAGCTATAAAGCCAATTTTATTCTCTCAGAAAGCATCAGAAAACCATTTAGGAGCTTCCAAACGCACATTTGGAGCCACATAATCAGGCAGATATGAGTCCACAATCTGTAAATCCTGTATATGTCCTCCATCGAAACTAACAAAAGCAAAAGAACCGAAAAATCCACCATTTGGTCTCTTCTCATTTCAATTCTGGAGTAAAACCAAATAGTGAAAAGGCTGATCTTGACCCAAAAGTTTGTATATTTCATCTCTGTACTCATACATCTGATCGAAAAGCTCCATAATCGGTTCATAATTGGCAAATCACACTTTCTGTAGATAAGACTGATTATCAATTATATATTTTCGCAGATCATCAATCTCATTTTTCCTAGTCTGAAATACATTATCTCCAGCCATATAACTCTGCACTACATCATTCAAAACCAATATTTTTTGAGACAAATCTCTATCTATTGGAGTGAAATATAGTGCAATCTGAGTCAAATCCTTCGTAAAAAGATCCACTTTATCATCAGAAAATATCATCTTACTAATTCCAGCATACAGAGAAAAAATACAGAAAGCAAAAAGTAATAATCAGCAAAATACCCCCTGTCTAACATCTAATTTTCGAGGGAATCAGCTTTTTTTGACTGTTTCTATGCCAAAACTTTTATTTTTCATCGACTATCATCTTATCTGAAATACAAAAAAAAGCAAGCCTTTTTCCACTTTTTGAGTAGATTATCTTGCTTTTTAACAATTTACATTCACAGTTTTTTTTGATAATTTAATTGTAATTCTTCTAATTCTTGCTTCTTTATTGCATCTAATAGATCTTTTTTATTTGCAATATCCCTCATTTTTTGTACATATTTTTCTCATCTTACTTTATCAGTATCTTTGCTAGCCAAGGACGATATCGCCGTACGTAAAGGCATAAGCTCATTTGATGTAAATAAACTTAATATAGATTTAGAGACTCATTTAGATTTTTTAGCAAGTTCATCCTGACAAAAACCTACAAGATAATCATCATACATCTTCGTCAAACCATTATAACGATCTTCCATAGAATCCCAATTTTCAATATCTGCAAGTTCCGACAATACAATATTCTTTCTACACTCATTATCATCCTTATCTAGCATTTCGTTTAGACGCAGAGATATATACTGTATATTATGCGATTGTTCCAATGAAAGTTCAGTATCCCCAAAGTCATCTTTTATAAATATTTCCATCAACATCACAAAATAATATATAAATTAACATCAAGAAATTATATTTTAAGCTTTTTTATCCTCTTTATAAAGAGTCGTTTCATTACATATCAAACAGACTATCAATTCTTCATTATGCTTTTCTTTAAATTTAGACATAGCTGATTCTCTATCTTCCTCTTGTATGATTAAACTCTCTCTTTCTCCTCATAATTCATAGACAAACTCATAATCCCTAATTTTAGCAGTATTTGGCATCTTTTTTAATTGTGATAAAAGATAAAACCTAACATTCACCCTTTCATTATACTTATTTTTTATGAAAAGTCAATAGCAATTTAGTCAATTTTCACCTGCAAAGTCTGCAACGGTTGTTTCACTGCTATCTTATTCTTCGCTCTCACGAAAAGTGCAAGTTTGATAATTTTGCGAATTATAGCCGTTTCATCAATTAGAGTCTGATTTATATACTTTTTACTGGCAATTGGTCGTGATGAAAGGTGAATAGATTGATTTTCTTCCTTTTCTTCAAAATCCGCCAACTTCAGCCATAAATATTCTGTGATAAACGGCGTAAAAGGTGCGAGTATCTGCAAATATCTCTTCAAAACATGAAATAAGGTAGAAAAAGCTGAATTTTTATCCTCATTCATCCCGTTTGACCAGAAACGTCTTCTACTTCTCCTCAGTCGCCGATTGGTAAGTTTATCCATAAAGTCCATCGCAGATTTGGTCGCTTCATCGAGAATGTAGTTTTGCAGATGAGTATCTACCTCTATCATCATCTTGTGAAGTTCAGCCAAAATCCATTTATCCAAATCATTTGAAATTTTATAGGTCGGAAGCTCTATTACTCCTCCTTGTCCTCATCCAACAATCAAGATTCTCTTTCCCTTATTATTTTCAATTATATCAAAGTATTTATCATAATCATCGACTGGATTTTCTATCTTCAAGTCATACTTTTCAATGGTTATTTCTGGGTTTATCCTTGTCAACATTTCTCATTCCAGTTTGCCAGTCGCAAAATAAACCTCCGTTCCATCAGACTTCCACTGGTCAATCTTCGCATACGTTTCAAAAAAGTTGAATACATTCTGGAGTGGAATTGTAAAATCCTTGAAAGCCTGTTCGACTCATTTTTCATTGAATTTCATAGGTTCTGCTCTTACAACTGGCGACGAGAGACAGTAAAGTCTAAATGAGTCTCCACCTCGCTTCTGGATCAAGTCCTGCGGATCTGGATAATTTTTTAGACTTTTGGACATTTTCTTGCCATCTTCAGCGAGGATAAGTCAATTTACGACTATGTTTTTCGCCGCATTATTACCAGTGATGGCATGATTGAGAATATGCAGAGAGCGAAATCGTCAGCGAGTCTGATCGAGCCCTTCTGCGATGAAGTCAGCAGTGAATGATTGGGCTTTTGTGTTATCTGTCATTGGGAAGTGAAAAAATGGGGTAAAAAGACTTGATTTTCGAGATTTTTTGAGTATAATGTAAGTACCAGATAAAAGAAACCCTTATAGAGGTAGGTCTCTATCGGGGGTTTTTTACAATCTCCTCCAACATCTCATTTACAGCATCCAAATTGCCATCGTCCGTGATCACAATATCATAAACTTCACGAAACTTATCGATATATTTATCAGTATCAGAATTGAGAAATCAGATTTTTATTAAATTTTTGTAATCGAAACCATCGATCATCTTAGTGTCATTTGGATTATCACCGAGTAAAATGACATTTTTTCTACTTTCAATCTGAGAATACACCTCAGGGAAAGCCTGTAAAATCGTCTCGTCTTTATTTAGTGAGTGAATTAGAGGCTCTTTTCGTCCTATAGCTTTACCATGTTGGTCCCACGTGAATTCATTTCAAATCAGCGAAATATTATCATAAAAAACACCCTGATTTTCCAGATATTGCTGGATAGAGAGAGTCCCTAGTCCTCAGGCAGAAAGTATAACCAGTGGAATATGATGATCATACAGAAGAGAAAAAAAAGTCTGATATCCATCTCTGAGCTGAATATTTGATGAGTGCATAGCTTGAATAATATGGTCTTTAGTCAGTCATTCTGCGACAAGTAGAGATTTGTGTTTAGTCCACCACTCCTGCATCATAGCTTTTCTGTATTCGAAACTCAGAGTTTCATCTTTTTCGATAGGGAGATAATAGTCATGGTCTACATTAGCCTGTTGCTGATAATGCTCTGTCAGATAGCCTTCGTGATAGAGGATCTGGATCAAAGCTCAGCTTTTTTTACCATTGACAAAAGCTCTTGTCAGAGTAGAATCGAAATCTGCGAGAATATGAAGCTGATCAGGTCAATCTGCGATTATATTTTGTAGAGTAGTCGTCATAGTTTTTTATTTCAAAATTAAAATCTTTTCCACTTTCTTTCGCCCTTTTAGGGCCTACTTACCCCACATAATGCTCCTGCCCAAATGGCATCGCTCCGCTCTCAAATCGGCAATCCATCACCTCAGGAATTCTCTTGTAAGTTTTCCCATCCACCACGAACCAATAATTATCAATATACGGCTTATGAAGGTCAATTTCCTTATCTCTGCTCGTATCTCGATAAATCACTTTTCCACTTTCATCAGTGCGTTTCTCTAGATTTTTACTACCAGACAAAGAAAGCTGATAAATCTCTTCAAGCGTCCCTACAGAGAAATGGTCATTCTCGTCATCCACGTTTTGCCAGATAGGAAGCGGACTTCATCGATAACGGTTTCTGGCAATATTCCGGTCAGGTGCCTGCTGAAGTCAGTTCACAAAACGATTTTTCACACTTTCTGGCACAAAGTTAATCTGCTCTGCATCGTGAAAAGTCTGAGCATTCATCTCTTGTTCCTTAATAAATCGACTCGACATAGCCTTAGAAATCAGCGGAGTATGACATCTTCGGCAATGAGGATATGAATGAGTGATTGACTCAGATTTGATCAGCTTTTTTTCACTTTTTAGCCTTTCGATGATGGTTTTATTGATATTCAGCACACTTTCTCAGCTGTAATCATAAATTTGCTCGTCAAATTCCCCATACTCATTCACAGGCATAAACAGCCATTCCAGAGCATTTTCTCAGCCTAGAAATTTAGCGACCACACTGTAATCCTCCTCTCAGAATGTAGGTGCGATATGGACTATTCCAGTTCCATCTTCAGTAGACACATATTCAGCATTCAGAACCTGAAAAAAATCTGACTTATATTTCTCTTTTATATTACTCTTCACGATATAGTCGAAAAGCGGCTCATAATGCTGTCATTCCAATTCTTTTCACTTGAAAACACGGATGACCAGATAATCTTCAGGATTTTTGTAGTATTTCTTCAGCAAGTTATACGCGAGAATGTAGTATTCCTGACTGGCAAAATCGTAAACAAACGCATATTCAATCTTTTCCCCAGTCGCCAAAAACATATTTGAAGGCAGAGTCCACGGAGTAGTCGTCCGAGCGAGAAAGTAGACCCCGTTCGTTATTGAAGAGTTTCCCTCTCTGTCAGGGGAGGTGGCACGAAGTGCCGGAGGAGTTATTGAAGCAGAAACCTTCTGCGGGATCCCCTTCAAATAGTAATACAAATCTGGAAACTGATCACGAATTTCCTCCTCATCGGTGATAATATTATTTTCCAGCACCAATTGAAATCACAGTTCACTTTCGTTCGGCTCTACATTGACTCGCACTAGTTTTTCGTGTTTATTCGTCTCGACATTCTGCACTTCACCTGATATTTCCACCTCAAAAGCATTCTGCTCTCGATAGCAATTTTTTCTGAATTCTTTAAACGCTCATAGATAGGTGGTTTTAACTGTTTCGACTCAGACTTCTTCTTTTATTTCCCTGATTAGAGCTTCTTCCAAATTTTCTCATTTGTCTACTTTACCACCAGGGGCTGTAAAACAGTGATGAAGAGTGCTAAAAAGCTGAAGTATCTCGCCTTTTTCATTTTTGATAATCCCTCTAACATATTTCAGAGATCCATCTGGGAGAGATTCATGTTTCTGCATCAGCTCTTGCATTTTTACACTAAGTTTCACCTGAAATTTCACCGTAATGGCAGTATCACTTTTGTCTTCATATCCTTCACTTACCTCGTTATTTGCCAGTGGAGTCGCACAGCTCGGACAATATCGCTGAACTTTGAAGCCCTTGTAAACCAGATTATCACGGTAAATCTTGCTAAAACAGTACATCACACTCTCCATAAAGTCCAGATCCATCGTCTTGTATTCGTGTTCCAGGTCTGCCCATCTAGCAGTGTGGTCGATAAACCATTTCCAAGCATCGTTTGTAGACTGCACATAATTTCTACACTTCTCAACGAATGTTTCTATTCAGATTTTTGTTTCTATATCCCTTTTTCCGTCAATGCCTAGCTCTTTTTCAACCGCCTTCTCAACTGGCAAACCATGGCAGTCCCGACCTCGCTTTCTCTTCACTTGATACCCACGCATCGTCATATATCTAGGGATAACATCCTTGATCGCGCCAGCCAAAAGGTGTCCATAATGCGGAGTTCAGCTGGCAAAAGGCGGTCAGTCGAAAAATCTAAACGGCATATTCTCGCTCCTTTCATCAATTGATCTTTGAAAAGTATTGTCTTCCTTCCAAAAGGCGATGATTGAATCCATAAGTTCTAGGTTGGTCATATTGAATTAAGTGTGAATAATTAAAAATTTAAAGAAAAAAAGAAATCTGATTTAATATAAAAATTTAACTAAATAATTCAAGTGAGAATTGACAAAAAAACAGTCCTAACTACTCAGAACTGTTCTTTAAAAAACATATCAACAAACTAAGCCTCGACTACAGTATTTTTAGCTTTAGATTTGATTGTAATCACTTGTTTCCCATTGTGATAACCACAAACTGGGCAAACTCTATGAGTAAGCTTATTTGCTCCACAATTTGAACATTTTGTAGTTTGATAAGTTTTAGTAAGCCTTTTTAGGTTAATAGTTTTCCAAGTGGAATGTCTCCTATGAGTTTTCATCTTGGAGATTTTATTTCTTGGTGAGATATTCATGATAAATAAAAGTTTAAAGATAAAATATAAAGACTATTCTGCAGGATTTTCCTCAGCTGGACTATTTTCCACTGTTTCAACTACTTTTTCAACTTTTGTAGCTGGTTTCTTAGCAGGAGCTTCTTTGTCTGCTGTTTTTTTAGTCGCAGTTTTTTTAACTGGTTTTTCAGCTTTTTCCACTGCTGGTTTTTCAGCTTTAGATGCTGATTCTTTTTTAACAGTTTCTTTTTTAGCTACTTTTTCAATTTTGACAGCTTTTTCTACTCATTCTGGCAAAACTTCTACGACAGTTTTAAGATAAGTTCTCCCATCGAATCTCTTGAAATTTTTCTTTTTAAAATGGACTAATCCATCAATACAAGCATGAATCGTAAAATCAGCTGCTAAATAAGTATTCTGCCCACATTCATATTTAGATCCATTCTGTCTGATGATAATATTCCCAGCCTGAGCCTTCTGTCCTCAGAAAATTTTGACTCAACGATATTTTGGTTGTGAGTCTCTCAGATTTTTTGCCGCTCCCGCAGCCTTTTTATGTGCCATAATTGATACGTAAATAAATAAAAGCAAAAGTAATCATTAAACAGCTAGTTAGGTTGACAGCCCACAAAAAGTGTCTTATGATCAGATTTTTCCCCTGCTTTCCTACCAGAGTACTGACCACAATATATTGATTTTAATACCGTTTTCAAGAGTATTTCTTATTTTTTATTTCCTCTTGCAATTAGAGACGAAATAATTACACTGTGACAGTATCATTGAGGTGACGGTTAATAATTAAGGTTGGGGAATCGTCTAAAGGTAGGACGCCGGACTTTGACTCCGTCTGTCCAGGTTCGAATCCTGGTTCCCCAGAGATACAATTATACACGACATTGCGGGGTAGAGAAACGGTATCTCGTCGGGCTCATAACCCGGAGGCAGGTGGTTCGACTCCATCCTCCGCAACCAAATTATACAAATTCACCTTGCCGAGGTGATGGAACTGGTAGACATGCTTGGCTTAGAACCAAGTGCTGAAAGGCGTGCAGGTTCAAGTCCTGTCCTCGGTAAAATAGATTCTTAAAAACTTAAATCCCCTCTTTCAAGTGCGGGTTTTTTTACTTTTCACGCCAATCATGAATTGATACCTCAGCATTTTTTAGCTTTTGAAATCGCTGACGAAAACTAGGATTATGAAAAGTCTTATCTATCATCTGAAAATACTCCTTCATCGTAGGTGAAATATACCCAGTTCATCACTGCTGAATATATTCTTTTTTCATCTGTCTATCAAACTTCAGCAAAACTGGAAATATTTTCTCAATAAACATTTTTTGAGCATCTTCCAAATCCTTATCTTTTATCTTATCTTTGAGGTATCATCGTGCTTTTTCCTCCCCTATTATCGCAATACCTGCCCTATAAATCCACGAAAGTTTACTCACAAAGTATGGCATAAATTCTCTCGCCATATGATTCGCATAAGATTCACTAAATAATAGTTTAGCTTTACCATTTTCTATATTATACAAAGGGTGAGCTGTAAAATAAAGTGTAAATTTCTCCTCCAAAAATTGCCTTTCTTTCACACTAAATTTATCATCTTCATCCATTTCCTTCTCATAAAACTGAAAAATCACTTCTTTTACAATAGCTGCCTGCACTTCTGGAGAAATTATAGGAGTTTCAATAGCTTTGGACAGTTGTTCAGTTATAGGAGCTGACACTGTTTTCTGAGCATTTATCACAGGTGAATTCACAAAAAACGAAGCTCAGAAAAGTCCAGTTGCAATAGCAGAAGATAAACGCATAAATTATAATTAAATAGTTTTAAAAATCTGACTAACCCTCTATTATACTCAGAAAATCAAAAAAGTCAATAGATATTTTCAGCCTACTTCTGCCTAAATTGATAATTCACAAAAAAATCATATAATTAATTTAGTTTTTATCTTTTAATTTAAACAAAAAAAATGACCGACCAACTTCAAACAATGCTTTCAACCCTCAACACTCATCAGCTCGCTTATATTAATCTCGACCTACCAGATCCATACAATGGCGACTATATGCTCGCATCATTTCACCTCATCCCAGGCGGAAAACTAAATATTTTGCAGGCAGCAGCTGAAGTATCAGCCGAATCCAGCACCTGAACTAACTTTGCCGTGAGGACAGAAACAGCGTACTCTAAGCTTTTGAATGCAGTCGTTTACGATGTAGATCTGGAAGATAACGTGGTCAAAATAGCTTACCCTCGGAGATTATTCGATCGTAAATGAAATGTTCAGAATATTATGACTTATATCGCAGGTAATATCTTCGGAATGAAAGAAGCAAAAGCCTGCAAACTGCTCGACATCTGGTTTCCCCCAGTAATGCTCGAACAATATGATGGTCCCAGCTACACACTCGATGATATGAGGAGATACTTGAACGTCTACGACAGACCAATTCTATGAACCATTGTAAAACCTAAAATGGGCTTATCATCTGCGGAATATGCTGAAGTTGCATACGATTTTCGAGTTTGAGGTTGAGATTTCGTAAAAAACGATGAACCACAAGCAGATCAGGATTTCTGTCCATACGACAAGATGGTCGCACATATCAAACAAGCCATGGACAAAGCAGTAAAAGAAACCTGACAGAAAAAAGTACATTCCTTCAATGTCTCAGCGGCAGATTATGACACGATGATTGAGCGTTGTGAAATGATCAGAAATGCAGGATTTGAACCAGGTTCTTACGCATTTCTTATCGACGGCACGACAGCAGGACGGATGGCAGTGCAGACACTTCGCAGGAAATATCCAGATGTTTTCATTCATTTTCACAGAGCCTGACACGGAGCTTTCACCAGACCAGAAAACCCAATTGGATATACCGTTCTCGTTCTATCAAAATTCGCTAGACTCGCTGGAGCCAGTGGAATTCATACCTGAACAGCCGGAGTCGGCAAAATGGCTGGAACTCCAAGCGAAGACATCACAGCCGCAGACGGCATTCTTCACCTTTTCAAAAAATGACACACGTTTGAACAGTCTCGATCTACTATCCCTATGAATGACGAAGATTTTATGTCAATGGAAGCCCTAGATGCAAAAAATCAAGAAATTCTAATTGACGACTCACGAAGATGAATCAAAAAATGTTGTCCAATTATTTCAGGCGGACTCAATCCAACACTTCTCAAGCCATTTATTGACCTGATGTGAAACACCGACTTCATCACCACCATGTGAGCAGGAACACACGCCCATCCAAAAGGAACAAAAAGCTGAGCCACAGCCCTAGTTCAGGCTTGTGAAGCATTCAAAGCAGATATCGATATTCACGATTACGCCAAAGACCATATTGAATTAGCCGAAGCCATCCAGTTTTTCGAGTGAGAAAAAGCTAGAAAAGAAGCAAAAGAAGCTGAACTTCAAAGAGAAGCTGAACATGCAGAGCAAGCAGAATCCAATGTATAAATTTATCACCTTCTTGTAGGGACAGGTCTTGTACCTGTCCTTTTATATTTATTTCATATCCTGTCCTTTTATATTTCAAAAATTTATTAAAAAGAAAGCCAATCTAATGATAAAGATCAGCTTTTTTATCTATTATCCTACCTTTTTTCCCTCCCAATCATACACCATCTGAAAACGCCAATATTGCTCCACATCTGGATATTTCACCCTATCTACAGGCGAGAGAAACATATCTTTTAGCCTGATAAATTGGGTATGAAAGCCTAGACCAGCTTTGGGATGATAGAGGGACGTATACAGCACATATTCTTTCTTTTCTTCAGAGTCAATGACTAAATTATCCACTCTATAAAGCTCCCCTTTGAAATGGCGATAAATCCCACCAATTACGAGTTTTGGCTCTTTTGTTTTCATATTATTATTTTTGATTTGTTAAAAAATAGAATATAATCTATTCTTCATAAAAAATCAAGTCAAAAAATTTGACAAATCAATTCAAACCGATTATAATAAAGCGTCAGTTTTTCTGGCGTTAAGGACGATCTAATTCATTTCTATGTTTCCCTCCACTTATTCGCTTATATTTTTTTGTCCCACCTAATTTCACTTCTCAGTGGATTTAGAGTCGTCATAGAAAGCAGTGCTTAGCATTGTTGTAGCATAAAGGAGGATATTAAACTAGAGATAATATCGTCCTTTTCTTAAAATCCTTGATTTTCCACTGCAAAAACTTACACATAACCTATGACAATTAAAAATCATAAAAAAATATCTCAATATCTACAGTTAGATCCTGCAGAGATACCTCAATCTTCTCCTGCTTTTTTGGAGCATTTACTCACAAAATTTGACCAACATATTTCCGATGGTGGTAAAATTTTACTAATCACTTTAACCAAAAAGTCCAGTGAAGAAGTGACAAATTTCCTAGTATCCAAATGATACAAGGCTTTCTACCTGCATAGTGAGATCGCTACCATGGATAGACGAGAAATAATAAAAAAGCTGAAATCCTGAGTAATCGACATCATAGTCGGAGTAAACCTACTCCGTGAAGGTATAGATTTACCTGAAGTAACTCTCATCGCTGTTTTAGATGCAGACAAAGAAGGATTTCTCAGATCTACGACTTCTCTCATCCAAATTATCGGTCGTGCTGCCAGAAATCCCAAAAGTGAAGTGATATTATATGCCGATATGCTTACAGAATCTATCCTAAAATCACTACGAGAGACCTATCGCCGCCGCTCAATCCAAGAGAAATTCAATACAAAGCACCATATCACTCCGAGAGCAGCTACTTCCAACCTCAAAGATCTAGAAATAGTAAAAACAGATGAAGATCTCAGACAAGAGTTCTCCTCTCTCACTCGCTGAAAAGTTAAACGCCTCAAAAAAATGACCAAAGCTGAAAAAACCATGATTGCGAAAGATTTAAAATCTCAGTTAGATACTGCCATCAAAGAACGAAGATTTGAAGATGCAGCCATAATTCGTGACCAGTTAAAAGAATTAGAGGGCGATTAAATTAGAAAGTAATTAAATTTTCTCATCCAAAAATACTTTTCGAGCATCACGAGGATTGAGATCCATTCTTTCCTGTTCTTGTGTCTGCTGACGATTTGGAATATGATTGAGATTCAGTTCCTGAACCTGATTTTTCTGACTGGATGGATAATTAAAAGAGATAATAGTTTCTCCCCAAAAAACAATATTATTATCATGAGCCAAAAATAAATGTCCATAATCAGAAGCCAAATATGCTGACTGAAAATACTGAGAATAATTCATATCGTTTTGTACATGTGTATTCTTTTCATCAATTCCCACCACAGTATTTATAATCGTTAAATAATTTACATAAATTTTAATCGTAAAAATCCCAATAATCAAAAGCAAAAAAAGCAACAAATATTTCAGCTGAGTTCAATAATCACTAAGTAAATGCTTTAAAACTGGCATCTCTACACGACAAACGCAGTAAAATAAAAAAAACTATAACTGAGTTATTACCCATTTTATCACTTCTCACATATTTTCTTTTGTAATTTTTCAGTCGTATGTTGTCAATATATTTTTGACAGACTCTACATCATATCCAAAATTTTTCAACGATTTTACAATATCTTTCATCAGTTTCTGATCCATATCCATTATCGAAACCTGCCTTAAATCTATAGTTCCTTTCATTTCTAATATAATTTTTTTCGCACTCTTTGGTCAGATTCCCGGTATAGACTGAAAAAATTTCACATCCATCGTATGAACTGCATTTTTTAAATCTTCATAATTATAATTTGAGATAATCAGAGCCGTTTTTGCTCCAATTCAATTTATTTTTAGTAGAGATTCAAAAAGTTGTTTCTGATCCACTGTATCAAAAGCATAATACAGAACCGTTTTTTTATTATCATCTAGATAAGGATATAAGAAAAATTCTCATTCAGCTTTTTTTCCCTGATATTGAATTTGAATTCCAAACTGATCATTTTGCAGCATACGAACTGCCCCATAAGAACATATTTTACCCAAAAAATAATGAAACATTCTAAATCATCAGTGAATAAAACAACTAATTCATAATACACTATTCACTTCAAACTGCAAGAGATTTTTTATGAAAAAGAACTAGAAAAAGAAAGCTGAATAAATATAACAGACTATGAGATAGACTACATTTTACCCTTATCACTTCACAATATGAAAATCGGAATCATATGACTACCAAATGTTGGCAAATCTACCCTATTCAATGCTCTCACAAAATCCTATTCTGCACCTGCAGAAAACTTTCCATTCTGTACCATAGATCCAAACATTGGCATCGTTGAGGTAAAAGATGAACGCCTAACCAAGCTTTCAGAGCTATCAAACTCCAAAAAAACAGTTTATGCTGTCACAGAATTTGTAGACATTGCGGGGCTCGTAAAAGGTGCCAGCAAAGGCGAATGATTATGAAATAAGTTTCTCGCAAATATCCGCGAAACTGACGCTATCGTGCAAGTTTTGAGACATTTCAAAGATACAGATGTCGTCCATGTCGAAGGCGAGATAAATCCACTCAGAGATGCTGAAATTATCAATACTGAGCTCATCTTTGCGGACATTGAACATATCGAGAAGACCCTCCCGACTTTACAAAAGAAAGCAAAAAGCTGAAATTGAAGCCCAGATGACAAGAAACTTGTGGACACATTAGAACGCATTTATACCACCCTAATGGACGGCAAACTTGCCAACACGATCAAAAATTCCCTCACTCCAGAAGAGCTGAAACTGATAAAATCATACAATTTTCTAACTCTCAAACCAATAATTTATGCACTCAATGTAGCTCAAGAAGAGCTTTCAAATGCTGAAAAGCTAAAAACAGAAGTAGAATCAGTTCTCCACTCCCCTGTCTCTATCGTCTGCGTAAAAGTCGAACAAGAGATGATGGAGATGACGACCTCAGAAAAAGTTGAGTTTTTAGCCGAAATGCTAGAGATCGAACACACAAAAGTCCCGACGCTAGACGATCTAATTATGTTAGCATTCAATACTCTAGGTCTAATGTACTATTTTACGACTGGAGAGAAAGAATCAAAAGCATGGACAATACCTCTAAATTCTACAGCTCCTCAGGCTGCTGGAGCTATCCATTCAGATTTTGAGAGAGGTTTTATAAAAGCAGACGTAGTATCTTACGATGACTTAATATCGACAGGTAGCCGAGCCAAAGCCAGAGAAAAATGAGTCCTCAGAATGGAAGGCAAAAGTTATATCGTTAAAGATTGAGACGTGATGATTTTTAAATTTAATGTCTAAAAATTCGCCTGCAAAGTTTGGCTTACATCATAAAGTTGCTTGAGAAGCTGAGGTTTGAGAATCTCATAATGTTTAGCGATCGTATCTTTCTGCTGATCTAAATAAACAATTTTTTTCTGCAAAGCATTAAAAGAGTTATCCATCATATCTTTATAGAGCAGATGCTGCTTATAGTAAACCGTATTCTCTGCCACGCAAGCTCTCAGTTGAGCAATTTCCTGTGATAAATTATTTGCCTGCTGATATTGATAAGATAGAACTGCATTTTGATAGGATTTATTTTTTTCTTCGATTGGCAGATTACAAGTCTGAATTTTAGCAGTGTAAGACTTGATATCCAAATCCTCTGCTTGAGAAAATTTCTGCAAATATTCGAGTAATATTTTCTGAGTAGATAAGTAATTTTGAATTATGAGAGTCCTTTTTGTAGTATCATTTGCCAAATCCAGCTGAGAAATCAATGACTGAGAATTCGCAGCATCTACAACCTTTTGCAAAAGTAAAGGATCAGAAAAAGAAAGCTGACCATTTTTTGAAAGCGATGAGGATGAAGTAGCAGATGAAGCACTATTTATCCCAAGAACAATATGTTCATCGATAAGACTCATAAGCACTCCATTTCCAGCAAAAGTAAGCTGAAAAAGAAAAAGAAAGCTGAATATTACTCAAAGATATACGTGAATTTTAATCTGATTTTTCTTTCTTTTCATATCTTTTTATAGAAAAATGTAAATATTTTTTTGACATAATATCTATCCACTAATCTGATTCACCATATCAGCCATTGGCAAATAAATAGCTCAGAGCAAAGTACCTACCATCCCTGCAACTCAAACCATCAAAAATGGCTCAATAATGGCTGTCAATGCATCGATAGCAGCATTCAAACTCATTAAATAAAAGCTAGAGATCTTTCTCAACACATCCGTAAGCGAACCTGTATTCTCTCAGACACTAATAATTTGAATCAAAATTGGATCAAACAGGTCAGATCATTCCATAGATTCAAAGATAGAAAAACCAGATGCAATAGAATTTTTCACCTCAATCATCTTCTTTTTATAACAAAAATTTGAAAAGATATTTGCCAGCAGATTAAAAGATATAATTGGACTTACTCCAGCAGCATAAAACTGAGACAAAAGCACGGTAAAACGGTGCATATAAAATAATTTTACTACATTTTTTACGACTGGAACCTTAATCATCAATGTATCAATCATAATTTTGAACAATAACACGTATTTATAGAGTAATTTATAAGATGTAATCAATGTAAAAATAAGTATCAAACATTTCCACCAGTTCACCTGTAAAAACGCTGAGACATTTAGCATAAATTTAGTAATTCATGGTAGTTCTTCAGGATCTCAATACATAGTTACAATCGCAGGCATTACCTTGATCAGCAAAACTACCACAGCCAATACTGCAAAAACGATAATCAAAGTTGGGTATGTCAAAGCTTTTTTTACTTTTGCATTAATTATTTGGTTTGCTTCCAAATCATCTGCAATTTCCTCAAGAGTTGCAGACATATTCCCTGTAATTTCAGTAGATTTTAACAATTCAATCTCTTCTGACGTAAAGAAATAAGCATGATAAGACATTGCCTCTGCGAGTCCAGAACCAGCCGTCAATCTCTGAATCATATCTTCCAATATCATCAGCATTCATTTATTTTCTTGTCATTGTTGTAGAGAGACCAGTGATGCTCTAATACCTAAACCTGCCTTCTGAGATACTGCCAATAATCTAAAAAACGTAGCCTTTTCATTAAGAGTTGGTTTCTGTAATTCAACAATAAAGTTATTAAAACGCTGTTGCAGAGTCAGATTTTCTTTTTGAGCTTCTCAAGGTTGCATCAATAAATAAATATATTAAGTAAAACTGTCATTTTAGTCCAATTACCCAGTTGTCATCTTCACAAATCTATAAATTTCATTTAGGTCTAGCTTACCCTGTATCGCCTTAAATATTCAGTCTCTCTCCAAGTCAATCATTCAGTTTTGTAAAGCAAATTTTCCTATTTCAAAAGCCGATTTCTTGTCCAAAAGCATCACTTTAATTTGGTCTGTATAATCCATCATTTCATAAAGTCACATCCTACCTTTGTAGCCTGAACCATTACAAACTGAGCAAATCTCTCATGTTTTAGAGTCTTTTCCTGTTCATTGAGCCATATATCCATTCACAAAAAAATCTGTTCGCTGTTCTTGAGTAATTCCTCTACTCTGAATTTCAGCTTTTAAAGCTTCTTTATCGAAATTCGTAAAAGTTTTTTTAGCATAAAGATATTTCGCATCATCTTTTATCAAGACTTTAGTTGCACAGTTTGAACATACTTTACGTCAAAGCCTCTGTGCAATAACGAGATTAAACGTTCCAGCCATCATATAAGACTCGGCACCCATATTCAGCACTCTGGTAATAGTCTCAACTGCTGAATTAGTATGAATTGTGGAAAAAACTAGATGACCCGTCATCGCAGATTCCATCGCCATTTCTAGCGTTTCTCTATCACGAATTTCTCACACCATAATAATGTCAGGATCCTGACGTAAGGCTGCACGAAGTCCAGATGCAAAGGTAAAGCCAATGTCTCACCTAACCTGAGATTGATTAAGTCACATCATTTTATTTTCGACTGGATCCTCAAAAGTAGTAATATTTACCTCAATTTTATTAATATCAGACAGACACGAATAAAGCGTTGTAGTTTTTCCTGATCCAGTCGGTCAAGTATTGAGCATAATTCCATTTGGATAATCTAGAGCTTTCCTAAGGATTGCTCCATTTGAGCCATCGATTCCCAGCATTTTCAGTGAAGGAATTTCTTTCGATTTATCCACAATACGCATTACCAATTTTTCTCATCGCACGGTCGGCAAAGTATTAGCACGCAGATCAATTTCTTTATTCGTCTGAGTAATTGCAGAGACCCTAGCATCCTGAGGAAGTCTCTTTTCATCAGGTCTCATCTGCCCAGATTCAATCTTAAACTTTGAGATAATTGACTCATGGAATGATTTAGGATATTGCACCAGTTCCTCTAAAACTCCATCAATCCTAATCCTAATACGACAATAATTCTCAAAAGGTTCAACATGAATATCTGATGCGCCTTCCTCTACTCCAATCGTCAAAAGATAATCAAAAATTCTTACAATATCAGATTGCAATATTGATTTATTGAGTAGATCTCTGAAATTTATAGTATTTGGTGTATTTGATGCGTCCATTAAAAAAGAACTTGAGGTAAAACTCATCTCTCAAGTATATTCAAATAACCCGAAAAAAGAAAAAAACAGAAAAAAATCTGAATTTATCACTTGACTTTTCTGAAATTTAAGAACGAATTAACTATCCCTCATAATTTGATTGAATATTAAACATCGTCTCCACCGCAATATGAAAATTACGCAAATATGATTTGATATTTAACTGCCAATCAGGTAAATATGGTCTAGTATGCACAAAAATTTTTACATACGGATTAATTTGCACTGCATCTTCTTTATACGCTAAATTAGGATCTTTATCTGGGTAAATAGTCAAATTCCAATCTGTAAAAGTTAGCATCCCCTGATACATTACAACCCAGCAATCTTCCGCAGATGACGGCAAACGATAACTAGAATACGCACCTCAAATACTGGCTCAATGACCCACAAATCACTGACTAGCATCACATGCCCAAGTATCGATTTGTCAGTCAAACACTCACGGATTATTAGCAAAAGTTGTATCATCATAATTATGTTTTTCTCCTGCATCAAATCACCTAAGTTTCAGCATCTGAATTACGAACAATTGTTCTCAATCTCCAGTTAAATATCAATCATTATCAATATCATACTGACTTACCAGTTTTCTCCTGAGATATAGCCTTTCATCTCCATTTTTTGAAATCAAATATAATTCTTGAACTCCAGTAGCATTAGCGATAGCGACAGGTCAAACTCCCAAATCCTCATCATCAGTATCTCATACACTGCTACCATCCCCATCAGTATCTTCGTGCATATCATAAAAAAGTTTAGAATACTGACCGTATGACTGTATTGTTTCAATACCCGAAAAACAGTGATCCTCTACTCTTTCATTGGATGGAATTGGGGAAAATTGATAATCCGAACAATAATAATACTTATGATAATCTGGCAAATCATTAGAAGAATCCCAATCAGAAAAAGAATGTTCATTTCCATAAGCAGTAAAATTCTGACAATACCCACTCGAATTGACTACATTCCATGAAAAGCTAGATCCTCATACTCAGTTACATCAGACTTTTTGCCTATTAAAATATTCTTCATAATCGATAGTATAGTCCTGAGTTAAGTTATTTAATCTCTCAAATACCTCATAAGTCTGCTGATAAAGCTCAGTCTGTACGGTAATTTCTTCTTTTATACGAGTAGCTTTTGTAATTGTAGAAAAAATTAACGGCAACAAAATCGCCAATACACTCATCACAAGCACCATCTCTATAAAAGTAAACGCTGATTTCTTCATTTAAAACAAAATATATAATCTACTTAAAAATACTAATTCTGAGCAGGAGAAGACTGATTTGCATAATAAGCCTCTGCGATTAACTGAGTGATAAATGAATTGAAAGTTTTTTTCTCTGCATTCATAATTCTATTGTAA
>BNUE01000003.1 GCA_025997135.1 candidate division SR1 bacterium | reverse complement strand
TCAAAAACCTAGAAAAATTCTAGGTTATGAAAGTGCTGAAAACTTGTTTAAAAAGTATCAAAATTGAGAAATCTAGTTCTTATCTACTGAGTTTGCCTCTGTGGTGCATTTTGCTTGAAAATTAGTCTCTTATAAATTTTCACAGACAATCGCCAATTCCTTTTTCTCACTCAACATCCCTCCATCAGCTCTTTCATATTGGGCAGTCAGCTTTCTTTCACCTATTCCATTATATGGCACCAAGTTCCAATAAGTTCAGGAAAGCGACTTTTTGCCCCAGATGACACTAGAATTTCCATCAGGATAAAAATACTGAATACGGAAACGAGCGTTTTCCACTTCATGAACTGGCTTTAATTCAAGTCAGAATCGTCCACAATTATTCACCTTCAGGCATTTCTTCCCATCTATCATAAAAGCAAATCCAGTATTAGAAGGGTCTTCTGTGACACATCAGCTTTTTGCACCTTCTGGATCTGGATCTGGATCAGGGTCTGGATCTGGATCGACCGTTCCATCAGCTGTTAGTATAATTTTACTCGTTTCTTTCACATCATCTATCCCCAGAGCCTCCGACTTGCGATTTGGGCTTTTCGCCGTCCACAAAAAATTCTCAAAATCAATCCAGCTCAAAGCTCCAGCAGACTTTCCATATCATTGACCATCCTTCAAATGCTGAATTTCTATCAGATCGAAAGTAGCCATACCGACAGAGTTGGTCAGAATTTTAATTTCTCTTTTGACATCTGCCATCTTCCAGTATAATTTCATTCATACCTTTGGATAACAGATGGAGGTGTCGCCGTATGTTCAGTGGATACTATTTGGCGAATCGCAGCTTACAGGCACTGCAATATCTCAGTTGGCAGCAGTCTTTACACGTATTATCTCATCTTCGAAATATACATCAATTTCCTGAGTATAAGCCTCATTTTTTTCATTTTTAATGGTAATCGTATTGCGAGATGCCCAGGTTTCACGAGCAGTATCATATCACCAGCGAGAACCTGTAAAACTCATCAGAATCTCCTTATTTACCAGAGGCTGATCATTTTCATCTACAAAGACAGCCGTTTTCTGCATTCCATAACTGGCATCTAGTTTTCCATTTGATCAGAAGAAATAAGGAATCATATCTTTTTCGCTCGTTCATCCAGCCAGATGATTATCCATAAACCTATTATCATAACTATCTCGATACCGAAATCATAGACGAATTGGACGATAATATTCAGAGTCATGCTCTATCTTTTCAAATGTATTATCATAAAATCTGGCTCTAGCTCCATTATGATAGCCTTCTCACAAAATCACTAAATTCACGTTTCATATCAGACGATTAGAAATAAAAATCTGACTCTTTGGCAGTTCATTCTCGGTCAAAACGGTAGCTCCCCCATCTCAGCCTCATCTAGCTCATCAGACAGTAATCGCAGTGAAAGCGTTGTTTACATTTCAGCGATAACTAGATCATTCATTCCCTGGATAATAACCTCACCCATCGGAAGCGTGATTACCTGGCATTGCTTCAGCTTTTATTATGTTATTTTTATAAACTATACTTCATTCTTCGCCATTCTCAGCATTATCACTGGTCCAGAGTCATTTTGCCTCACTGCATCAGTTGTATCATTTGATGATAATTGTGTTATTTTCAATCAGCTGATCGTCCCAGTCAGAAGACCAGTTCGTCTCTCTCATCCCAGCCACATCAGAATCTCTATTGTATTCAGCGGATCTCCTAGTCGGAGCATAGCATTTCTGATAGATGAAATTATTGTCCACGTGAATATCTTTCACACCCAGCCAGACTCCAATCGATAAAAAACCCATTCCAAAGATTTTATTATCATGGATAGATACCCCTTCAGAACCTTGAACATTTATACTGTTTGTCACGTAACTATCTGCGTATGTTTCGTTATTATAAATCTCTTTTCCACCTGCGATTCCGCATTGCCTAAAACGTCTGAGAGAATTGGAATAAGTGACTCCATTTGCACCCACTCACATTGATTTGTGTTGCTGATGTCTGTCATCTACCACAGTTCCACGGTCATACAATACATTATGATGATATTCTCAGTTCCCGAGGCTCATCCCTCACACGCTATCTCAGTACCAGTCTGCGGTAATTCAGGCGACTTCTGTGCTGGCTGAATCATAAATCGGCTGAAAACCTACTCAAATAAATCATTTTCCACCATTTTTACCTTGCTTAATTATCCCATTGAAGATTTTATGATTCTTAAAATTCCACAGCCCACCACGAATTCCAAATGACGCCTCTTCAGCATACGCATATCCATCTCGCCCATTGGCGATTACCTTCGGAGTACCGTTATCATAGATCAGAGTATATCAGTTCAAATCTATCGTCACATCATTTGTCTTGATATTCATTCCCAGCGTATTTGAAGTTATATCTTCTACCAAAACGTAAGTTCCTGGCTTAGTTATCTGATGAGTCGCAATATGTTTATCATCGCCCAAAACACCTGTCGCCTGAGTTTCTAGCCAGTTATTCGTCACTTTGATTTCAGTTGTGAAAGTCTTGGTCGTAAAAGAATAATCAGGAGAAGAAATCTGATTTCCGTCGTTATCTTGTGCTTTAATACGATAGTGATATGTTTTCCCCTCGTCCAATCCCGTGATATAGAGCAGATGATTATAATAATATGACTCAGACTGTAAAGTTGCCTTACCATAACTGCTAGTTTCTCCATATTCAATGATTGCTATCGTCGGTAAATTAGTAGAAAATCCGACTGAATGCGAATTATATGAGTTATAATCCCATAAATATTCATCCTCAAAATGCACTGAATTTCAGAAAGACTCCTTGATCAGCACTTCACTCTCTGGAGCAAAATTCTCCAGACGATAGTTAAAATACCGCTTATCAGGCTCTTTTACTGGATCAGGATTATCATAAGGCACTGGCGGAACCAAATCAACTGCAAGAGAACTTCCAGCAAATAGCAGTCCAAGAGCCAAAGATAAGACACAAATTATGTTCTTTTTCATCAATCACTAAAAACAGAGTAAAACATACTTAAAGTTTACTCAAACAGCCTAAAAAATGCAAAAAATCAGCTAAAAAACAGGGAAAATTATTATTGCTGTCCAAGAAAATATCTAAAAAACATAAAAACATAAGTTTTTACCAAGTATTATTTATTTTAAACATCTATATTTCACTCAGCCAACAGAAATTTTACAGAGCCAACCGTAGTAAATCTGTTCAGTAGCAAGCCAAACTGAGCGAACACCGCTGTGCGAAACTCCAATTAAATCAATTGAGTGTGGAGGCTGCGGTTTTGCTTCGTATTCTCACTTTCATCACGATAACCGCCAAAGGCTCGCTAAAATTTCTTGATTTTTCTTTGCTTCGTTTCTTTGTATCCAGACAAAGAAATGAAGTCTGGGGGTCTGGGGGGTGAAACACCCCCAGTTTGAGAAAGATTGATTTAAAAATCAGCTAAAAATCTCTAAAAATGGATAGGTTGCTTTCTCACCACCAACAAACTATTCTTCGCATCTCCCCATTTTCCCACTAACTCTCCTCCTTTCGTCAGAAATCCCACTTCTTGCAAATTAAAACCTGAAAACAGAGCCAGCTTTTTTAGCTCTTTTATACCAAATAGATGATAAAACCTCATATATTTCTTCTTGCCATTCTTCCACGGTATCATCAGATCTCTCCAGTTATGCTTCCCAAAAGAAATAAAAATCTGACCAATCGAACTTAGTATCACTTTCCAATACTTACGGATAAACCGCTTCGAGAGTGACCAATTGATCATTAGAAAAATCCCATCATACTTTAGCACTCTGTAGACATATTTCATCAGCAATAACCTCTCCTGATAACTGGTCAAATGCTGAACACTGGCAAATCACACCACAACATCAAAGCTTTCCTGATCTTGCTCTTCCAGAAAATGCAACATATCATCGTGAGCAAAACTTCGTTGTTTATTTTCCTTCTCAGCATACTTAATCAGCTCTCCAGACATATCCACTCACACATACTCAAACTTTCCTTTATAATTTTCTCTCAAAAAATTTGCAAATCTACCGCTTCATGATCATAATTCTAATATTCTGACTTTTTTAGTAGAGTCAGTACTTTTTCGGTTATTCAAAATTTCTAGCACAGTTTCCCCTTCGTCTCGGTGCTTTTTCCTAGTTTCGTAGTATTTCTGAGCTTCATGATCGTAAAAGAATTGAAGGTCAGCTTTTATTTTCTGTTTTGAAGTGTTCATGTGAGAGAGTATAAAAATCTGATCTGAAACTTCAAGTTTTTGTGAAATGACTAAACTTCCACTTGATTTCCTAGTCTATAACTATATACTTATGTTTTGATCTTTTATTTTTATATCAAATTTTATGATGGAATTCCACATGAAGCTTCCTCGCAATACGCGTGAATTTTTAGCCTTTATGCTGATCATTTCTATTATCTCAGTAAATATCATAGCTCCGCTGATTACAATGTTTGAGACTGAGTTCAGTATGGAAATGCGAATAAATACTCTCAAAATTCTGCCTTTTATTTGGATTACTGTAGTCGTTCTGGTTCTACTAACTGGTAAACCTGCACAGCGACTGACAAATAAAATCATAACCCCGACAGATAGTTTCAATGCTCATATCCTGATAAATACTCTTTGCAGTGTTCTTTTGATGTCTATTGTTTTAACGATTGTCGCTCCGTGGATCGGAACTGGACATATAGATATGGATAGTTTTAGTCAGTTTTTCTACCGCCGACCTCGTAATTTTGGGATTGCCTTTGGCGTAGAGGCATTGTTGGCTCAGCCGATTGCTCGTGGAGTGCTTCATCATTATCACAAGAAAGTGGATAAAAAGGGGAGCTAGAGATTGATTTTGTCAAAAAAATGAGTAATCCCAGTTTTCCTCAAAAAAAAACAATCTATTTTTTGTTGCATTTGGTGGCAAAAAGAGTATAAAAAGCTGATATTTATTTTCTAATAAGTTCGTGATGACAGATTCAGCTTTCTCTTCCTTTACTAACCTCTACTCTCTCCCAAAAACACTTCGTTTTGAGCTTGTCCCAGTTTGAAAGACAAGGGATACAATGCAAAAGAATTTGGAAACCGATAAAGATTGACAAATCAAGGCTTTTTTAAAAGACCAAGAAATTGAAGATGCTTACCAAGTTTTGAAGCCAGTTTTTGATAAAATTCACGAAGAGTTTATCACTAAAAGTTTGGAAAATGAGAAAGCAAAAGAAATAGATTTTTCTAAATATTTTGAATTGAAAAATGTAAGTAAAGAAAATTTGAATGAAAAAGAAAAAGAAGCAGAAGAAAAAAGGTTGAGATGAGAAATTGTGAAACTTTATGAAATTGCTGGAGAAGCTTTTAAAACAGAAGTTTGAAATGATGAAAAATGAAAACCAATTTTGAAAGAAAAAGGAGCAAAAATTTTGACAGAAAGCTGAATTATGAAGCACATAAAATCAAAAATTGATGAATTTGCAAATTTAAAACTGATAATTCGTGAAAAAATTTCTTGGAAAACAAATGATAAAAATTTGGTTGAAAAATCTGATTTAGAAAAAGCTCTTGGAACGACTGAAAATAAATGAGTTTTTGACTGATTTTTTACTTACTTTGGTGGTTTCAATCAAAATCGTGAAAATTATTATTCTTCAGAAGAAAAAGCAACAGCAATTGCAACAAGAATTGTTAACGAAAATCTGCCAAAATTTGTGGATAATATTTTCTTATTTAAAAAGCAAGAAGATGAATATTGAAAAATTTTTAATGAATTAACAGAAGCAGGTAAAACTTTGAAAATCAAAGATAGAGAATGAAATGAAAAAGAAGTTATTCAATTTTGGAATGAAATTTTTGAGATAAATTATTTCAATACTTGCTTATCTCAAACTCAAATTGATGATTACAATCTAAAAATTTGAGATAACAATTATCTTATCAATCTTTACAATCAACAAGAAAAAAAGAGAATTGAAGAAGAAAATAGGAAAATAGATGAAGAAAATAAATGAAAATCAAAAGAAGATAAAAAAGAACATGAAAAATTTGTAAAGCTCTCAACATTCAAAATCCTCTTCAAACAAATTGGTTGTGGTGAGAAAAAAGGGTTTATAGCTTTGATTAAAGATGAAACTGAATTACAAAATGTTTTAAAAACAATAAAAGAAGCAGGAGATAAATATTTTGTTGGTAAGAGTTGAAATGACGAAGAAAAGCATAAAACAGAAGAATTCATAGAATTGCTGACAAATCGTGAAAATTATGACTGAATTTATTGGAATAAAACTGCAATAAACACTATTTCAGGGAAATATTTTGCAAATTGGCACGATTTACAGGATAAATTGAAAGATGCAAAAGTTTTTCAAAAAGCTGATAAAAACTCAGAAGAAAAAATAAAAATTCCTGATGCTGTGGAGTTGTCAGGTTTATTTGCCATTTTGGATGATGATTTGGTTGAAAACTGGAAAGAAAAATGAATACTTTTTAAAGATTCATTGTTTACAAATTGAGAAAGTGAAATAATTCAAAATGCAAATACTCCTTCACAAGCTTTACTCCAAATGATTTTGGCTGACTTATCAGAGTTTGCTACAAATTTTGTAAATGATAAAAGTGTCATAGAAAGCTGAATTGTAAAAATTGTTGATTTCAAAAATGATGATGAGAAAGCAAAAATCAAGCTTTGGCTTGATAATATTTTGGCAGTAAATCGTATTTTGAAATATTTCATCACAAAAGAAAACAAGAGAAAATGAAATCCACAAGATAGTGAAGTAGAAAATATTCTTGATAAGCTGATTTATAAATTTGACTGGTTCAAACAATATGATGCAGTGAGAAATTATTTGACAAAAAAGCCACAGAGTGAAATTAACAAGTTGAAGTTGAATTTTGAGAATTGAAGTTTGTTATGAGGTTGGAGTGATGGGCAAGAAAAGTTGAAATGAGCAGTTTTACTTAAAAATGGAGATAAATTTTATGTTGGAATTTTAGGGAAAAAGAAAAATCTTTTTGATACAGAAAAAGAAGATAATGAGGTTTATAATGCTATAAATGAGAGGATTGGTCGTTTGATTTTAGCAAATTTGAAGTTTCAAACTTTGGCAGGAAAGGGTTTTTTGGGAGAATTCTGAAAATCGTATTGAGAAATGTGAAAAGAAAATCCAGAACAAGTAATGCAGTCTTTGAAAAAAATTATTAGAGATAGATATGTAAGAAAATATCCACTTTTACAACAAATTTTAGATAAAGATTACTCGGAGAAAAAAGTATTTGATGCTGATATTCAAGAAATTTTGAAAGAAAGTTATGTCTGCGAATTTAAGCCGATTGATTGGGAAAAAATTGAGAGTTTCATTGAAAATGGTGATTTGTATGTCTTTGAAGTCAAATGTAATCAAAATAAAATTCAGTGGGAATATTGGCAAGAGACTTTTAAAGAAAATAGTGTAATTCAGTTGAATGGAGGTGCAGAAATCTTTTTTAGACCAGCCTGAATTGAAAAGAAAATAAAGCAAGGTTATGAAAATAAAAATTGGATAATTGATAATAAGAGATTTGCAGAAGAAAAATTTTTGTTTCATTGTCCGCTAAAACTTAATTATAAACAGAAAGACTATTTAGCGAAATTTAACCAATATCTAAATCAAAAACTCGTTCAAAATCCAGAAAATATTTGTTTCCTTTGAATTGATAGATGAGAAAAGCATTTGGCTTATTATTCACTTGTAAATCAAAAAGGTGAAATAGTAAAAGATAAAGATGGGAATGCTATACAATGAAGCTTCAATAACATCAACGGACAAGATTACAATGCAAAATTGGAAACTTTATCACAAAATAGAGATGAGGCTCGTAAAAACTGGCAAACAATTTGAACTATCAAAGAATTAAAAGATTGATATATTTCACAAGTAGTTCACGAAATCGTTAAACTTGCAATTGAAAATAATGCTTTTATCGTGCTGGAAAACTTGAATTCTGGTTTCAAAAATAGTAGAAAAAAAATTGAAAAATCTGTATATCAAAAATTGGAGCTTGCTTTGGCAAAAAAACTAAATTTTGTGGTGGATAAAAATGCAAAAGATTGAGAAATAAAGTCTGTGCAAAAAGCTCTGCAACTCACTCCACCAGTCCAAATTTTTAGTGATATAGAAAAAGCACAACAATGGTGAATTATGCTTTATACCAGAGCAAATTATACTTCTCAAACTGACCCAAAAACAGGTTGGAGAAAAACAATTTATTTGAAAAAATGAAGTGAAGAAAGTATTAAATCTCAAATTTGTGAAAAATTTGATGAGTTTGGCTTTGATTGAACAGATTATTATTTCAAATATACACATTTGGGTAAAGAATGGACTTTGTATTCAGGGAAAGACTGACAAGGTTTGGATAGATTTAGATGACAAAAAGATGACCACGATAATTGGCAAATTAAAAAAATTGATATTGTAGAAATTTTGGGTTGAGTTTTTGAGAAATATTGAAAAAATGTGGCTTGGAAATTTACAATAGACAAAGAAGGCTGAAAAATAACCAATGAGCAAAATCAAGAATTTGAACCGACTAAAAAATGAGAACATACAGCTTGGGAAAGTTTAAGATTTGCAATTGATTTAATTCAGCAGATTAGAAATTCCTGACAAAAAGATAGTGAATGAAATCCAACAAAAGACGATGATTTTATCCTTTCACCTGTTCGTGGTTGAGATGGAAAGCATTTTGACTCTCGTGAAGCTGATGCAATTGTGCCAAATGGAGATGCAAATGGAGCTTATAATATTGCGAGAAAAGGGGCGATGATGTTTGAAAGGATTAAAGATTTTGAAAAATTAACAGAAGAGGAAAAGAAAAAGCAGAAATATCCAGATTTGCTTATCAGAGATGAGGAGTGGGATGGTTTTGCTACGGGAAAATAGTACCTTTTTAGGTCTGTAAAAAATCCTTCTAAATCATAGTAAAACATTCGTGATAAAGACCCGAATTTCCCACAAAAACCACTAAACTATACGTGAAAAATATCAGATTTATCTACTTTTTCACTATAAGTTAAAGGTGGAAATCGTGAAGTAACGCAAAAATGTGCAATTTTGTTGATTCGACCTTTTCCCATTTCTACAACTTCCTCACTAAAAGTGTAGTATAACTACAAAAGTTAGTACATAAAAGTGTAAAATATCCACACAATTTGCTTGCAACCATCCAGCAAATTTCTACAATTACTTTACTGTTTTGGCTTAAAAAATAAATTTAGTTTTTGCTCTATCTTCAAAAATGCCCTACCTTCACACCTACCTTTCCCCCGTCGGTCAACTCTTCATCACCAGCGACGGAACCTATCTCACAGGTTTGCGACTTGAAGGACAGAAATACTTCCCCGATTCCCTAGAAAATCACGAAAAAAATTCAGACTTAAAAATCTTTAAAGATACAACCAAATGGCTTGATACGTATTTCCAAGGCAAAAATCCCAATTTCACTATCCCAACAAAAGCTGAAGGAACGCCTTTTAGAAAAGAAGTATGGAAAATGCTGAGTGAAATTCCGTATGGAGAAACCACGACCTATGGAGAGATAGCAGAAAACTTGGCGAAGAAAAGAGGAATTAAAAAAATGTCAGCGAGAGGGGTCGGTGGAGCAGTAGGACATAATCCTATCTCCATCATCGTTCCTTGCCATAGGGTACTTTGAGCCAAGGGCAGTCTCACGGGATATGCAGGGGGAATTGACAAGAAAGTACAACTTTTAGCATTAGAAAAAAGCGTTTAAAGATCCTCAAAAAAACTTGCAAAACCTGGTACATCATCAGGGTATAAATGCAAAAACTTGTAATGTTATTTCATTAAATAGTCAAAAACTACTACCTTTTAGGTCTGTATCTAAATCTTAGTCGCTAAGTTAGCAATCCAATAAAAATAACAATATTCTCTTGTAATTTACCGAAAAACTCATAGTATTTAGGTCTGTAAAGATTTAGTTCTATACCTCATAATATGTTTATAGAAAAATGACCTTCTGGAGCTTTCTTAGTAAAAAAGGTTGCTCAAAAGAAAATTTCCACGAAACTACTTTCTTCGGATATTACCGCTCAGGCATTGGACTCTCTAGCTCAAAAAGAGACTACTTTTTCCTCTGATATGTTTTCCTACAAAAACTTTGCAAGCCAACTTCATAATCCAGAGATTTTGCAAATGGTACTTATACAGACTAAACAACTTCTTAATAGAGTTGAAGCAATCCCACTTCTTGAACCTCATAATCCGTTATGCGACTATGGGAAGAAAATACAATCACGATTACAAAATCAGTTCCCAGCAGAGTTTATTTTCCATTCTAATCATATTGAAGGGAGTAAAATTTCTCAAGAGGAAATTACCAAAATTCTGGAAGGAAAAAAATCAATCTATCCCATCAAAAATGAAATTCAAGAAGTGAAAAACAGTCTCAAATCCCGAAATTTGCTAAAAGATGACTTTATCCGAAATATATCTAACATTAAAAAACTTTATCATACTCTGACGAAAAATCTGCTTCAAGAGACGTGAGATCCTTATCCGAGAGGATTCAAGAAATACCAGATTATCGTGAATAATCAACCTACGAGTGATCCTACACAGGTGGAAACTTTTCTCGGAAAATTGATAACAGAAATAAAACTCTGAAAAAAAACCACATTCCCTCTTCAATTAGCCTTTGACTTTCATCTGAAATACGAGCAAATTCACCCTTTCACAAATGGAAATGGAAGGACAGGAAGATTATTAATGGATAAAATCCTGATACAAAACGGATTTCTACCGATGATCGTCTTCAAAGACAATAAAGATGCCTATTTTAACGCCATCCAGAAAGCATCGGAAAATGTGGTCTGACTTAAAAAGTATTATACCTTTATGATAGAGCAGTATGGGAAAAGTGTAGAGAAAATGCTGGATTTCGTCTCTTTGTAAGAATTGTTTTTAGTTTTTAATATATCAAAAAATGTCTTTTCAGAATCTGACAGACCTCTATGAGGTTAGAAAAACTGTAAGGTTTGAATTAAAACCAAGTAAAATCACAGAAACTTTTTTACAAAAAGAGTGAATCTATACTACTCCTACAAATATACTTTTCAGAAATAAAGAAATAGAAAAGGATATTAATTATTCAAAAGAAGTTGGTAAAAAGATTGATGAGAATCAATTTACTAAAACTTCAAAAAGCATTTTAGAATATTTAATAATTTTTAAAGGAGTTTTAAATGCTAATATTTGATGACAAATTTTTGTGAAAAGAGATATTTTTGAAGCGATAGATAAAGTTTTTTATATACATTTGAAAAAAACAACTAAATTATCTTGAACGAGAGGAATTGGTTTTGCTGAGTTAAAAAAACATTCTCAAAATTGAGTAGAAAAGCTATTAAACTACTTTGATGAAGTAATGAGAAATATAGAAAATTTGCAAATAGATTTAGAAGATATTTGAAAAAGTGCAATAAGCCTTTCAAAAACTGACATAAAAAAGACTTTGAGAAGTATTAGTTTAGAATACATTAGAGTTCATAATTTCTTGGAAAAGTTTGATGTTTGAAATGATAAATTTGATGAGGAAATAAAAGAAAAAATAGAAAATATTTTGAAATTTGAAGTCTTTTTCAAAGAAGCAAAATGATATTATTTTATGAGCGAAAATCAATCAAGCTGAATTTTGATGAGAAGATTCTGATTTAATGAAAAGGCTTTAAAAAGAAGACAACCACAAGAAATAAAAGATGATTTAAAAACTTTAAGACCAGATTTTGAGAAAGAAGAGAATAAAAAACATACCAAGGAACAAGAAAGACAAAAGCTGATTGAAGAATTTGAGTTAAGAACTAAACAAGAACACTTTCCAGATTTACTTCATCCTGAAAAATGGGAATATATTGCAAAAAAAGATAAAGATGAAAGAACAGAAGATGAACAAAACTATCGGTCAGAAATCGGGAAACAAAAGAAAAATGTAAAAGATTTAAGAGAAAATGATGAAAGTATTAAAAAGCTAACAAATGAATTAAATCAGATTAGAAAAGAATGGTGAAATTTAAAAAGAAATATCAACAATAAAGAAAAAGAATTGGAAAATAATTTAGCTTTAACTCATTATGCAAAATTACTTAAAAAAACTGAATGTTGAGAGATATCTTATTATTTGATTTTGATCCCAGTTGTAGATAAAAATATCTTGGATATTTCTATTTGAAAAAATGGAGATATAGATATCTTGGAATATAGAACTCTTACCTTTTGAGCTTTTTCAAAATTAGCTTTGAGTTATGATGGAACAATGTGATGATATTTTGATAAAAATTTATCAAAATTTATTGTAAAAGATCAACCGGATGAAAAAGATTTTAAAGACTTAATTGAGTACAAAAAATGTGAAGTTGAGAATAAGAATACGAAATGGTTTTATGAAAAGAAATTTAATGAAAAGTTTCAAAATTATCAGAAATCTCCTTTTGAGAAATTAAAAAAATATATAGAAAATGTTATCTCTAATAATGAGGATGTATTTGGATACATATCGTTTGATTTTCAAAGATTATGGAAAATTGATAATTTGATTGAGTATATTGTGGAATTTAATAAGCAATGATACAATGTTAATTGGGAGAAAATCAATTTTTCAAGAGTTCAAGATTTAGAAAAAGAAGAAAAATTAGAACTTTATCAAATTTATTGTAAAGATTTCTGTAAAGACCAAGATTTTTTTGAAATAGAACACGATATTGAAGAACAAAAGAGAAAAAGATTTGAAAACAAGGAAACGTGACCTAAAAACCCAAATTTATTTACAATTTATTGGCAAGATTTCATAAAAGATATAGAAAATTGAAATCAAAATATTAGACTAAATAGTGATAGTTGATATTTTGTGAAAAAAGCTGATGAAAATATTACAGAAAAAGTTTTGTGAAAATCAAGAAAGAAAAGAGATAAAATTATTTGAAGTTTTAATTTGAGTTTCAATTCTGATAAAAGACTTACAAATAGTTTTGAAGAAAAAGAAAATATTTCAAAATTCAATGAAACTTACAATGAAAAAGTACAACCGAAAAATGAATTGACTTATATTTGATTGGATAGATGAGAAAAGGAACTTTTGACTTATTGTATTATTGATAAAGACTGAAATTGTATAAAGACTGAAAATTGAGAGTATTTGATTTGAGATTTTAACTTGATAAATAGTAAATGAGAATTTGTAAAAAAAGAAGATTGTAAGTGGAAAGATGAAAGCTGAAAAGAATACAAAGATTTGATTGGTGGAAGTTTAAAGGTAGGGAATTTTAAGAATAATGAATATTTTGAAGTCAATAATTGAGCTAAATTATATTATAATAAAGCAGAAAATTGATGATTTAGAATAGAGGCAAAAGATTGAAAAAAGATAAAATTAGAGGATAAAAGTGGAAATAAAGTTTATGATTACAATTTGATTTTCAAATTAGCCATTTTGAGAAGACAAATTATGAATCAAAAGTGAGAAATTACTTTAAATGATATTCAAGAGATGAGGGGTTGATATATTTCTCAGATTATCAGAATGTTAAATGAATGGATAGTAAAGTATAATTGAGTGTTGGTTTTGGAAAATTTATGAAGAAAACAAGAGAAAGACTGAGAAGAAATTGAAACTAATAAAGATAAGATTTTGAAAAAGAATTTTTGAGTTACTATCTATCAAGAAATAGAAACGTTGTTGAATAGGAAGTATAATTATTTTGTAAAAAAAGATGATACTCTAACATTACAATTAACACCAAAAGTTAAGAATATTTGAGATATAAAAATAAGTGAAAAAGAAAATGTAGATTTGAATTTATGAAATATTGTTTTTGTAAATGAATTTAATACATCAAAAGAGTGTCCAGTTTGCTGAAAAGAACTTTACTGACATTTAACTAAATGGGAGGAAGAAATGCATCATTATGATGAAAATAATGGAATTGATTATTGAAGAGAAATAGACAAAGCAAAGAATACCAAAAATTCTCAATGTGATTATAATATGAAAACTAATAATCATTGATTTGACTTCATTCATTCCTGAGACGATCTTGCAGCTTATAATATAGCCAAAAGAGGACTGGAATTTTTAAAGTCTGGACAAATAAAAAATCAAATCCAACAAACTCAACAAACAAGACCAGTAGAATCTGAAAAAGAATTGATGCATAAAGATTTTTCTAGTTATTTAAATAACCAAACTTCATTTGAACAAACCCCTTTTGCCAATCTTCCTAAAAATCTTTAAATTCCCCTCTCTCACTTAGAAAATACCCTACCTTCACACCTACCTTTCTCCCGTTGGTCAGCTCTTCATCACCAGCGATGGAAATATCATTAAAATATAATCATATTTGATTATGTTCTGATGACAAATGAACTCAAAATCTTTTATTCCTCTAAAAAGATGGACCCTTACATTCGTATTTCCACCCTCAACGACTTCACCTTCTGCCCAAAGTCTATCTACTTTCACCAGCTCTACGACAATGTGGAAAAAGGACTTTACCAAGACACTCCACAAGTTCGTTGAACCCTCAATCATATCCGTATAGACCACGGAACTTACTCAACGAGTAAAGACATTTTGCAGTGAACTTCCGTTTATAGCGAAAAGTATAATTTGGTTGGGAAAATAGATGTCTTCCATATCAGCAAAAAGTCCCTGATGGAGAGGAAAACGCATATTTCTCAAGTTTATCAATGACAGATTTATCAGCTTTATGCTCAGTATTTTTGCCTTACAGAAATGGGCTATCAGGTAGAAAAGCTGAAACTCTATTCGATGGACGATAACAAAGTCTATGAAATTCCGATTCCTGATGATGAGGAAATCCGTGAATTTGAAGCATTTCTGGATAAGTATCAGCATTTTAATCCTGCTTTGTCTGACTTTGTTCCGAATGTAGAGAAGTGCAGAAATTGCATTTATCACGAGTTATGTGATAGTTCATTGGCATAAATTTGCAAAAATTAATAATTCTGGCTAAACTTAAAAATAAGTCTAAATAACTTAATCTTTTTTGTTTTAGTTTTTAACTTACTAATTATGCTCTCTCGCCCAGACTTCATAGAGAAACAAATCGTAGTCATCAGCTCCGATCGAATCAAAGACCTCTCTTTTCGTAATGATAATCTGCTCATTAAAGTCGATGGAAAAATCAAAGATCAAATCAGCCTTTTTAAGATTTTTTGTGTTTTTATCGTATGAGAATGTACACTTTCCACCAGGTTAATTCGTGAGTTCTTGACTCATTGAATTGCAGTTTTCTGTTTTCAGATGAATTTAAAACCGCTGGCGAGTATTGGCAGTCCCTTGGCGGGGAATTACCTCTTGCGTGAAAAACAATACTTCAGTACATCAGAGCAGGACTTGCAAATCGCCAAGCATATCATCGCAAATAAAGTTTCAAATCAGCTTTTTCTCCTCCAATCTCTCAGGACGAAATGAGAAAAAGAGCATCAAATCATAGATCAGGTTAAGGAAATACAAAAAAAGATAAAAAATGCTGACACAGACGACAGTTTGCGTGGACTCGAGGGTTCAGCTTCTAAACTCTTTTTTTCATCATATTTCAGGCAACTGGGACGATACAAACGTGAGCCTCGCACGAGGTGTGATTGGACGAATTTATTGATGGACATGGGTTATTCGCTTCTTTACAATTTCATAGAGGCGAATCTGAATCTTTACTGATTTGACGTTTATAGGGGAGTGTTTCATAAACTGTTTTTTGAGCGTAAAAGTCTGGCTTGCGACCTAGTAGAACCGTTTCGTTGTCTGATTGACAAGACGATTTTGAAGGCTTTTAATCTGAATCAAATAAACCAAAAAGATTTTTCATTTCGCAACGGTGAATATGAGCTGGATATGGCTCGTTATCAGCATTATTTATCTCTTTTTCTGAGAATAATTTTGGAGCATAAGATGGACTTTTTCGACTATATAAAGCAGTATTATTATTTCATAATGGGCAAAGAATGAGCTGAGATGCCGACTTTTATACTTAACCAAAAAGAATAAAATGCTGATCATTTCCTACGATATTTCCAATAATAAGCTTCGCTATGCTTTTGCGAAATTTCTCAAAAAATACGGTCGTAGACTGCAATATTCAGTTTTTGAACTGAAAAATAGCTCTAGAATTTTGGAAATTGTGAAGTTAGAGATTGAAATGGTTTTTAAAAAGAAATTCAAAAATACAGATTCTGTGCTGATTTTTTCACTTTGTGAAGGCTGTAAAAAGAAGGTTGTTCGTTATGGTTATGCCGTTCATGAAGAAGAGGAGTTGATTTTTTTGTAAAATTGAGTTAGTAAAAAAAGTTAACTTTCTCTTGCAATTTGTATATAAAATATATATACTACATATATACAATATTTTAATTATATCTCCCCTATATGAAAAACATACATTACAACGAAGAAAAAAGAACAAAACTATTAGCTGAGAGAGGTATAGATCTTCATATTGTTGCCCATATTATCAATGATGTGGGTGTTGTAGATAGAATGCCAAACACTAAGAGAAAAGGGCAAATCATATATGTTATTATGTATGAGTGATACTGTTGTGCTGTACCAGTTGTGGAAAATGATAATGAAATCTTTATCAAGACAGCATACCTCAGTAGAAAATTAAAAAAGATTTATTATTAACCAATTATACCCATGCTTAGCTACGACAATCAAAACCTAGATGCAGAAGAACTGGAATTAGAGGAAAGTTTTTCTCATCTAAAAGGGAGAAATCTGACTTCCAAACAACTTGCTGAGGAGAACAAAAGACTCAGGTCTTATACTGTAAAGAAGCCTGAGAAAAAGTCTATTAGTATTAGACTTCTTGCTTCTGATATTATTGCAGTGAAGGCACAAGCAGAAAGAATGGGTATCCCATATCAGACATTAATTGCGTTGGAAATCCATAAATTAGCAAATAAAGGTTTATATAAATATGCTTAGTTTTTTTATTTTCCTCTTTTTTTTGCTGTATCCAATGTATTTTTAAGAAGGAAATACCTGTCTAAATCTTAGAAAGAATGCTAGACCTCTTATTTTCCAGATGTGATTTCTTTCACTTTCTATTGCATTTTAATTTTTTTTAAGTATACTTAAGTGCTGTGAAGTAATTTACGGCATATATCCTTTTATGGATATGGGTAATCACGTAAGTGATATGCCCTCTTTTTTATTTTAGTAATCATAATTTTTTAAGTTTCTTTCTAACTTTATCTCATAAATGCCAATCAACAGTTATTTATCATTGTTTTATACGTACGGTAGTATTTTTTCACATATCTTTTATCAATTTATTCTTTTTGATTATATTTTCTAATAGTATTTCATCTTTAAGATTATAAATTTCTTTTTCTGTCGTAGTAGTGTATCATTTACCTTTTTTAATAATTTTATTTAATTGTTTCATTTTTGAAAGTGTGTTTCATAGTTGTATACCGTTTTTATTAGCTAAATTATCTACTTTAATGGTAATTTTAGGGATATTCACTGCTTCATTCATTGTTTTTGGCACTGTGGCAGTTCACGCCGAGCATCTACAAAAGTAGAAATTTCATAGGTGTCTTAAACCTTTTTATCAGAGCGATACACTTTTGCATCTACAAAAGTAGAAATTTCATAGGTGTCTTAAACAACTGGGAAAACTAAGGAAATATCACATCTACAAAAGTAGAAATTTCATAGGTGTCTTAAACATAATTGCGATCAGGGATTTTTTCGTATCTACAAAAGTAGAAATTTCATAGGTGTCTTAAACGTAGGTTACCTCATCCGCGGCTAATTTATCTACAAAAGTAGAAATTTCATAGGTGTCTTAAACTTGGAAAACATAACTTTACGATTATTATCTACAAAAGTAGAAATTTCATAGGTGTCTTAAACACGATTTCCACAAGATGGATTTTGGGCATCTACAAAAGTAGAAATTTCATAGGTGTCTTAAACTATGTTTCCTTGAAGCTTTAATGTTGATCTACAAAAGTAGAAATTTCATAGGTGTCTTAAACATTCATCTTCAGAGAGGTATTCTCCAATCTACAAAAGTAGAAATTTCATAGGTGTCTTAAACGAATTATGATTGATTTATTCTTGATGAATCTACAAAAGTAGAAATTTCATAGGTGTCTTAAACCACTGATTTGCTTAATATTCAGGAATC
The DNA here is from genome assembly GCA_025997135.1 of candidate division SR1 bacterium. Classification (GTDB taxonomy): domain Bacteria; phylum Patescibacteriota; class Gracilibacteria; order Absconditabacterales; family Absconditicoccaceae; genus UBA3291. The sequence continues at coordinate 23,799 of BNUE01000003.1, read as the reverse complement.
ATCTACAAAAGTAGAAATTTCATAGGTGTCTTAAACAATTCGCTTATTGCAGAAAGATTTATATCTACAAAAGTAGAAATTTCATAGGTGTCTTAAACTCCGATTTTGGCTTGTTTTAGCCGATTTCTCGCATACAGTCCATCGACGGAAGAGCGAGAAATCCAGCTTGAGACCATCTCCACAAAAAATGAAGACGGTAGGTTTGCAAGTTTAAGTTCACATAGTGTAATTTCCAGTTACTATCTGGCAATATAGCTAGACAACAACATTGTAGCATAAAATTTCTATGTAGAGCGTCTTTTCTCTCCCTCCTAGACTAGAAAGGCAAAAAAAGACTGAATTTTTAAAGAACATACGGTAAATAGCTATGCTATTACTCTTTTATTATAGTTAAATTTTTATAAAAATCAAGAGCAATGCAATTTTTTTTCTCCCTTGTAAAAGCCATAAAAATCTCTAAAAACAGGTCAGTTTTTTTTATCTTTTTATTTTATAAATGCTAATTTCCACCTATCTTTATCATTCAGGTTTTGTCATCGAGACCGATAATAGCGTACTTATCTTTGATTATTACCGTAATGACCCAGCAAATGGATCTATCTCAGACTGAGTTATCAATCAGAAATTTTTTGAATCTACAAATAAACCAATTATAGTCTTTGTTTCTCACTCTCATTATGATCATTTCAATCCTGTGATTTTTGAGTGGAGTCAGTTTTGTCCAGATATAACTTATATTTTATCTGCAGATTTACCACCACTAGCTAAATTGGGCAAAAATAGAGTAGTTATATCTCCTTTTCAGAATAGAAAAATAGAAAAAGAAAGCTGACTCGATCTCACAGTTATTTCAATTCCTGCGACAGATGCTGGAAATGCGTATTTAGTCAAGGTCGATGGTATGAGTTTTTATCATTCAGGAGATCACGCAAATCGAGTTAGAACCTGAGATCCGAAAGCACAATCTGAATGGATGACACAGACATATCTCAATGAACTTAGGTGGCTGTTTATGAAGGTCTCGACTCCTATAAATTTGGCTTTTGTGCCAGTTATAGCACCTTTTGAGTGAGATTATCTCTCATCTTTAGACCTGATGATAAGGCATTATGACCCAAAAATCGAACATATAGTGCCGATACATCTTGGGCATCCTGGGGTAGATTTATTAGTTATGATGAGTGATATTTTTGAGCATGCACTCGAAATGGGCTATTGAGAAAAACTACTGACATACAATTATCGCTGAGAAAAATTTTATGAAGTAGTGTAGAATCTATCATTATACTCACTAACCTTAAAATAACCTTAAATTTTAGCTAAAACGATGAAATTTAGTATAAAGAGGGTAGTCACAATCCAGATTAGAGGTGAGATCTGCTTTCTTTTCCCTTGTGTGATCATAGATAGACAGTAAAATACGAAGCCAGCACCGATACCGTATGAGATATTGTAGCATAGACACATTAATACTGCTGCGAAAAATGCAGGTATTGACTCTTCTATTTCTTCTCGTTTAATCTTTTTGAAGCTTCCAGTCATCATTATTCAGACTAGGATTAAGGCTGGTGCAGTTGCTTGAGTTGGTACGAAATCAAAGACTGGAGCTAGGAACACAGACAAAAGAAAAAGCAGAGCTACGACCACGGCAGTCATTCCAGTACGTCCACCTGCTCCGATTCCAGCTACACTTTCGACATACGTTGTGGTATTTGAGGTTCCGACTATCGCTCATATCGAAGTAGCTACACTATCGGCAACTAACGCCCTGTCCATCCTAGATTTGAACGGTCATTGGGCAGACAGATTTTTTTCTTCTTCTGTATCGAAAATTCAGGCTCTTTTACCAGTTCAGATAAAGGTTCATATCGTATCAAAAGTGTCTCAGAGGCAAAGAGAGAATATACTCATAATTACGATTAACATTGTCGAAGATTCACCAAATAATTTTCACATACCTTCGGGTCAAAAAGCTGCTCCAAAAGTCGTCCCTAAATCTGCAAAAACTTCTCATAAATTAGGTAAACTTACAGCTCAGAACTGGATTGCTTCTCTGACTGCAGGATTTGTATCTCGTCCGAAAAGTGCTAAAATAATACTAACTACAGCTGTGATAATAATCGAAATAAAGATTCCACCTTTTGTCTTGCGGATAACAAGTATCGACATCAATAATAGTCCGAATAATGCTAAAAGCACTCCTGGAGTATTGAAAGTCGCTAAACTTGGAACGATCGCACTGGAGATATTGACGGAATCACCTAGCATTGTATATGTTCATGGATTGGCGGTAAAAGAGAGTAGTCAGGCATTTTTTATACCGACGTATGCCACAAAAAGTCAGATACCACCTCATATTGCATACTGTAGGCTCTGTGGAATTGCTTTGATAATTGCCTTACGAAGCTTGGTTACGGTGATTATTATATTTACACATCAGCAGATAAACACCATTGCTAATCATTCTTGCCAGGTATAACCTAGAGTTCAGCATATTACGAAAGTGAAAAATGCGTTTAATCACATCCCAGGAGCGGTGGCGTATGGTACATTCGCATACAATCACATTACCAGCGTTCCAATAGCTGATGCAATAATTGTCGCTACGAAGACAGCATTTATGGGCATTCCAGTCTGAGAAAGTATGGATGGATTTACGAAAACTATGTATGCCATCGCGAAAAATGTCGTCAGACCAGCGATAATCTCAGTACTTGGTTTTGTACCGTATTTTTTTAGATGAAATAATCTTTCCATATTTTTGTTTTAAAAAAAAGAAATAAAAATCTGATTACAATACTATCTTTAATCATTATCCAAACGTTCGTTAAAGTCAACTTTTTTTACTTTTTTCACTTGAAGTTTCCTTGCTTTTTAGTAAATTTTGGACATAACAAAAGATGCTTTACTCTGTACATTAGACTTTTGATGAAATATTTCCATCTCATTGGACTAAAAGAACTAAATGGTACGACAAATCAGCTCGATATACTTATTGCCTGAGATGATCATGCTCGAGTCAAAAACGCTCTAGAAAAGCTATGAATCATAATTTTGTCATTGGATGAATACACAAAACCAGCATTAGAATTCTGAAAATTTGAGATTATATTACCTTATCAGGAGCAGGAAATTCATGTCATCACTTATTCAGACACTCTAGAAAAATCTATTAGACAGATGTTTGATATGTGATTGAAGCCACAAAATGCGATCGTCAGCGATCATTCTATGACTCAGGAGCAAATTGACAAAATGATTCAGGATATCCAAAAAGAAATCGATGAAAAACATGCTGAAATAGCCAAAGAACAAGAAGAGTCCCGTAAAAAAGAAGTGAAAAAGTATGAAGATAAAGCAATAAAAGATGCTCTTAAAATTATCAATAACAATATTGATCGTATCAATCAGATTTTGTTTATCTGAACTAATATTCTCTCACCCATCGAAAAAAATAAACTCAAAGATTTTCAAGATGAACTAAAAAAAATCAGGCTATGATCGAATTTTCAAAAGATGGTGGAGATATTGCTTCAGAGTCAGGCAAATATTGATACCACAGAAAATAAAGTACTAAAAGCTTTGGATGATAAAAAGTTTTTGATAGATAGGAACTCGACTGTCACAAATATTGATGTGATCAAGCAATACAACAATATTATCAAATCTACAGAAAAAACGATTATAAAAGCTCCTATCTCCACTACGGAACAAATTTTTGCGATAGGAAAAGATTTTACGGTTCGATGTATATTTTTTTGGAAGGATTTTCTGGATTCAGCCAAAAAGTTCACCAAGCATTATATTTCCAGTATCGCAACTATGATAGAATACTTGATAGAATGCAGTATTGTTATTATTACAATTTTCTGGTTTATTACGAGTGCAATGCAAAAACCATCAAATATTATGATATACCTGACTATTTTAGGTTGGTCTTGACTGATGATTTTTATCTACAATCAATGCCGTTTATCTAAACCCATTTTTCAGATTCTTTGATTAATTTTAGTCGCCGTATGTAGTGTCTTTTGATTTAATATAATTAGAAATACATTTACTTTTTAATAGTTTATAACTGATTTTCTTATCTTATGCCACGACTCTTTAGCTTCTTAATGTCTTTGATTTTTATAGCATTCTTTTATGCTATTAATTTGTGGTATTTTGGCATATTTCCATTGGCTTTTATTATATTCTTACTTACTCGTTATTCAAAAGATGTATTCTCGTCTAACTCATTCAAACCAGATTGGTATCAGTATAGCTTAATATGAGTCTGGTTTCTGATAATGATTTGACTTTCTGGTATACTTTTTTTTATTTGAATTGACGAAATAACAGTTTATCTCTCTCTCTTAATATTAAATATCTTTTTATTTTTAGTATCTTATATTATTCCATATCAGGATGGTAAAAGGCTTTTTGAAATTGGGATCTGTATTATTAGTTTCATATTACTTGGGACGATAACCGTTAAATTGTGATTTTATGCTTTACGAAACGGATTCTCTCTACTCTCCTTTCTTTTTACTGGGGTTTTGGTGTTTCTTACAAATATTGTAGGTATATTTTTCCCAGTGCCAAAGAAGTATCGTTATCTATTGCTTGTCGCAGGTATGGTATCGCTAATTTGTGGTGTTATGTATCTGATACATCCATTTCAGATCAGCCTTTTTGTCTCTTTTCTGATAATAACTGTAGCATATTTTGTCATACGGCAGATAAAATCTCGGAAAATCCCCAAGCCAGAACCCTCCAGTATTTCTGTTAGGAGGATTTTGTCATGAGAAAGAATACACAAAAAGCTGATTTTCCCCAAGCGAAAACTTATACTTCACGAACGACTCGTTTCATCTCCTCATTGGCTCCAAAAGGCTCTTGAATTGCCAAATCTTCTCTTATTGACTGCAAATATTATACTGTATATTTCAGCAATTATGCATGCTCAGGTATCTGAGATTATGTTTTGGTATTGGATAAATTTAGCAGTATTCTTGGCAAATACTTTTATACTCAAAAAAGCCCAGTTTATCTCTAATATTACTAGATTTGCTATTGCTTTGGTGATTAATTTCGCTTTATATTCAGCACTTTTGACTACTGGATATGAAAATATATCAAATATTCTGCCGTTTCTTATTCTGCGAACTGTAATTTGTCAGATAGCATTATTTTATATTAATCGTCTCAAAACTAGGTTCTTATTTACCAAAAATGATTATCTATATTGGACAGTTGTGACCTGCGGAGCTACAGCTGTGAATATAATTTTGATGTTTCAGATCCAACTGCCAACGCAATTTCTTTTCTTTTTAACTTTCCTTTATCTAGGTATAGAATTACTAATTCTCTATTATGTTTTCTTGACTTTATCGTCTTCATTTTGAGAGGAGTCAAGTAATCCTTAAGCTATTTTTTTTCTGAATTTATGCCAGAGAGTCTAACATTCCAAATTCCTATAAAAATATTTACCTATGAAATCCCAAAAATCAAAGGGAGTCGTTTTATTTGAACACTTTTCCCAGCAAAAACTAGACAAGAAGCTGATCTTTACATCGAAGAAATGAAGAACAAATATTATGACGCTACTCATCACTGTTATGCTTATAAACTCTGAATAAATGCTCATCAGGACTTATTCTCGAATTGGATAACCGATTCAAAAACTACGAAATTTAATGATGATGGTGAGCCTACAAATACTGCTGGTAAGCCTATTCTCGCCATGCTGGACAAATATCAGCTTCATAATTGCCTTCTTGTGATTACGAGGTATTTCTGAGGTACTCTTTTGTGAGTTGGATGACTTATTCAGGCGTACTGAGAAGCTGCTTCCCAAACTATCATAAATGCCAGCATAAAAAAACAAGAGATATTATCTGAGGTCTCTTTATCTTATGAGTACACTCAGAGTTCGATTGTCTCTTATCTGATACAAAAATATGACTTGAAACTCTCAGCAGAGGAGTATTGAGACAGTATAAAACAGTCATTTTGAGTCAATAAAGCTTATCTTTCTATGATTTTGGATGAAGCGAAAAATTTATGAATTTTATGAATTAAGGTTTCAGTAATTTAAAACTTTCTCCAGCGGTTTGAGGATTTGTTATCTTTGTATATTTTGGAGGGATCGAAGCGTCATTGACTCCAAAAACAGCATTAACTTTCTTCGCAATATCTTCTGTTGTCTCTTCAACTGTGTACTTTTCGTCTAGTTTTTGGAAGAATGCCTCGAAAATTCTGATCATAGTTCAGCGTGTTATATCCACATCTTCTGGATCTTTTTGCATTTTCGCAAGGAAATCATCAAATGTACTGGCTCCCAGGCTCATCATCAATATTTTCAAGGTATTTTTGACGACAAAATTCTGAGAATTTACAAATCATTGTAAGAGATTATTAGCTGAGTCTCTCGTAAAATTCAAACTTAACCCATAATATGGGTCAAAAGTTAATATTGTCTTAATTTCTCACTGAGCTTTCTTAAAAAAAGACCCTAATTGTTTTACAATTCATTTGATGTTGTCATGAGATCATTCTTGAGATGCCTCTAAAAACATCTTACATAATAGCTCGTCATTTGGCATTCATATAACTTTTTGTCATTCTGGCATTGTTGTAAATAATAGTAAACTAAAAACAAACTATAAACAGCATTTTGGCATAATCATTTCGTTCAGTTGGTCTCGTATTTCTTCTTTTGTTGTATGTGCATCAGCTTTTAACATAATCATATCTGAAGATTTTTCGAAATAATTTATCACTGGTTCAGTGTCTCTATGATAGGTATCGAGCCTAACCTCTAATGTCTCAGGAGTGTCATCAGCACGGACAGGTAATCCAGCTTCTTTCATCTCTTTGATCCTAGACTTCATCCTATCTATTAGGATCTCATCGCTTACCTCTAGATAAACTGGAATTATACGGTTAAACTCGAATTTCTGCATTAAATCGTTGAAAATTGTAATTTGAGTCTCATTCCTAGGGAATCAATCAAATATGATTTTAGATGATTGACTGGTTTCGATTTCATCTGCTAAAAGTTGGCTTACTAACTCATCTGACACTAAACGTCCTGAATCCATCACACTAATCGCCTCTCTCTGAGAATCAGTTAAGTCAGATTCGGATTTTTTCTTCAAACCGCGTAAAATATCTCCAGTAGAAAGCTGAATAAAGTCATAAGTATCCATCAAATATTTTGCCTGAGTTCCTTTTCCACTACCAGGAGCTCAAAACATTACAATAGCTGTTTTTGACATTATTTACAAAAAAAAGATATAAACCTGAATAGATAATTATAGTTTCTTCTCCAAAAATCAAGTTTTAATTATATAAAAATACTTTTTTGTCAAATAAAAAGTGCTTAAATGTCAGATTTTTTTGTCTTTTTTTTATGTTGGGAGTATAATTGGGATAAGTTTTAAATCTTAAAATACTTTTATGTGATATACTTTATCAGACCTAGAAATTCAAATTGAATATGAAAGCCAAAAAAAAGAAAAAAGCTGACTGAGAAAATTGTTTGGTGAGGCTAAACTCTTGGGCGGAATTTTCCTTATGATCTTCTTTTCAATGTATTTAGTGACGAATGCTCAACTGGTAAAAGACAAGATTACCGATCAAATAGACCCAAATCAAGTTCAGACTTTTCAAACCAATGAAAATAATGTAATTTTAAATTTAAAATCATCCAAAGAAAGAGAATCTAATATTAATCAGCTGGTATCTCTGTATGGTAATGTCCCCTCTCTATCAAAAGATATTACAGTTTCAACCCAAGAACTTTTAAATCAAAAATTGGATTCTTATAATATTTCATTTAATACTCTACCTCCAGCACAAAGAATTATAATTCCATCCATCTGAATCGATACACCGATAGTTTGGACTCAGGTCAAAGATTATGATGCTTTTATTAACTGAGATTTTTCCTCAGAGATGGAGCAATGAATCGTGAAATATCCTACATCTCCAAATCCAGGAGAATGATGAAATACCTTTATTTTCTGACATTCATCACAAGAATACCGAAAACATAACAAGTATGGGACAGTGTTCCGCAATTTACCTTCACTTTCAGCCTGAGATGAAATACAGGTCGTATGGCAGGGCAAACTGTATACATACAAGATCATGGCATCTGAAGTAGTCTCTACCAAAAAAGTAAATGATACTTATCAACAATTTTCTAATTTGAAAAAAGAATCAATCACTTTAATGACCTGTTATCCAATTGGAACTACACAGAAAAGATTGATGGTTTATGCTGAAAAAGTATAATTATTAGCTCTCAATTTCTTGAACTTTACATTCTTTAAATTGGTAAGTTCATTCTAATTGACCGATTACACACGTTCTCAGCTGAACTTCACATGGAACGCTATTTGTTCAATAACGATATTTATATGCTTTTATAAATTGTCCGTCTTTTACTAATTCTCATCGGGGACTTATACAATCCATGCTAGGTCTTTCGGTCTGGTCTAAAGGAGTCGCTGATGATATTTTGCCCTCATCTTTCCACGTTCATGGCTGGATTATAAAAGTTGGGTCGATGTCCGCAGGATCTGTCTCTTTTATAATTGATATATTTTCATTGGAATTATTGATTTTTTGGGGAGTAGAGGGGACTTGATTGATATTTTCTGGATTATTATAAACTACGAAATTCTCCTTTTGATAGCTGTAATTTTTATTCTCTTTACATGACTGTAAGGTGAATGTTCATGATAATTTTCCATCCCAGCAAAATCTCCTCTGAATGAAACAAGTATTTGGAGTATTTTCGTCTTGTTGATAGGCTAAGATAGAATCTCAATGTAATAGTGGGTATCCCCAGGGAGTATTACAGCTGCGATAATTAGGCAAAATTTCAATTCCAATCTGATTTTCTTCTCTTTTTGGGTACAAGATAGCAGATAAATAAGCAGAAAAATCTGAATTTTCCAATAAAAGTTCCCTTTTCCCAATAAAATCAAAGCTTTTTCAGATTGCTTTTACATCTGATAAGTTTGCAGGTGCCATATGTTCGCTATTGCTATTTGGAGTCAAATTATACATAATAATCCCAAAACAAAACGCTATCATCCCGTATGCTGCTATTTTGATTTCACGTGTAAAAAGCGGTAAATCTCTCTGTTTAGTGAGATGAAAACTGACTTTTTTTAAGCGATGTCTGATACGAGATTTGTTAGTTGAGGTATCACGTTTCATGTAGTAAATTAGTAAATAAAAACCTTAAAATTTAGAATCCATATCAATTATATTTGTTTTGTCAATAAAATGCAAATTTTGCCCTTGCTTTTTCAGGGTAAATCCCTATAAATTCGATCAGTTTTTTATTTTTTTATTAGTTTCCAATTATGAAAATCGATTTAAATCTTATAAAAGAGCTTCGTGATACGACTTTTGCACCTTTAGGTGATTGTAAATCAGCACTTGAGGCAGCAGAGGGAGACCTACAAAAAGCCATTGAAGTTTTGAAAGAAAAAGGTATTGCAAAAGCAGGCAAAAAAGCTGACAGAGAGACGAATGAATGAATGATTAAAGTTGAAACCAGAGACGGTAAGACAGTTTGACTAAAACTCCAGTGTGAGACTGATTTTGTCGTAAAAAACGATCACTTCCAGAAACTTTTTCAAGATATTTTTGACAGACTTTTTGCTGTGTCTACAGAAATTCATGATTTCAGTGAACTGGATGAGTCTACCCAGGCTGAGATCAATGGACTGATTACTGATTTCGTAGGTAAAATTTGAGAAAATATAAAACTCGGAGGAATATTGGTTACGATCGACAAAACCTATGCATACAATCATCCAGGAAATAAAGTAGCTTCAGTTATTTATTATAATTGATCAGAAGATATCGCAAAAGAATTAGCATTACAGGTCGCTGCTATGAATCCTATGTATCTTTCATTTGATCAGGTACCAGCTGATGAGAGATCTGCTGCTAAAATTAAATTCACAGAAGAATTAAAAGCTCAAGGAAAACCTGAAAATATGATCGAAAATATTGTAAAATGAAAGCTGGATAAGGCTTTTGCTGATGATGTACTTCTCGAGCAGGAATATATTCGTGATGGAGGCAAAAAGATCAAAGACTTGCTTACAGATGGATTTGAAGTGTTTAAATTTGAGAGATTCGCGATATAAAAACCCCTTGAAAATGTACATAAAATCAATATATTCTATGCTGATAATCGGCGAAAATCTACAAAGTATCTAACTTTTATTTATCACTTTAACCGTTATGAACAAGTACGAATTAGTTTTAATGCTCAATGTCTCAGTGGCAGAAAAAGACAGAAAAACTTTCTTAGACGAATTAGAAAAAAAGTTTAAAATGCTGGATAAGGATGACATTGGGATCAAAGATTTATCATTTAAACTCAAAGATAAGAGTGATAAGGCTTATTTTGTTTCATATCTTTTTGAATGAGAATCAAATTTGCTCGCAGAAATTAAACAGTCTTTGCTCTATAATCCTAATGTTATCAGATATGAAATCTTTTCTAGAGATGAAAATGCACAATTCTTTCATTTTGAGACTTTACAAAAGACTTTTGAGGCAGAATTGGAAAAACTTCAGGACAAGAGATACGGTAAAAAATTATCATTCTTCACAAAAAAAGAAAATGAGCAGTATCTCGATCGAAAAGCTGTCTCTATGCTAAAAAAATATCAGACCAGATTCTGAGACATCAAACCTCGTATTTATACTGGCAATTCAGTAAAAGTTCAGAAAAAGCTCAGAGTACAGATCATCAGAGCTAGATCACTTGGCTTTTTGCCTTTCATCAAGCATTAGTTTGTCCTATGACAAAAGAATAATATTTTATCTCCTTTATTTTATGTACTCATGGCATCTAAATTACGCAGGATTAGAAAATATAACTGGAAATCTAGAATGAGAAAACACGGCTTTAGATCTAGAATGTCTGATCGAACTGGTCGCAGAGTTATTGCACGTCGTAGACTGAAGGGACGCAAATCTCTTACAGTTCAGAGAAAGAAATAGTTTCTAATGATTTGCAAACGTTGGTTTCGTTCTCTATGAATATAAAAAAAACGAGCATAGATAAAGTTTAATTCTGGCTCGTTTTTTTAATTATTTGTGGCTATTTATTGGAAATAGTACTCACTGCATAATCTAATATTTGCTGGTTCATACCTGTATAAAACTTACTATTTGCTGCGTCTGTACATTCTGAGACTCAGTATTCCTTATCCTTTGCTTTGTCTCATATTCGCTGAGCAACTTTCTGACAATACTGAAATCCTGCATCTAAACTGACTAAAAAGTAATTAGGAGAATAACTAACAGAATTATAAATCTGATTTAAATTCACACTTCCTCCGTTATTGATTGATAATTTAGTATTTACGTTAGTCGCTGTATCATTTGTGAGATCAAAGAAGAAATATTGTGTTTGATCAGCGTTTTTTGACTCTTTTATATCTAATCCAGCATCTTTTCGAGTTAAATCAGTCAAATAATTGTCTCCATCATAGAAATATGTAGGATAAGAACCACTAATATTCGTATCCTGTTTTATAGTTCAGCTCTGATTAAATGTAAAATCTAGCTCCAGAAAAGTGTCTCTCACAGGGAAACGGTAGTATTCTTCATCTCCTCGCAACAAATTTAGCCATCCAAGTTCAGTTTGACGTTTGAAAGTATAGCTCTGACCTTGATTATCGGTTAAGTTTATTCCGCTCCCAGCTTTTATATCGTATAAATGATTGGTAAGTTCGTACATATCGTTCCATTGGGTCAGAGTTTTTTGGGCTTTTACTTTGTTGTCTAATTCTAAAGCTTTGCTTAATTCAGATTTTTGTCACTGATGAATAGTCTGCAAAGCTGTGATTAACTTATCAGTGCTGATCGTGCCTTTGGCGATTGCTTGGTCTGCCATCTGGATGAGTTGCTCTCAAAGTGTTGGAGTCTTTTGGATAGATATTTCTGTCGCGAATACTCCTCATACTAAGATGGCAGTTATACTCAGGCTTAAAGCGATTTTTTTTAGCATTGGAATTTATAAAATTAAAAAAATAAAACTGATTACTTACAGAGTATCAAAATCATCATTGTTTTCAATGTTATTTTCATCTGATTTTTCGCAGTCTGGACATTTTATCACAAATGGATCATCTAGATGAGAAGCCTGATAAAGCAATTCTTCAACATCTATAGTCTCATTTTTGGAGTCTATCATAAAAACAACGTCTTCAGTACTTTCTTCAAATTCTGTTTTATCGAGTGTATATTTGGCGATATATTCTGGGATTTTGACCAGCCTTTTAAACTGTTTTCCACAGCGATCACAAGTTTCAGCTGATTCTGTCTTGAAATCTAATAGCTTGATTAAAACACTTCTATCATCTATCCCGTCTAATTCCAGTACTCATTGCATCCCATTTTCATCAAAAACTATCTCATCTTTTCAAATTCATCTGAGCAGATCTGCTATTTTTAATACGAATTTTCATTTCATAAATAAAAATGTATAGAAGGTAAACATGACCTTTAAGTATACTCGAAAAAATGGAAAAGTCAATAGCAACTTTGTGCTTATTTATGCTGAAAATAACAAAATGATTTAAAAATGTGTATAATTGAGTATGTTTTTTAATTTTTATTCGTCTAAATGTTGAATATGGAAAAATTCAATGAAATAGTTCAAAGATATGAGAATAAAATTTTTGAAATTGCTAAAAAAAATGAATCTTTAACTGGATATAATTATGCTGAGAGAGAACGTTTAAACTCAGAAATTCAAGAAACTATTGATCTTTTTCAAAGAGAGACAGAAGTTTTAGATGTACAAAATAATACTGCTGAGAAAGTTCAATTGTTAATGATTGAAAATAATTTAATAAATATGAAAAATAATATTTCTATCTCAGGCTATGAAAATCTATTAGATTATGAGCCAGAAGATTCAGAAGACCCTTTATCAGGTTTAATACCCGAATTTGATAATAATGTAGAAGAAGAGAAAACTGGATCAGAATCAGAACTTATAAATATAGAATGATGAGAAACTAATTCTGAAGAGGTCATTACTAATGAAACAGCGAATGAAATAGCCAAAAAAATGTATTCAGAGGGGTATTCAGAATTATATATTCTCGCTAAAATGTACTCTATGGGCTGCGTGCCAAAGAAACCTTTTCAGCCATGATTATTTAATACAATTGATCGAGCCATAGAGTGAAGACCTATGCAATCCTTTAATAATCACAAGCAAAAACTCGTAGATAGGATCGCTTTTTTGACCACTAAAGAAAAGGAAAAAGTCAATCAAGAATTGAAAAATCTGAATTCATCCAAAGATATCTCACTCAGAAAAAGGATGGGAGACAAGCTAATGTTTCTTTCAGATATGGAAAATGACCTAAAATCTGGCAAGATAACCAAGACTGATTTTATCGAGAAATATTGAAAAAAACTAGAAACTTTCGAGGGAAAACCTATCAAAATAACAAAAATGAATGCAGAAAATTTATCTAAAACAGTGACACAGCAGATAGATAAACATAAAAAAAGCTTTGGAGAAGCAGCAAAAGAGCTAAATGAAATAAAAAAAGATACTGAGACTAAACTAAAAAAACTAGATGAAGAGGCTAAATTTGACACAAAAAATACTAAAAAATATCAAAATAAGTCTCGAACTATCCTCAAAGAAAATAATACTAAAATGCTTCAAATAGAACAAAAAGTCTGATTATCTCTATCGAAAGTATCGAAATCTGAGATTGAAACTCTACAAAAGACTAATCCAATGATCGATAAAATGATTAAGGCTAACTGAAATTCTGTCGATAAATTCCTTAGTTCTTCCAAAGCAGGTAAACTAATGCTTTGAGCGAGTTTAGCGACTTTGGTTTTAAAAGGTGTTAACTGATATATGACAGATGATAGTGAGACTCTCAAGCAAGTTTGACTGGAAGTATGAGACCTCGCAGTAGGAATGGCTTGGATACCAGGTAATATTTATGATATCACTACAGCGATAACAGGGGAGTGAATAGCTGGAAATTTATCAACCACTGATAGAATAATTAGATGAGCCGTCGGAACGGTGTGTCTTGCTATAAATGCTGGTAGCTGGATAGGATGACCATTATGATGAGCTGCTGGAGCAGGCGTGACGACTGCAATTGAATGAGCAGTAAAAGCCTGAACAAAAACCTGAAAAGTCATAAAGACCACATCAAAAATAGCTAAATGAGCTAATGTTGCACAAAAATGAATTCAAATTGCGACTTATGGATATTTATGATATTCTCTCATCACTGATTTGCCACCTATGGCAGTTGGTCTATATGATGCTGTAAAGTGGTGATCAAAAGAGGCAGAAAAAGCCCTTACTCCAGATATTCCTATTAAAATCTAAAGAATAATTTTATCTCAATTCATAGTTTTTAGCTGTGTAAACTGAGCGAAAGGTCTCAGTAGAGATTAGTTCTCCACTGGTAGAATTGAGATTTTTTCAGATTTGTCTGGTTAGATCAACTCAGCGAGCATGGAGGTAATTTTTGGAAATATCCACCCGCTGATCTGTACTTCGAGTAATGCTGATGATATAAGTCATATTTCAGCTTGAGATTGTCCTAAAATATATTGGTTGATCTGAAGCATTTTGGATCTCAAATTGTTTATTCATCTGATAAATAGCAGCATCATCTCACTGGACATCTTCCCCATAATACTGGACAAATCGCTGATTATGATTGGATCTTTTTGTGATAGAAATAGATGGATTTATGAGAGAAGACCTAAAAAGCTGACTCGTCATCCCGCATACTCATCCATAAAAAAGAAAGTTTGTTTCTCAGCGTCACGTGCAGTAACCTTTCGCTTTTATCAGTTCTTGGTTTGCATTATATGATTCTCATGGATTTAATAGGCGTTTATCAATTGTGTTTAGAGCGATATTATAATTTGTCAGATTGCATTTGCTTTGCTTGGAGGTATCTTTTGGTGACACGTAAAATGAGAGTTTATCTATTCGTTCTCATAGCTGAGTTAAATCGATTCATGAATTAAAAATTGGTCTTGCTCATATATAACGCTTTGAAGCCGAGTTTGTATCATATTGATCACTAAATCACTGGATATTGTCCCATATATCATCCACAATATATTGAATCTTTGGCTGAGGAATTGAGCTTTCTGGTGGAATAAAGTCAGATTTTTCTTCCTCTTGAATATTATCTGATGAAGAAATATCATCTTCTAAAGCTACGTTGTGATTAGAATTGCTGTTGCTAGGTGTTGTAGATTTGGGCAAATTATTAAAATTATTATTTGATGCAAAAATCACCAAACTACTACAAAGTAGGATAATGCTTAGGATAATTAGTTTTAAAGTGATATTTGAGGGCTGAACTGGTGTCATCAGTGGTGAATGTGTAAATCAAAAAGATTAGAAAAAAGACTGGCTACGGTGAGAGGTCAGACTCCACCTGGTACGGGAGTGATAGCTTTTACGTATGGAGCTACTCCATCGAAATCTACATCTCATACAGCTTTTCACTCGATAAATCAATATCAGGCATCAATTATGACCTGATTTCCATCTTCTCTTGTAAAGTTTTTTTTGACAAAATTTAAATCACCCGTACAGCTAAAAATATATTCAGCATTTTGGCAGTGTTGGATTATGGTGTCTGAATGATCATTTATATCAAAAGCAATAACTTCTGCTCATAATTTGAGGCATTGAATGGCAAGTGGTTTGCCGATGAGGTTTGATTGTCAGATTATAACTACCTTTTTGCCTTTTATATCTCACAAATTATAATAGTCTAATAGACTAAATATTCATCTGACAGTAGCTGGTAAAAAATCAGTAATTCAAAGCTGATTTTGTCAGGTGATAACTACTCAAAGTCAATCAACATCTTTGGATGGGTCTATAGAATCGATAATTAGTTGTTTATTTATGGACAGAGGTCGAGAGAAGGGGAGCTGTGGGACAATTCAAATACATAGAGGATCATTATTTAGAGTCTTGATAAGCTCGATAGCATCCGTAAAAGTTTCAATAGGTCATCTGAAGACTTTAGCTTGGATTCATATATCTGCGGCGTATTTTTCTTTGAGTTTGACGTATGTCTCTGAGGCTTTATTTCAGTCGAAAAGTAAAATTGCAAGATATACGTTTGGATCTGGAAAAATCGCTGGTTTCAGGTCGATCAGCTTTTTTTTAATCTCTTTTGCTAAAATATTTCATTCTAATAGTATCATCGCTGGTAATTCTAAAAATTAAAAGTGAAAATACAAGTGATTATGCCTCCAAAAGGGGAGTAGGCTCATAAGCATCAGCTGAAAGTAGATTAAGATAAGACAAACAGTCAGGATTGTATGATTTTAGGTGCTCTATCATAACGCTTTTTGCTAGTTCTGGTCTATTATGATCGTGAGATATATGAGTCAAAACGATGGTATGAGTCTTTCTCGTGATAATCTGTTTTAAGGCTTCTGCAGAGCATTCGTTGGATAGATGTCAGACATCACTGAGAATGCGTTTTTTATTGGATTCTGGACGAGTTCAGCGTTTAAGCATTTCCACATCATGATTTGCTTCAAAAAAATATATTTCACAATCTCTGAGGTATTCTTTCATCTCATCAGTCACGCATCCAGTATCACTGAGGCAGGCAATACGTTTGTTCTGATGCTTGAAAACGTAAAACTGAGAATTCGCAGTGTCGTGAGAAGTCTTAAAGGCTGTCACTTCAATATCTCAGAAATAATCTGTCTGATTTGGCTCGAGATAGTAAATATCATTTTCATTTTCTCGTTTGGTGGTGATAAGAAAGTAATCTGAGTTTAAAGTGGCTTGATTTCCGCATACTTTCGTATTGAATTTACGATTTAGCACTCCAGCAGAACGTATGTGGTCAATATGCTCGTGAGATATGAAAAGTGTATGAATTCAATCAATATTTTTACCTATTTTTTGCAAATTTTCCTGGATTTTTTTGCCACTGAGTCAGGCATCTAATAGGAGAGATGTGCTATCTGACTCAATATAGATACAATTTCCTGTCGATCCACTTCATAATGCTGAGATTCTTAGTCACATTCCATATTTCTTCAAAATAAAATGAAGTTTTTATAGGCTTTTAACCTACAAAAGCAAGCAGTAAATTATTGACAAATAAAAAAAGTGTGTAAAAATTTGACAAATGTAAAAAAATATATATAATATTGGTGCGATAATAAATTACAGATTGTTTCAATCTATTATTATTTGCACTTTTATTTCTTTATTGTATGTTTCGATGTTGAAACACATTAAAAAAATTCCTTTGAAAAAGAAGGAAAATGAAAGGACTAAAAAGGAAAAGCTTTGCAGAGATGTAGCTTTCTTTGGTCTCGTAGCGTTCGCTGCAATTGTAGGGTATCAGATTTTCGATACTCAGGTACAAGCTGTAGAAAATGAATCTTATTTAGTTTCAATGAACGTTTACTAATAAGACGTGTTTAGGTTGCTAAACGCAGGCAGGGAGGTTGCTCTCTGCTTTTTTTAATCCTCAATTTTTAGCCACTCAAAAGTACCTATTTGACATCTCATGTGATAATCAACTATCTCTCAGTCTTCCCAACTTTCTTCAAAATCTCGCTCTCCAATGCGAGTTCTCCTTAGCCCTGTTAAAATTCATCCTATTCCAAATTCTCATCATAATCGATAAGCTATCGAACGAATATAAGTTCAGCTACCAACGTCTAACTGAACTTTTAATATAGGAAAATCGTAGTTTAAAACAGCAAAACCATCAATTTTCATCAGCCTTTTTTCTTCCATTATTTTTCATTTTCTAGCCAATTCATAAAATCTTTTACCGTCTTTTTGTTTTGCAGAAAATGCAGGTAAAGGTAATTCAAAACTTGGGATAAGCTGGGATAATTTACTTTCAATATCTGATAATTTGGGATTTTTTAATTTTTCTGTATCAAGTTGTTCAAAATAATCCCAATATCCTAGATCCCATGTGTCAGAACGCTTTGAAAAATCGATTTGTGCGGTGTATGACTTATCTAATCCAATCAGTTCATTCAGCTTTTTTGTTCCTTTTCATATACCCAAAATCATTAGTCACGTAGCTAACGGATCTAAAGTTCAGCTATGACCTATCTTTTCTCATGGGAAAACGTGTTTCAGTCTCTTCACCACATCAAAACTAGTGATTCCTTTTGGTTTGTTTACGGCGATGAGCATGTTTTACTCTCAGGATTAAAATACAGATAAAAAGCAGAATTAGAGCATCTAGACAAGTCACAAAAAGGAAAGCTAAATCGTAAATGACGAAAACCCCATAAATTACTGAGACTAAATAATACAAAAATCGCAGTGAATATGTGGTCATGTTTGCACTTGGTATCCCTTTGAGGAGATCGTCAATGGTCGGAAGGTAGGCGATAATAGAGATTACTCAGCTAATGGAGTAGAGGACGGTTAGGAAGTAGGTAAAAGACATGATATATTGTTATGATAAAACTCCGATACATTCGCAGTGATGAGTGTGGGGAAACATGTCGACTGGCTGAATTTCCCTAATCTTGAAGCCTTTCTCCATAAATAATTCTATATCTCTCGCCATTGTCACTGAATTGCAGGAAATATATAAAAGCTGAAAATCGTATTCTTTTTTGATATTTGAAATCCATTCAATTACGTTTTTATGCAATCCATCTCTAGGAGGATCTATCACAATAACTCATACATTCTGGATTTTGTCGGCAAGCTCTGGGTGATTTTCCAGTGCCTTCTCTGCTGGGGAAGAAATAAAAAAAGACTGATTTGAAAGGGCGTTTATCTCGGCATTTATATTCGCATCGATAATGGCATCTTCTACGATTTCTATTCAAATAAGTTGGGAATCAGAATTTTCTTCCTCTTTTAGTTTTAGCAGTGATAGTCAAATACTTCAGGTACCACAATATAAATCTATAATATTGCCTTTAAAATTTCAAAGCATCTTAAAAGCTGTAGAAAAAAGTAGTTCAGCTCCATGAGTATTTGTCTGGAAAAAAGAGAAAGGCGAGATACGAAAAGTGATTTCTCAATCTTTAAACACTAACTTTTCATGTATGTATCCATCGCCCCAGAATACTTTCATTTCTGATTTTTCATTTTTAATTGTGTCAGCCAGTCAATCATTGTAGGTAATAATAAAGGTTGTTATCTGCTGTTTTAGTGTTGGATTGACTTTGAACTGTTCCAAAAGCTCTTCCCATAGTTTGGTTTGCTCATCATCCAGATTTGTGAGAGATACTGATAAATTTACCATCAGTTGACCCGTATTTACGCCTTCACGAATTACTAAATGACGAAAAAATCATTGATGAGTCTTCTGATCATAGGTAGGAAGTCAGCTATTAAAACAAAGATCTTTAATTATTGCAAAGATTTGATTTGCTTTTTCTGAAATTAGATAACACGAGTTTATGTCTACTATTTTACTAAATTCTCACTGTTTGTGGAATCAACACGTTCGAGGACTATTGATGAAGAATTGTGGTGCTAAACTGTCTTCTGACATATTCTTTGACTGTTTTCTTAGTTGATTATATTCCTTCGTCCATTGTTTAAAGACTCCAAATGAGAACTCTATTTTATTCCTATATCACTGCGTGAGAGGGGAGCCAAGAATTGGTAAAAATCAGATTTTTTGTTCTAGTTTAGAATTTATCTTTTTAAAACTTTCCTCGACTAATCATTGTTTTAGCTCTAATTGTCTAAGATAGCTCATCATCTGCCATTTACAGCCTCAACAACCGATTTTTGCAGTTCAGTTATTTTCTGATGAAGCATCTTTTGAAATATAAAAATGTGGACAAAAAACCTCACCATCGGCAAAATGTGCATCATATTTCTGGGTAGAGATCACGTGTGCTTCTAGATAATCTTTGGTTTTTTTTACAACCATAATATCCACAATAGAACCTGGAAGGACCCCGCCTTTTACTAGAATTTTTTTACCATCAGGCATAGATGCGATACCTATTCATCAGTGTCCAATCTTGTAAATTTTTACTCCTTTTAAAATGGTTTTCATAAAAAATATGTGAAAGATTAAATTTTAAATTACTGGTCAAGTCTGTAAAATATATTATTGGTCGCTTATCATCTAAGTTCTCATCATGATTTTTGTGCAGTTTTAATCGCTTTATCCATTATCTCTCAAATTGCTTCGCTAGTCATGGTCCCATCTCATATAATTTTGATTTTTAGAGAAATTGATTTCTTTCATACAGGTACATTTTCTCACTGATAAATGTCAAATACTTCTAAATCCTGAACCTCTGGTAATGATGAAATAGATGACAAAAGAGAAGAAAAATCTGACTTTTCATCTACTAAAAAACTTAAGTCCCTCCATAAAATTTGATCCTGCTCAGTTTCGTATTTCCACGTTTTAGTATCCTGCTTTATGTTTATATTTTCAAGATTTTTTAGACAAAACTCGACAAAGCAGACATTGGCATTTTCTGGAAGCTTATTTGATTTTAAAATAGATGGGTGTATTGATCAGATTTGTCAGACTTTTTTATTATTTATCAGAATTTCTCCTTGTTTCTTGGGATGAAAATAGTCTAATTTTGTAATTTTATATTCTATTTCACCATAAATATTAAGTGATGAAAATACAATATTGAGTATGCCTTTTAATTCAAGTAATGTATCTTCTGCTCGTGAATTGATAGATTTATTGTAGAGTAAAATTCCAGTCGAAAGCTGCTCATCATCATCGATCCAAAGTTTTCCTGTATCGAAAATTCAGAAACTATCGAAGAACTTCGCGTTTTTGGCAGCTATTTGCAAAAATTGAGGCAAAAAAGTAGGGCGAAGAATAGGGCAATTAGGATTTACTGGATTTTGTAGTTCTAGAAAATCTGATCAAGAATTAAATTCATTTGCCATCTTTTCGCTTATTCGAGGGTAGGTCTCTACCTGTGTCAAATTGCATTTCTGAACTAAGGTTTCTTCTATAACTCTCATCATTTCTACTTCACCATCAAATCTTTGGTTAACCAGCGGAACTTTAGATGGGATGCTATCAATCTCTTCATATCACCAAATTCTGGCTACCTCTTCTGTAATATCTTCGGGGATCGTCATATCATCTGGTCATCTCCAAATGGGTGCAGTTATGGTAAATTTATCGTTTATCTTAAATCCAAGAGCAGTTAAAATGCTTTTCGCCTTTTCTGAGAAATTATCAATCATCGGTAAATAAAAAACGATCTAAAATAAGCCTAATTGTTGCGGTTTCTCTGCTTCCTTTCTCATATTCAGCAGCAGCTTTTCAAGAGATGAAAAATGATACTTCCTTCACAAAATATCAATCCATTGACTATAATCAAGAGAAAATCTAAATTTTTCCAAGTTTTCACTAGATAAATCAATCTCAGCTAATTGAATGAGTTTTTTGGAAGCAAAAGCATCTTCTTTTCAGACTGTTAATATCCCAGATATGCTAGGCTGTATCTCATCAATGTGCTCATAAATATTTTCGATGCTATTGTACTGCTGTATTAAATTTAATGCTTTCTTTTCCCCAATTCCAGCCACTCATTTTACATTATCTGCACTATCTCACAGTAACGCTAAATAATCTAGGATAAACTCCGGTTCAAAACCGAACTCTCTGAGAAAATCAGCTTTTTTATACTCTTGATCTTTATTTGGATCTACGATAGTAATCCTAGGCTTTAACAGCTGTTTTAAATCTTTATCTCAGGTAAAAAGAGAAAAATGCAGATTCTCATCCACGTAAAATCTCCAAATCACGCTCGCCAGTATATCATCGGCCTCAAATCATGGTATCATAAGTGTAGGAATACCTAACTCAGAAACTATCGATTGAATTAGTGGAATCTGGTCTTTGAAGTCATTTTCCATCTTTTTTCTGGTCGCTTTATATTCAGAAAAGATTTCATGACGGAATGTTTTGATAGGTCAATCCCATGCAATCATAAAATAATCTGGTTTTTGTGCTATGCGTTTCATTATCATACGCAAAAATCAGTAGACCGCATTTATATTTTGCTCATCCATATCTCTCATCTCTGGAAATGCATAATAAGCCCTGTATAAAAAAGCAAATCCATCTATGAGAAAAAAATTCTTCATTACATATTTTTAAAATGGTAAAGTTCAACTCAATTAATCATATCATTATTTACACTCATTTCACCTTCATTTGCATGCACTATCAAAATCTTATCATCTAGTGAAATATTGCCCTTGAAAACCATCCTTATCATTTCTTTTCCAATTACTTTTAGATTCTCATAATTAAATGATTGAGAGATTTTGTATCATCTAACTCACCAAATCAGAGATAAAAATCTGTATGTATCGCTAGATTTTGTAAATGTGATCACTGGAATTTTGGGATTCATACTGGCAATTCTGGCTGAAGTGTATCAGTTTTCGGTGAAACACACAATTGATCTGACAGGTAATTCTTGAGTTATCCTGTAGGCATTATATAAAATATAGTCTCTTATCTCATTATTCTCTTCATCAAATCTAGTAAGTTTCTTTTTATCTAGCTCTAATTCATGTTTTTCCATCATAGTAAGAACCGTGTCAATATTCGAGTAAACATCTTCTTCATTGATCATTGCTTCGATCATCAAACCATCTACCCCTTGAGCAGTCAGTTTTTTTATAACTTCTTCATCATATAGAGGATGATTCTTATCTGAAGGGTTTCTAATATACTTTACAAAAACAGGCTTTCAGCACTCTCTAATTTCATTTATGAGTTGATAAATGGTCTTTTTTTCTAGGTATGGAACCAACATATCTGCTATAAGTATTATTCAGTCAGCCTCTTTTGTGATTTCAGTCAGATTTTTCAGTCCTTCTTTTGTCTCTATTTTGGCTAATATTTTCATATCTCATAAGTTTTGTTCTGTCAAAAAAATCTTGGCATTCTGCAGATGACCAGCATTACAACATGCAGATAATGCTAAAATATGAGTTCCGTATTCTTTCCCCCATAAAATATGTTTTTTGTCTTGTTCATTGAGAATGCTCTGAGAGTCTTCATTGTGCTCTAGAGTGACTCTATCATATTGTGCCACGAATTTATTTTTCGTCTCCAGCACTACACATTCAGCGTAATCCTCAATCTGTTTTTCCACCTTTAGCACCGTCTGAGAAGTCTCAAAAACAATTTCACTGCCAACAGGTAGTTTATCCAGATGGGGATAGTCAATATAAATTCTTTTGTTTCAATCCTGAGTGAATTCAGAAAAATCAACAGTTATTTTTTGTCATTTTTTGACTGCTACATCTACTGTATTCTTGACTCTCACATCGTGACCTTTGGTTTCTAAAATTATTGTTTTGGAATTATCTAGATTCATTAATGTGTTGATATATTTTATGTTCTGATCATTAAACCCAGTCGATAAGCTGATAGTGAAGGCATCCACCATATTTACTATTTTACTCAGTACTGTTTCTTTTGCCAGTAGAGGACTGACCCCCGCAATCATTTTGGTAAAACGAAAGTTATTCATAAGAAGAAAAGGAGAAATAAAAATCAGAAAAAAAATTATGTCCGCAGACGGACTCAAAACTATTTATTATACTCTTTTTTTGCAAAAAATCAAGAGGAAGTTAGTCCCGAAAAATTATAATTCAAAATGCACCACCAATCAGTAAGATAGAAATGTTACGTTTTATATCTTTACTTTCATAGGTGATGCCACACAATACTACACAAAAGAACCACTTAAATCAAGAGGAAAGAC
>BNUE01000002.1 GCA_025997135.1 candidate division SR1 bacterium | reverse complement strand
ATACACGATTTTACCCAGAGAAGAGTTTGACTAATGCAGAAGCTGTCGCTGTAGTGATGAGGATACTTGACGGGAAGCAGGATGAGAGCTGATGAACTCATTGGTCTAATATTTATTATGATAGAGCTTATAATTTTGGTCTTTTAAGTAGTCTGTATCGCTCACAGGATATTTATTCGAAAGATAATTTAGCGATAAGGGGGAATGTTGTAAGTATGATCTTCAATTCTAGCTTAGACCTCAAAATCACACCAACTGATTATTTTAGTTATGATAATCAAAATTGATATATTGATATGATTTTTAATTGATATTATGAAGGAACTCTATCATTTTGAATGCGATATAATTGACCTATTTCTGGACCTATGCTTATGACAGAACGAGGGTATGAAATAAGTACAGTTTGTGATATGACTATTCCACAACATTGATTCATATTAGAACCAAATTCATTTGGATATAAAACGGTAGCAGAAGCTAGTAAACATTGGGTATGTAAGGAACTTACTTGTCTGGAAGTGTATGCTGTAAATGATAAATATATTGTTTTGTCCAGTGATCCTAGTGCATGAAATTATCCAATATGTTGAGTAGGATTTATCGAGGAAGCACTAAAAAGTATAAAATTAAAATAGTTGTGAAAAAATATTTTACTGTGATTGAATGGAGTGGCAGTGAAATAGACTAAAAAACATTGATTTTTTGGGATAGAATAATAAGATTATTATCAGTTTATCCCATAAAAGTAAAATATGAGCAATAAAATATCCATAAGATTCTTTGATGATAAAGAGCTTCGCTGAGTTTGGCATAATGACAAACGGTATTTTTCTGTTGTGGATGCAATAGGGATGATGAATTGAGAAAATGATTACACGAAAAATAGGAATTACTGGAAATACCTGAAAGCTAAGCTAACAAGAGAGAAAAATAAACTGGTTAGTGCTACTAACCAATTGAGAATTAAAGCACAAGATGGGAAAATGAGATTGACCGAGTTACTCGATAGTGGGGGAAGTAGTTTAATTTTATCAAAATTTCTCTCTTATATTTATATTATAAAAAGCTAACATACTTCTTGTTTTACTTTTCAATATCTGATAAATAAAAAATGATCCATTGAGGTTTTGGAATGGCTGGTGCCATAATCATTGTTGTGGCTCTTTTTACAGGTGCAAATTACTATATTATCAATAGATGTATAGCGATTTTCGGAGGAGAAATTAGTTCTAGACTGAGCATTTTACTAATTGCGTTACTGATAACATTGGTGGCAGTTGGAATGCAGACTGCAATGTTCTTAGATATTAAATTCTTTTCAATTCTCTGAAGTATAGGTTCTCGACTATTTATTCTGATACCATTAGTCGCGATATTGATGGGAATAATACAATTATTTCAGGTAATTTTGCCTGAAAATTATAGAAAAATTTGATGAATTATAGCTTTTGCTTTGCTGTTTTTGTATCTATTTTGATTTTGAACTTATAATACGCTTTCTACCAAGTTGACAGAAGTAGACATAGAGGTAGATGGCTTATGAAAACCGATAAATCTCTTATACGTGGCCGATTTACATGTGGATGATATACTTTCCACAGTTCATTTAAGCAGACTGAAACAAGAAATAGAACTTCAAAAGCCTGATTTAGTGCTATTTGGAGGAGACTTTTTCAATAGAGCAAACATTAGACAAGCTGAATATTTCAAAATACTTTCAAGTATCACAGTTCCGATGTATGGAGTCGGCTGAAATCACGACTGAATATGAGATGATGAAGCTATGAATACAGTAAGTAAAATCACAAATATTATCTTTCTAGATCGTATAGATATTCAGCAGGGGATAGTAATACCTGAATTATGAATACAGCTTATCTGAGTTATAGACAAATCTAGACGAAAATGACAAACCATTCAAAATTTATTATCTCCATATACTTTTCATTCAGCTTTATTTTCTATTTTACTGACTCATCAGCCAATTGCTCTTGAAAAGTTGAAGGATTTCCCTATTGATTTAGAACTTGCAGGGCATACACACAGAGGGCAGATTATTTGACCTCGTGAATTAGTATGATTCTTCAATGATTATGCTTACGGATTATACTCTGAATGAGATAGAAATGCTTTTGTGACACAGGGAATTGGCACTTGGTGATTACCTTTGAGGATAGGCACCAGAAGCGAAATTGTAATAATTCATTTACTTCCTAAAAAATAACTTTTTATATGTCATGACATTGGTTTATTAAATTAGCAGAAAAAATCTGAAATGTTCCAGCGATAATATTAGGTTTAATCTTGTCATTTTTTGTCTTCTGGGGAATGTTTTTTTATGTAGGATGGAGATTATCTATACTGCTTGATATTTATTATGGACACTGGTTTATGATTTCATTAATTATCGCATGAGTGGGTGTATTGATGACATCATTTAATTTTTCTCAAAAGAAATTTCTACATTTTTTTGCTCTCCTTCTAATGCGAGTATTTCCACTTTTAATTATCACTACCATTACTTTGGCGGTAGAACAAGCATTTCATCTAAATTTTTGGACGTCTGGAATTCGACTAGGAGTTGTGATAATTTGTTTTATCCTTTTAGTCTTACTCGTATGATTCTTGCAATATCGTAAACTGATTTCGACAGTTATTGTCGTGCAAAGCGAAAAATTAAAAAAAAATAGAAAGCTGATCTATATCTCAGATTTGCATGTTGATTGATTTCATGGGAAAAGATTTCTTAAACATTTAGTTAATAAGATTATTGATGAAGAGCCTGAACTAGTTTTAATAGGTGGAGACTTGGTGAATACCCCGCATAAAAGTTATATTTCTTATTTTCGTACATTCCAGAGACTAAAAATGCCTGTATATGCAGTGATAGGTAATCATGATGTATAT
Organism: candidate division SR1 bacterium; assembly: GCA_025997135.1. Taxonomy (GTDB): domain Bacteria; phylum Patescibacteriota; class Gracilibacteria; order Absconditabacterales; family Absconditicoccaceae; genus UBA3291. The sequence continues at coordinate 40,446 of BNUE01000002.1, read as the reverse complement.
TTCTGAGATGATACCAGCATTATAGAAAAAGTTTGCCATGCTGGAAATATTAAACTACTCAGAAATGAAAGTATGGATCTTTTCGATGATATTCAGCTGGTATGAATTGATGATTGTGATCTACGAGAAACTAGAAAATTAAAAACAGTTCTTGCCTCATCTCAGATAAAAGAAGAAAATAAGTTTACAATTCTACTTTCACATCGTCCATATTTATTATCCAAACTTTCACACACACCTATTGATTTGGAATTAGCTGGACATACTCACAGAGGTCAAATTCGGTTATTTACACAGTTATCTCAATATTTTGATGATTATGTCTATTGATTGGCTAAACGAAACTGAAAAACAGCTTTCACTTCACAGTGAGTTGGATCAAATTTACCGATTAGACTAGGTACTGAGTGAGAAATTGTCGTCTTGCATTTAGAGACGAAATAAGTATATTACTGAGTAATGCCCAAATGGTGGAATTGGTAGACATGCACGCTTCAGGTGCGTGTGTCGCAAGACGTGGGGGTTCGAGTCCCCCTTTGGGTAATTTTTTAAACACCTAATATTTAATAGTTAATTTTTCAAATAGCCATTCTTGAAACCTAACTATTGGCTTCAAAATCCACTTCTCACAGCGAAAAAAGAAAAAAGGCTGAATTAAAACGCACGGAACGATAATACCCACCAGAAAGCCTCCCAAAATATCGCTAGGTCGATGAACTGCGGTAAACACTCTACACATTCACATCATTATAGCACAAATTACTAGGAAAACGGCAAAAATAGTCAGTTTTTTATTTTTTGTTTTAATTCATCGCAACAAAGTCATAACAGCAACCGACATCCCAACTACTGAATGATCTGATGGAAACGAACTAGTAGGCAGAAACTGATGTAATGGAGTCTCTGTAAAGTTTTCTTGCAACATCTGTGCAATTGGTCTCTGTTTCTCAAAGAAAATCTGAATAAATAAATTCAACAATAGAGAAGAAAAACAGCCAAAGAATATAAATAATGCTCATATTTTAGCTTGTAATTGTTTTTTCAATATCCCATATAAATATAAAACTATCAAAAAAACAGGATAGATTATCAAAAAAACATCCGCTCAGACAGTCGTAATATGAGAGAGTAGCGGATACGTCTCAGTTAAATTTTTTGCAGTTTGGACTAATTCTCGTCCTCGTTTTGGCTCTGTTAGAAGTATCATAATTTATTACATACATATTTACCGTTTTTTTTCAAGTTAAAAAAGTGCGTAGAAAATACTCGCACTTTTTTAATTAGTCATATATCCATTATTATATTCATTTTTCACAAAAAGTCAATAGATATTTTCTCAGTTGAGAACTATTTTATGAAATATTACATAAAAAAAAGTACAAAAAAAGACGCATTGAAACAATACGTCTAGGAGTACTCCTAGATCGTCCGAAACCCTTATCAATATGGGTTATGAAACAAATTGGTAAATACAACCTGTTTTATAGCCTATATTGTCATTAAAATAACAAAGACGACCTAGTAGATGTGTCGCAAGTATCATATTGGGTAATAATCAGCCTGCAAAGTAAGCTGTCTCTAATTCATAGATAACGGACATACTTTATCAATTCTGCTAGTATACTAGGAGAATTTTTTGTGAATCTACTGCACTTTTTATTTGTTTTTTTTATTTTATGATTACACAATATAGGAAGTTCTTTTTTTTTCAAGAGTATTTCATCATTTTCCTCTAACTTCTGGCTATCACATTATTTCTGAAAGATGTAAAAAAATAGGGACAAAAAGCTGAATTGTGATAAAGCTTGACTTGAAAAAGAGGATTAAATTAGTATTGTGAAGTCAGCTTTTTATTTTTTTATTAAACTTAAATTTATGACCAAAAAGTTTTTTGTGACGACACCGATATATTATGCCAATGGATTGCCACATATTGGGCATGCGAACAGCTCTTTTATTGCGGATTTTTATGCGAGATACAAGAGATTGCTGGGATATGATGTGAAATTTAGCACATGACTAGATGAAAACTGACAAAAGATGGTAGAAAAATCTGAATCTGAATGAAAATCCGTAAAAGAGTGGCTGGATTACGTAGCAGGAGAGAGTGTCCAAATTTGGGATGAATTGAAGATCTCTTACACGGATTTTATCAGGACAACTGATGCAGATCATTGAGCTTTCGTACAATGAGTTTTAAAAGAGATAAAAAGCAGAGATAATGACGACATTTATCTGTGAGAATACACAGGACTTTACTGTGTAGGTTGTGAAGCGTTCAAAAATCCTCGTGATTTGACTGCTGATGGACTGTGTCCTGACCATTTAACTAAACCTCAGGAAATCTCAGAGAAAAACTGGTTTTTTAATCTCAAAAAATATGCTGGAGTATTTGAAAAGTTGCGAACTGATACTCCAGATTTCGTGGAGCCAGAGAGCCGTTTCAATGAAGTGAAAGCTTTTGTCAATTCTGGATTAGAAAATTTCTCTATTTCTCGTGAAAATAAACATAACTGAATTGGGATTGAATTACCTTGGGACTCTGAAATGGTAGCTTATGTGCGGTTTGATGCATTATTCAACTATATTACTGTCTGTTATCGTAATGCAGAAGCTGGAAAATTCTGGAACAAGGATGATAAGGATTTGGAAATTTTGCACATTTTAGGCAAAGATATTGTGAAGTTTCATGCGACTTATCGACCTGCGATGCTAGCTTGTGCTGGTTATCGTCAGCCAGATAAAGAGTTTGTAACTGGATATTTGACGGTAGATGGGCAGAAGATGAGTAAGACTCTGGGCAATGTGGTCGATCCTATGCAAGTAGCTCGCGATTATGATAGGGATGCACTGGTATTTTATCTGCTGTATGATGTAGCGATAGGTCTGGATGGAGATTTCTCACGAGATAGATTCAATGGGACACGAGAAAAAATGCTGATTTGAGGTCGAGGCAATCTTGTAAATCGCGTTGCTAACTTAGGAAAGAAGTATGGAGTGAAAAGAGGAAAAATGAATAATGAAAAATTAAAGGAGTTTTTTGGAAATAACGAGGAGCTTCAAAGTTTTCTGAATTCTTTACTTCGTTCAGAAGGACAGTTGAGTCATGCAGATACCAAATGATTTGTTGAAGACTGGTATAAATGCGTGCAACTGGCGAATGAATATATCACCAATGTTGAGCCTCGAAAAAAACGAAAAGAGGGTAAAGAAGGGCAGAAACAGGCGATAGAGGATTTGGAATTTTTACTTCGAATAATCAAGCAACTTGGACTACTGTCTGCACCATTGTTGGTTAATGGGTTCGCTAAATTGCAGAGGATACTGGGAAATAAGAGAATTGCGAACTTAGATAGCTCAAAAAATAGTTTGAATCAGAATTTTTTGTCTCTTTTTGATTTAGAGGAATTTAAAGTTGAGTTAGAACCTGAAATTATGTACGAAAGGAAAGGGGAGTAGAAAATTAAAATGCAAGAGAAAATGATAGGAAAAACTTGATTATTATAAAATAATTATTATAATTAGACTCGGTTTTTATCTCATATCTCTACTCATCATGGAAACTCCAAAAACCTCAGAAAACGCCTTACAAACCCCTTCATCATCTCGAGAAAAGGCTAAAAAACTCTGAGCATGAACCTTGGCAGGGCTTTTAATGACGTTAAATTCTACTCCAGAAATACTTGCCTCTGAGAATCCAGAAAAGGTCATTTTTACACCAAGCTCAAAACTCCTATCGGCAGATGAAAGAGCTTTTATAGACAAAATAAATTCTAAGCTTTCAAACAACAAACTCTCTGATCTAGAATTACTCAGGGTTCCAGTTGGTGAAAATCCATATGGAAACACATTCGCCAATGAAATGAAACAATCTACCGCTCAGCTGGCAAATGCTCCACTTCGAAAACAGAAGATAAAAGCTGATATGTTAGCAAAAAGCAAAGGAACATTCATAAATATAATTGATGAGCCAGATGTTTCAATTTTGACAATGGGGACTGGCATCCTCAATACTTCCAAAGTTCAGCAAATCCTCAATTCATGAGCTGAAAAAGATTTAGCAATTCTCTTTAGCTCTCTTCAATCAATCACAGATGGAGAGATGACTATCAATAACACTCCTGCTGAGATAAAGGATCTGCTTTCTTTGTCTTTTGATAAGATCAAAGCAGGCAATCTGCCAGAGTCATTAAATAAGTCTAGTTATAACTTCGTCAGTAATCTATTGTCTATACTTATCACTCAAAAAGTTCCAATGGATATTGATATGACGACAAAATACCTCCAAGTGTTGGACAAAGCTTTAGATGATGATTTATCCAGTGGTGAGCTAGAAAGATTAAGCTATTATATCACAAATAATAGATACACATCCAATAAACAGATAAATAAAGCTGAATTTCAGAAATTAGAAAACAAAATTTTGTCTATGTGCAACCAAAATCCAAATCTATATAACATTGCAAGTCGACTTTTAAGCTCAAGTAGTTTGTTGGTATTTACATCAGCTGCGACTGCCAGTAATAGCCCATTTCCATTAATAGAAAGTGCAGACAAACATTTCAATCTACACAACAAAGCTTCCATCTGAAAAAACAGTTTTAGTCAATTTTTTAGTGGACTAAGAAGTAATGTGGTTTATGCGGCAGGAGAATCTGAAACTACAACATTTCCTTTAAATGAAATCAAAAATATCTCATCCCCTAGCAAAAAAGCTATGATTTTGACAACATATTTATCATATTGCAATGAAACTAAAACTACAACTAAGGCCTGTTTTACCGAGATAAAAAAACTTATCCAAGAAAACTCAAATCTTAAACCTCTTATCAAAGCTTTTGCTCGAGAAATCTATTCTTTAGGCAATAGTACTTATTCCCAGCTTATAAACACAGGTTATCAGCAGGCATTATGAACAGCTCTTTCCGCTCCATCTGCTAGTGAATATCAGTCTGTTAATGATTTCTTGACTAATCAAAATGATATTTGAGCGACTATTTTTGCTAGTATTCTCGCTAAAAATAACAATTCTCAGCTACAAGCCAAACTCCTAAAATCAACCTCAGATCCACAGTTTGCTCTGAACATTCTCAAGGCTGAAAATGACAATAAAAATAAAAATCCATGATTTAATATCACAGATATAAACAGTTTGTTAACTCGTATCTCTGATCCAATTCAGCGTAGTCTAGCTTTGCTCTACTCTTTGGGGATTTTTGGCAAAGATAGTGTAGCAAGTTTCGATGGAAATCAGATAAAAAATCTGACTGGACTCTCACTTTCCCAGTTCCAAGAACTCAGTCAAGTCAGCACACAGCGAAACACCTCAGAACCACAAACTTTTTTCAAAGATATGACCACACTTAGAGAAACTAATATTAAATATCCAGACAAAGACATCGCTTGGAAAGCTTTCCAAAACAATAATATCACTAGATTCTCTAGATATACACCTGAATCATTAGCACAAATGTCTAAGGATATAGATATTCCTAGGGATATTAATAAACCTTTACATTTAGTCCTTTCTGCTCATTCAGATCATAATGGTGCAATAGATGCAGCAGTTCCATATCTGCTGTGAGGTGAAGATGGTGCATTTGCTACCAGAGGTTTAGAGTTATGAAATGATGCAAATATGTTTTTCAGTAAGTTAAAGGCCATAAAGGATAAGCGAATTGAGCACTGATGAAAACGAGAAAATGTTACTATATTTATGGCTGGACACTGATCCAAAACTGCAATGCAGATGAATAAAACTGCACAGGAAGAAGCAAAAGATGGATTATTAAATTCTGCAGACAAAAATTGGATGAAACAGTTATCTGATATTATTCCAAATGCGACTGTAGTTTTCTGGTCGTGTGATATTGCTGGCGAGACCAGCTCTAATTTTGATAATGTGGCGAGATCTATGGCAGAAGCAGGTTTCAATGTCCGATGAGCAAATCAAACAATGTATGGCTGAGTACCAGAGTATAATACCAAGGGAGAATTGATATATTTTGGCTGTAATCAATATGAGTCCACTCCTATATCCAGTGCAAATCTAGATGGACGCACTGATATGAAAACACAGTTAGATACTATCCAGATTGATTCAAATCAAACTTTCCAGATAGATATATTGGCAGAGGCATGAAAGGATGCAGTAGACTGGAATATTGTAGGTGATAATTATGATCGATGAAGTTTAGGTCAAATTGGAAATGACGAATGGCTAATGTGGCTATTTACTGGCGAGAAAATTACTCTCAAAAAGAAAACCGTCGGCTGAAAATCCAAACTGGAAGTCACGACTACTGATTTAAATGGATCTCTCAATATAGATATTCCTTATACTCTATATTCATCAGATCGCAATAGGACTTTAGTTGCTCCAGATAGGACAGTAACCACTCAGACAAAGAGATTTAAAGTAGAAAAAAATGGAAAGCTGACTTTGAATTACGAAAAGCCAGATGAAATAATCGAAGTATCAGATATTTCACTAGATGCTCATGAACTTACACTTTGAACGACCCAGACTCATCAGCTAAATGTAAATATCTCCCCAGCCAATGCCACAAATCAGGAAATCATCCGAGAATCTAGCAATCCGTCCGTAGTTACGGTCAGTCAAACTGGCTTAGTAGAGGCTATTTCTTTATGAGCAGCTGAAATCTATGTCAAGACTCCTGATGGCAAATTAGCAGATACCTGTAAAATCTCAGTTCCCACCAGTATCAGAGAGTTGCCGCAAGCCAAAACTAATGTCTATCCAAATCCTGCTTCAAACGCACTATCTATTAGCTTTCTGGAAGATTTAGGAGATTACACAGGTAAAGTAGAGATTTTCGATGAAGCTGGAAATGTATTGCATAGTGCAGAAATCACCTGACCGACTGCAGGCTTTGATGTATCAAATTTACCAGTCTGAACTTATTTTATAGTAGGTGAAATCTGAGGTAAGCAGATTAAAGAAAGGTTTGTGAAAAGGTAGAAGAAAAAAAAATACAAAAAAGTATACTTTAACTTGCAAAAAATATACAGAATTGACTATTGCATAGGTAAAATTTATCTATCACTCTTTCTTAAATTACAATCTCTACATAACATCTGTAAATTTTCTGGTGTAGTTTTTCCGCCTCTTGATCGAGGAAGTTTATGATCTGCATGCATTTCTTCAAGTTCAAAGTGACCTCAACAATCTGGACAAATACCTTGTTGCTGTTCATAACAAATTCTTTTTTGTGTATCTGAGAAACTGCGAAGATTTAAATGTCTCTTTTCACTGTCAAGTAAAAACTTATAAATTCATGACTTACTATCCACTTCATCATCTGCCATCAATTCTGCAACTTGTGGTTCAAAATTAGTTGTATTGTCTTTATAATCATTATACAGAAATCCCCAATCTATACCTTTCATTTCTCTTCTATAATTTGGGAAAATTGTCTGTACTCGATTTATAACTTTTTGAAAATATAGCCATAATTCATTTGCATCCGTATTATGCTGATGAGAAGACATATATTCTTCTATTGCTCACTTACTAAGCCAAGAAATAGCTGTTTCTAAGTAATCTTGTCTATCACAACTACCACTCAAATAATCTTTTGCTAATCCGTAAGCTGGACAATTTCTTTTACTAAATTTTATTTTTGCATCACTCACAAAAGGTCAATGATAAATCGCATTTCTTAGCTCCTGCTTGGTCAAAGGCTTTCAAGCAATGTTTATCACTTCAAACCAATCAAGTTTTTCCCTTTCAGTTCATTCACAAATATAAATAGATAATTTGTAATCTAAGAATTTATTTTGTTCTTCGTCCGTTAAACTATGAAAATATTTTCCGCTTATAGAAAAATCTTTTTGAACATACTGACAAAAGCTAATTGTTCTCTGTTGTCAATCAAGCATTTCAAAAGTACCATCACTATTTTTAGACCGATACATTACATTTAATGGGAAATCTTTCATAATAGTGTTGATAACCGCATTTCTTTCCTTGTCTTTGTATACAAAATTTCTCTGATATGATGGTCTAATATTTAATTTTCAATCCAAACCAAAAACATCATCATCGTTTTCGGTATAACCATTTACCACATCTCTTATAGAGATTTGTTTGAGTTCAATTTTCATCGTCATAGTTGTAATAGTTTAGAAAAATAAAAAACTGAATTATTTTTTTCTGATGAATAATCTTTTGTATGTTTCTTTTCAACCTATATAGCTTCATTTGCCATAGATACTATTTGGATCTTGATCAACTCAACGATTACTACCAAGCAATTCAAATTGATCTGGATTATGTTTATCTAGAAATGTTATTGGAACTCACATTACTCAATCATAGTCCATTGGAATATCCACAACCTTTGCTACTTCAATGGCATCATAATTATCATATTTTGGATATTCTTGTGGTGTATATGTTTTATAAAGTGTTATCTCTTCTTTTCTTTTTGCTACTTCAAGATTGGTATACCAGTTTACAGCTGGCGTCTTGATGTAATTTTTACCAAAATACCCCTTTTGTTCACAAAATTTTCTATTTGCTTCTAAATTGTTTTCATATGTAGTCTGGAAAACAAAGCTTTGGTTAAATCAATACCCCGCCCAGAGCTTATTTGCTTTTATTAAAGGAAAAATTTCTTTATAAGTGATTGCATTCATATTTCCAATTATTAAAAACTTCTTTTTGTATTTCATAAGTTGTGCTACATATTCACGAAAAAGTGAAAAGGGAGGATTTGTACAGACGATATCAGCTTGTTTTAATAGTTCTATACTTTCTTTACTTCTAAAATCTCCATCACCTTTGAAATTCTTTATTCCAATTTCCTCTGGATCAGGCACACGATTTCAGTTTTTATCACCTGTGTATTCCAAATACACTGCTTTTTCACTAGTGTTTTGAGTAAATATATTAGAATTATCATTTTTATAACATGTCGTAATCAACTTTTTTAATCATAAAACTTCAAAGTTATGAAAAAAATAATGAAAGAAATTGCTTACCCTCGGATCATCGCAATTACAGAGAACGACCTTATTTTTAAACTGTGCTTTGTAATGTTTAAGCTCTTTTTCAATGTCTGTTAATTGAGTGTAAAATTCATCATTTTTGCCTTTTCTTGCTTTTCATAAATTTTTTTGTGCCATTTCTCGATTTTCCAAAAAATTAAAAGCACCCAAACTGTGGGTGCTCTATAACCAAGAAAGACCATGCTCTACAAGATTACTCCACACAATTTGAGTGCTTTGTTTTCTTGTAAAGAATGGTTTATAGCCAAAATTTCAGCGGTCTTTCACTGGTATTTTAGTTATAGAGCAATGAAGAGAGTACTAAAAAGTGAAGTGATTTCAAAGGATTTTTCCACTTTTTTAATTGAAAATGTTTTTTTGATAACAAAAGCTTGCAATTTAGGAAAAAATAGCTATAATATAATTACTTTATAATTACAATGTAATTACGATGACTACAAACCTGATTACAATAGGCAATTCTCAATGAATTAGAATCCCCAAAACACTTATTCAAATGTATAATCTGGATGGTGGGATTTCTCTAAGCCTACAAAAACACTGACTATTGATTACACCTTCTCAGAAATCTAGAAATAGTCGAAAAGAACAGTTTGAAACAGCATTATCTCAATGAAAACAGCCAGAAAAAGCTGATAAATTTGAGTTTCAGGAAAATGATTTTGATAACCAAGAGCGAGAATGGTAAAACATAAGATACATCGCTGAGAAGTGCGATTGGTAGAGCTTAATCCTACCATAGGTAGTGAAATACAAAAAACTAGACCAGCTCTGGTAATTAGCAGTGAAGAAATGAATGAATATCTCAATACGATAATCATAGTGCCTCTGACCAGTACAAAAAAGGGCTATCCGACTAGAGTGTCTTGTGTTTTTCAGGATAAAGATTGAGAATTAGTGCTGGATCAAATTCGCACATTGGATAAAAGTAGATTTGTAAAAAAATTATGAAAAATGGACAAAGAAACATGTGAAGATGTGCATGATTTACTGCAAGAGATATTCGCTTTTGAATAGAGATTTACAACTTAACAACTCTTTGATGGCAAAATTATATTTCCGCTATGGTGCGATGTGAAGCGGTAAAACGGCACAACTCTTGATGGTGGCTTTCAATTATCAAGAAAAGGGACAAAGAGCTGTTATCATTAAGCCTGCACTGGATATAAAATGAGAAAATAGAGTTTCGACCAGGATCTGACTAGAAAAGGATGTCGATGTCTTAGCTGGTGAAGAGGATGATATCTTTCAAATTATTCAGAGTTTTTTTCCTCTTTTAAATTGTGTTTTGGTAGATGAGGCTCAGTTTTTATCTGCTCGCCAGATAGATCAGCTCCAGCAAGTGGTAATACAGCTAAATTTACCAGTCATTGCCTACGGTTTACGCTGTGATGGCAACCAAGAATCGCGATCAGGTTCATGCAGACTACTTGAAATCGCAGACAAAATAGAAGAGCTAAAAACGATGTGTGAATGCTGAAATAAAGCAACGATGAATTGCCGTTTCGATAGAGAAGGGAGTCTAATTTTAGGCTGAGAAAAGATTTTGATCGATGGTATGAGTGATGTGGTTTATCGCAGTTTATGTCCGAGATGTTGGATGAGCTACAAAGAAAAACTAAGTGATGAATAATTTTACTTTTGCATACATAAAATGAAAACTCCAAAAAAAATCAGATTTTTATTCTTTCTTATACTTTCGATAATTGCTTATCTAGTCTGCACTTTTTCACTCTTTGAACTTAACTGAATCGTCCTACCTTTGGTCAGCTTTATAATTCTCTATATTTGACTCTCTTTTCTAGCTATCGACCTACAACATCACAGAAAACACCATATCTTGCGGGCTATCTGCGGACTGACTATACTTCAGATGATTATTTTTTGAGATTTTGACTGGCATATTTATGTGGAAATTCTATTTTTTCACGGAGCAATTGTGCTGATGATGTATCTGCTTTTTAGTCAGCTCAAAAATAGGATTAGATTTTCGGCGATCAGTTATTTTACGCAGGGGAGTAGTATGGCGATAGTAGCTGTGATAACTATGTTTTTTAGTGTACTGATAATGGGAAAATACTCTCAGATTCCATTTAGTTGTGATGAAATTGAAGGCTTTCCTGGTAATCTCTTTAGATCTTCTTCAAATGCCGAGAAGACGCTTGAAAATACAGATGATTTAAGTCTAAACAAACCAGAAATAAAGCTGATTTTCTGACGCACGATAGACTTCCTGCAGACGGAAGTATTTCAACCCCAAGGCTCAATAAACAAAAACAGCTGTGAATTTGTGATGAATTTACTCCAAAAGACTCAGATGAACGGGGGATTTCAGCTAGCGGTAATAGTTTTATTATATTTTCTGCTGAGTGGAGTTTTTAAGATTATTCTATGGATTATTTCGCTGGTGGGCTTTGGGATTTTTTTGACTATGAAACCACTGGGGATTTATTCTTTTGAAGTTGTTGAAAGACAGGTAGAGAGAGTGAAATAATTGTACATATTGTGCAAAGTAAACTTAAATATTTTATCAAGGATAGCTAAATGTATATTTTAAGTTATAAATGGAAATTAAATATTGTTCAGTAATATATAAAGTTTATATCAAAAAAAGATAAAAAAAACTTAATTATCACCAGAAGCTCGATTCAAATTCACGCATTTTTTGTTTCGAGTCGAACAAATTACCTCCCACGTTTTAAAGTCATCGAATTTGAACAGGCTAAAACAGGTATATCCCACTATTTTCGTCATTTAAGCATCAGTAAACAAGTTCAGTCATAAAATATCATTTTTAGTCAATATTCAAATTTTCATAAACTTTATAATTTTAAAAAGTACATAAAAGATCAAATTAATTTTAGAAAAACCAGATAAGAACTAACTTCAAAAATTATCCTTACTTTGCACAAGATACATTGTGCAAAGTAGATACCACAACCTTTTTACTGTGTTTTTATTCTCCAATTTTGAACGGACTTTTTAGCTACTTTGCACAAAATCTTTGTGCATTCGCTTCGCAAGTAGCTTGGACGAATATTTTTTCATATTTGAGAAGGGTGGTATCTACGCACTCGAAAGATTACAGATAAAGGACTACTCCTCTACTCCGTTTTGATTGTAAAATACAGTTAAGAATTAGTATTACCGTTTTTGCACAATGCCGATTGTACATTCGTTCGGGAGAAGTTTTTTCAAAGGAATTGGGAAGTTCGGCAGTATTTGAGGCAAAAAACTCGCTTTCGCTCGAGAGGGGGTAAATTATTTGCTGAGAGTTTCTACTATTTTATCTCATACGACAATTTCTATCATTTGTCCATATTCATAATTTAAGGCAAAATCTTTGGATTCTTGTATCTTGTTCAGTTTTGATAATGGTGATGATTTTTAGATTTCTCATAGGTTCTAAGAATTAAAATAACTCTGTAGGATCAATTTTGAATTGTAACATTTTTGCAGTTTCTCTTCATCAATCTCATCCTTTTCTCTGCATGGTAATTTTACCAATTTTTAGGCTTCCCTGTGGAGAAATAAGAACTTCCCCATTCCCATAAAAATTCATAACTTCATTGATAGACTTCAAAACTCGCTCGTAATAAGAGGTCTTTTTCACAACCAACATTCGTTCAGCACAAAACTCACATCTTCCTCTTAAAATATCACTTACAATCAACATTTTCTTCTCTTTGAAAAATTGTAATATTTTATCCTGCTCTTCTGATGTCATTTCAGTAATAAACATACGTCTAGCATCTCTTGTTCACTCTTTATACGGTATTTTCTCACCACAGAAATATTGCAGAAGGTTAAAAACATCATCAGGGATTTCTCGAAGTTCACGATATTTTATCAATCATCTTTTATCAACTTGATTAAATCAAGAATCATTCGAAACTAATTTTACAGAGATATTCTGCACATCAATTTCTTCTTTCAACTTGATAGTAAGCTTGATTTGCACTTGAACATCAGTTTTATAATTCTGTTTAATTTTTATAGCTTTTACTGATTCAATTTTTGCTAGATCATAACCCATTTCTTGAAGCCAAGACTTAGCAATATTATCTTGTTTCCAATTGTTCAATTTCTCTATAACTTCATACTCATTCTGAAATCAATGTTTTGCGGTTTGAGAGCCAAGTTGTATAGGATCCATGTGGATTGATAGAAGAAATAAAATCAAAAAAAATTTCTCATATTGCTTTTATAACGTTTACGGACATTGCGTTTCATGCTTGAGATAGTAAATCAGTATCTGGAAGTTTTCATATAATTTTACTTGCAAGTTCATAGGGAATTCACTGCAATAATAATCATTCCAAGCCTGAAATTTCTCTTAATTTCCCATTTTTAGAATATATCAGTCAATGTCTACCATTTCTTAAAGTTGGAGAAAATCATTGATAAAACCTAATATCTGACTGTCTTGTATCAATAATGCATCATTCTTTTTTTATCACATCATCAATACTTAGTTCTCATTTATTATATTTGTTATTGAGATAACGGATCATTGTTTCAGATCTTGTCTTAGAAAAGTTATGTTTTGATGAATTCTCTATTAAGTAATTTTCCAAAGGTTCTTGATTTACTGACATTGGAAACTTTAATTTTTCATTAAATGGTCATAAATCTTTTCTTACTCATAGAAAATATATTCTCTCTCTGGATTGTGGTAATCCATAATCTTTAGTATTCAAAACTTGTCGCTTTACATAATATCCAGTTTCATCGAGCATTTCGAGAATATCTTTCAGCGTTTTTCATCAATTATGATTTACTAATCCTTTCACATTTTCCAGAATAAAATATTTTGTCTTTTTTTGCTGTAAAATTCTTTTAATTCAAAGAATAACCTGTCCTCTTGGATCTTCCATTCCTTTTCTTTGTCCCATAACTGAGAAAGTCTGACAAGGAAATCACGCTATCAATAAATCAAAATCTGGCAAATTATCAGGATTTATTTTCATTAAATTTCAAAAGTTCTGTTCTTTATTCCCAAAGAAAGTTTTATAGGTATATTCAGCTTTAGGATCAATTTCTGAGTAGGCAATACATTGAAATCATGCTTGTTCAAGTCATAATCTTCAACAGCCGATTCCTGCACAGAAATCCATAAATGTGTAAAGCATAAAAGAATAGATAAAAGAATAGATAAAAGAATAGATAAAATAAAAGTTATACTTATTAAACAGTTGGTAAATCATTATATAATTGTTTTAAATATTCATCTGACATATCAAGTATTGGTTCATACATAAAAGAATTTAAATGGATATTTTCTGGAGTCATTAAGTTTACTTTCTCCAATAATTTTATATTTTCAACTTCATTTGAAAATAATTCCTTATATTTTTTAATTAATTCAATAGTTTGATTTTGTATGATTGATTCAACAAATTCTTGATCATTTATTTGCTGGATCATAATTTTTTCAGCTTTTAGTCTAATAGCAATAGAGAGAACTATTTTATTTTCTAGTTTAATCGTTGTGGTAGTATCTTGTATAATTTGATCAGCTAAATCAAAAATTAAATTTATTATTTTTTTTGTTGGATCTTGTAACACTACATTACTTTTATCTTTCAAAATTATTCTAAATATTCTTTGTAAATCTTGAATGGTAAAATTATCTGTATCATTCTTTATATGTAATAGTGAGGTTAGTTTGTTAAGTTCATCATTATAGCCAGAATATTCGGCTAAATTTCTTACAAATGGAATTGATGCAATTAAAATCGTATTATTTATATGTAGATTTTTTTTAAAATATTCAAATGGCTTTAAACATTCCACATCTTCTATTAGAATTCTGTCCCTTGTCTTAATTACCATTTTACAATTATACCTATCTATAAATCTTGCCTGTATGGTTCTAAAAAAGTCAAAATTATGAGTAAGAATAATTTGATAAAAATTATTTATTTCTGAAATATCTTTTAAATATTCAATAATCGCATACTTGTTTTTATAATCAAAAGAATCTGCAATATCATCAATGATAAATAAAGTATTAGTGCCTTGTTGCCTTCTAGCATTAATCTCAAAAATTATGTTCAATAAGTATAATGCCCTTTTTTCTCACTGGCTTAAAACTTCCAGTAATTTATCTTTACCTTTTTCTATTCTGTCTCCTGTGTCTTGATCTTCAAAAACAAAAGTAATATTTGGTTCTACTCCTTTCGTTAAAATATCTTCAACATTATCTACTTTTAATTGAAATGGGACAGAAAATCTCGTATTAAACTCTACTATTGCATTTTTTCGTCATTGTTGTTGATTTTGTGCATCTTCTAAAATAGCTTGAATTTCTTCTTGCCCATTTTTAATAACTTCTAATAATTCCTGATATTCTGTTAAATTATCTTTACAATAATCTATCCATAGTTGCTTTCTTAAGTGGGCTAAGTTAGTTAATACAGGTAAAATTTCTCTATTATCAAACAAATAATCTCTCAATTTTTCAAGTTGTTCATTTTTAATTGCTCTATCTAAGTCTCTTAAGGTGGTTTTTAATGTTGGATCATTATAAAGCAAGTTTTCTTCTTCTTGAATTTTTATATTAAACTCTTCTACATTCATTATATCTGTATCATAAGTTCAATTACCTTTATTATGGAAACTCAGTTTGTGTCATCATCTAAAAAATTTTAATTTGTCTAAACTTTTTCATAAATTTGTGGCTCTATAATGATTAAAGTCTTTTCATAAATATTGAGAATTCTCTACAAGTTCATTGTATTTATTAATATATTGTTCAATAATATATTGATGGGTTTGTAGAAATTCTAATGCTTTATCATTAAAAATTTCTTCATATTTAATATTTTCGTATTTTGGATCGTTTCTATCTAATACCTCTCATTCTATTAATAGGATAATATCTATAACCTCGTTTATATCAGGAAAACTTTTTAATAATTCTTCTTGGATCTTACTTTTAGATACACCTGATAGTTCTATTAATTTTTCAAACAAACCTTGTTCTTTTTGTGCTATATTTTGATATACAGTTTGATATCTTTCTTTCAATTCATCAGAAAGCAATAATGTTGTTATTTTATCAGATTTATAATCATCTTTATATGGGTGTATAACAAACACCTCTACATTTAACCCTTCTCCATTTTCTTGAGTAATTTCACGAATCGTTGCTCTAGTGGGGAACATTAAATCGTGAGTTTCTATATTATCAGAAAAATCCTGAAAAGTCTTTGCAAAGGAACTTTTCATTATACCATTAGGTGCATAAATTGCGAATGTTTTACTATCGGAAAAATCTAGTTCTTTTTCCAGGCTTTTTATTCAATAACAATTCTGTAAATTCAAGACTAATCTTTGCATAACTAAATTATATAATCTAAACCTTACAATTTCATTCTACTATTATCTCTCTAATTTTCAAGCACTACTTGAGAATTTTTTGCCCTTACGGGCAATTTACCCCCTCTTCGCCCTAAGGGGCGATTTTTTGCCTCTAATTTCAAAGGAATCCTCACTTCCCTCTTAGTTGATTTTTCTCCCTCACAGGTAGCCACAAAGTGTCTACACTTGCACAATCCTGGTTACATTGTGCAAAGTAGATACCACAACCTTTTTACTGTGTTTTTATTCTCCAATTTTGAACGGACTTTTTAGCTATTTCCCCGCAAATTTCTGCGGGGTTAGCTTCGCAAGTAGCTTGAACGAATATTTTTCCATAAAGATAAAATAGGGGACTACTCCTCTACTCTTAGATTAAAAAAAAGAGCTATAAATTAGCTCCTTGAATAATTAATTTTCATCTGGTATTTCTTCAATTAATCCTGCATCTAATAATTTATCAATATCTTCATCGGATAATTATTTAATGCTGTATTTATATTCCTGCTAAAAAATTTGACAAACAGAGAGTTAAATAGTATACTTAAGTAATTAGATTTTTTTATCTTTTTATACCAAAAAAATCATGGTTGCAAAAGGAATTGACAGGTATCAACAGAAAATTGTTGAATCTCAAGAAGCTTTAGATGGTGGCAAAATTGACTCAAAACTGATCGCTACTGCAGAGAATGTAGATAAATATCTCAAAATGGTAAAGGATAAAGGAGATATTGAACTTTTAAATTTGAAAGATTCGCTAGGTAAACAGGCTCTTTTGGGTCTTAATTCTGAAGTGGTTTCAAACCTAGCTTCAAAGTTTGGAGTAAAATGAGAAGTAAAAACTCTAGATGAGTTGCTTAATAATTCATTTATTGTATCTCAGGCTGATAGATATTTGAAAGATCTAAAATGAATCTGAAAAGGAAACCAAATGATGCTCGAAAAATTCAAAAAAGATAAGGAAATTCCTTTGAAAGACAAAATAGATTTGGTTAAATTATATGCCAACAAGCAAAACCTAAATTATAACGAAAGCAGATTACTCAACAAGTGAATTGAAGCATTGGGTATTGAAGCTCCTAGTGAAAATGTAGCATAAAGGCTATCCTATAAAATGTAAGATCACACCTGCAAATTTCTGTACGCTTGTGATCTTTTTTATTTCGCCATTTTCTAGAGTTATAGAGCCAAAATCTCACATCTGACCTCACATTTCAGGATAAAATGGAGTTTTATCGAAAATCAGCACTTTTTGACCATTTTCTAAGGTAATTTCTTTGATAATTTTCGAATCGTCACAGTCATGACAGTCATATCAGATAAACTCTGTTTGAGGGACTCACTCGAGGTATTTTGACCGATCTATCCCCTTTTTGAACATATCTTTCGTAGATTGACGAGATTTTTCTTTTGCCTTTTCAAGTTCTAATTTGAAGCCTGTCTCATCGATAGATAGTCAGTGTTCAAGAGCGATTTCTCTCGTGAGTTCCAGTGGGAAGCCGTATGTATCATATAATTTGAATGCATCTAAGCCAGATATGACCAAATTCCTCGCCTCATTCAGAAGTCCATTTAATATTTGCATTCAGTTTTGTATTGTCTTTTGGAAAAGCTTAATTTCATCGGTAACAACTCTTATAATCTCTAGTTTATTAAAATTTCTGAGATTCTGAATGATGTCCAAAAAATCAGAAATAAAAAGCTGATATTCTGACTCATTTAGTTCTCTGAGAAGCATAATATTGTAGGTCATACGCCTGATAATCATCCTGAGAACATATCCAGCTCAGATATTTGACGGAATAAGTCAGTCATTAACTAGCATACAAGCAGTCCTAGCATGATCTGCTATAATTCTAAAGCGTCTATTATTATCTGAGTAAGTTTTGCTAGTTTTGCTCTGAATAAGTTGCATAATAGACGAAAATAAATCTGTGTCATAAACCGAAGATTTCCCCTGAATAACACTACACATTCTCTCAAATCACATACCAGTATCTACATTTTGTTTACTAAGTCTCGTGAGATTTCAGTTTTCATCCCTATAATATTCCATAAAAACATTATTTCGGATTTCCATCCAGTTGTTCTCATCATTTCATACGTTGCTTTCCGCAGATGGAAATTCCGACTCCCCTACTCGATAAAAGATTTCAGTATCTGGTCAGCATGGTCAGACAGGTCATGGACTTCGCCAATTATTGTCAGCTGGAAGATAGGAGATCTTGGCAGGAATATTAGCCGATTGAAAGCAACTTTCCCGGTATCCAGCAGTTTCTGAGTCTTTTGGAGCATTTTGGTCTCATGCGAATACAGTAACAGCGATCTTACGAGGATCTATTTCAATGTATTTTGTGAGAAACTCTCGCGATCGAGCAACCGCTTCTTTTTTGAAATAATCTCAGAGCGACCAATTTCACATCATCTCGAAAAATGTCAGGTGAGAATTATCCCCTACCTCATCTATATCTACAGTACGTATACATTTCTGGATATTAAAAAGTCTTTTACCTAGCGGGTGTTCTTTGCCCATGAGATACGGGATAATAGGTTGCATTCCAGCTACATTAAAAAGTGCAGTCGAGTCTTTGTCTGCGATAAGAGACGCTTCAGGTAGATTTATATGGTTTTTGGAAGTCCAGAAATCAGTTCGTAACTGGCGAAACTGGTTTGATGTCAGATTTTTCATCTTTTTTAATTGAAAAGTTTAAATTTTTCGCTATTTTATGTTTTTGGTATGGGAAAGCAACAAAATATCTATTGACTTTTTAGAAAAAATCAGTATAATAAAGAATAAATTAAAAAAATAACTCAAGGATTTAAATATGAAAAATAATAAAAAATCAACAAAAAAAGAAAAAGCTGAATATGCTATTCTATTAATCATCCTCATCATAGCTACGATTTACAACTTCAATCATTGTAGCTCACAGCTTAATGCTCAAGAAACCAATTCTCAAGAAGTAAGACTCGATCTAACTACTGAACTTACTCAAAGAGTTGTAGAACATTTCCCAGATATCCAACCACATAGAATTTTCTTTAGAATTGCTAGTGGACAAGCGGATAGTGTAGAGAGTGAAGAGCATACATTTGAAGATATATGGTTTGAGAACGAGATTCTCGTATATATTATCAAAGATTATTCTAAAGGTTCACTTAGTGAGTTTTGGTATGAAGAATGCTTTTTCTTTGGCACTTGGGAGAAAATTCACGGAACAATCACACTATTGCCAGATGGTAATGGCAATAAGCTCTATCAAGGATATCTAAATTATAAAAAAAAGTAAAAAAATCTGATTTTACCTAGCTCCATATTGTGAACTAGGTTTTTTTGTAAAATAAGGCTGAAATACGGCAGAATTTTTAAGATAGGAAGACTTATTGGTCTCTGAATAAGCAAAGATTAAGCTTCATCATACTAAATTTTTAACTTCTGCTGGCAACACATCAGTTCAACCCTGCAAAGAACAGTTAATACCTAGGCATCATGCTGTAGACTTAGAAGCTGGATGAATAGCGATATAACGTTGATCGACTTTATCATTTATTCAAGGCTCTAGTCCCGCGAGAAAGAGTCATTCCCATCTTTTTGTAGAGTTTGTACGAAATTCATCACTGGTCAGCATAAATCCCATACTAGACTTTCATTTTCAGCCTGTTTTATGCTCAATATTATCAAAAGTTATATCTTTTTCAGAGATTTTGGAAAAATGTAGCCACGATGCACTTATCACGCGGTCATCCTCACGATCTATCACATAAAATGTTCAGGCATCATAGTCTGAAATTGCGAAATATCTAGTATTTTTGACTGATAATGTCTCTACTGGATTTTTCTTTCTCTGATTATATTTATAACGCTCTCTTGGAAAGAATTTTCCGTATGCTGGAACTGGATATATGATATCATCATTAAAATACTCAATCCCCTCTCTGGCGAAGGCATAAGATTCCAGACTTGGCTTAATTATGCCAGATTCTAAGTTTTCCCACTCATCTCTCCATTTCTCTTTTAAAATTTTGGTCACTTCATGAATTTGCTCAATATCTGATTTTAGGCTATCAAGATCTTGCCTTGTAGTTAATAATTCTCTATAAGTTTCATCCTGAAATGATAGTTCTGGATTATCGAGACTTACCATTATTTATTTCTTGATTATTAAATCTAAAATTATTATTCAGATTTTTATTCTTTTTCAGCTTGAAAACAAGAGTAAAAAATATAAAAAAAGTCTGACTTTTATTCCTTTTTTTATTTAAATTTCATGGCGACTAAAAAAACTCAAAAGATCATTACTCGACTCGTAGTTGTATTTTTCATTATCACGACTGCTATCTGATTTATCGCATCTATTCCATCTTTTTTTCAGTCAAATAATGACACACCAGATACAACCGTAACTACCGTAACTCAAGAGAATAATACCAATCTGGATTCTGGATCAAGTTCAGAATGACAAGAAGTAAATTTAGAATGATTAGAAGAAGGTGAAGTTATAGAAATCACTGGTCAAAGTGTAGAATTACCAGTTGTCGACCTAGCACCTACTATAGTTGAATAATTTTAACATTTACATTAAATTTTATGAGATTAGTTATCGATTCTCCGCAGAGATATGCGAAGATGAGGGCACATACTGCGACTCACCTCTTGCATACTGCATTGACCAAATATTTCCCAAATACAAAGCAGGCAGGATCACTGGTTGATAGCGATTTTTTGCGTTTTGATTTTTATACAGATGCTCTTTTATCTTATGAGCAACTAAAAGAGATAGAAACTTGGATTAACGACTGGATTTATGAGGCATTGCCTGTTTCTCTCACTGAGATATCTTTTGATGAGGCGACTAAACTCGGTGCAAAGGCATTTTTTGAGGAAAAATACTGAGACAGTGTACGTTTGATCCGCATTCATAGAGATGAAGATTGTATTTCTGCGGAATTATGCTGAGGGACACATGTATCTAATACTCGTGAAATCTGAGCCTTTACAATTATTTCTCAGGAAGCTGTAGCCTCAGGGATCAAAAGAATAATAGCTTACACCTGACCAAAAGTAATAGAGAAATTACACACTGACCAAGATATTTTGAATAGTCAAATTCAGATTTTAGATGTAAAATCTAGCACCCAGATATGAGATAAGATAACTAAATTACTCAAAGAACTTGAGCTACTAAAATCTCATAGTGAATCTTTAGAAAATAAAGTTCTAAGCCAGCTTTTAGACTCGATAAAAAAGAGAAAAAATGCTAATTTTGACACAATTCTAGAATTGCCAGAGTGAACCAATTTCAAACCACTCCCCTCTTTACTGAGACAATATTTCCCAGATACAAACACTATTTTAGCATATACTACAGATTGAACTTATTTAATCTTGACTGATTGAAGCATATCTGCCAAATCTATAACTCAGAAATTCCAACTCAAAGGCGGATGATCTGATACTTCTGCACAGGGGAAAGATACAAAAATCACATCCATTATTTAGTTTTATATTTTAACGATTAAATTATGAGATATTTCAGTCTTTTTTCTCTGCTTTTATTACCTTTTTTGACTGCCTGCACTATCAATATTTCTCCTAAACTGCCATCAGTAAATATCCCAGTTGAGATACCAGCAGATAAACAAGAATTATTAGATAAAGCGTTTGCTTCTGGAAAAGATAGTTTAAATGATGGATGGGAAACTGTCAAAGATAATGCTGAAATTCTAAAAGATAAGGCGAAAGCAACCGCAAACCAAGCTCTTACAGAAGCCAAAAATCAGTATAATTCTGGAGTAGACAAACTCAATCAAGATCTACAAAATCAGGCACAACAACAAATTAGTGATGGATTAAATAAGATAAAATTCGATTAAAAAAAGCAGGTTAAACCCGCAATCTAGATAGTAAATATAGTTTAGTCTAACATCTCTCGCAGGTGTTGGACTAATTTTTTTAGACATTCAATAACCTTAATTGTAATCTCCATAAATCATTTAACAGCAATGATTTCAAATGCTAATATATCATCTAAACTTCTCACTACATTCACTAGAAACTTTTGACTACTCACCTCAACGGTTACTTCATATGTAGAATTTCACATATCTATAAAATTAGCCTTTGCTACTCCCCAATCTACATTTCTCATAGCGATGCTCTGCATATCGAGAAGTGAGTTCTGAATTACCATACCGTCAGATGAAAGTGAAAATAAAACAATAACATACACCAACTCAAAGACTTGTACGATTAGCATAAGCTATTTCAAGAGAAAAATCATTCAAATTTTTTGGAAAAATCACTTGATTTTTTAAGGCAAATCATTAGAAATTTTATCAGCATTTTATCAATCTTAAAAAAGCAAATGTCGACCTCTGCTTTGGACTTAATTATCCATAAATTACAAAAAAAACAATACTCTGTCATCCTTTTATCAGAGTTTAAAGAGATTTTATTGTCTTGTTTTGATGAAAAATTGAGTGAATCTAGAATTTACAAACTCACCTATCAACTCAGAAATAAATGATACATTATTAGCTTAAAAAAAGATATTCTCTACATTATAGATCCAAACAAAGATACAGACAATGAACTTATCGAAGAACAACAATACTGGACATTACTCAAAGATCACTGTGATAATTCATGCTGAAATAATCGATATATATGATGACTAACCGCACTAGAATTTCAGCTTCATTATTCCAATATTACTATACCAGAAGAAATTATAGTTTTTAACGGTAAGAAACAAGCCATAGAGACTGTAATTTTCGACAAAAAAGTGAATTTTAAAACATATTCATCCAAAGGCAAAAATATCTTTCCAGTACTACATAAACAGACCAATAAACTCAGAATTAAATGAAATAATATTGTTTATGCCAATCTAGAGCTAGCCATGCTAGAATGTCTATACAATCCTTCACCATCCAATCAAAATTATATCGATACTCTAATTCTAAAAGCTATAAGACAAAATCAAAAAACACTAAGTCTGACCAACATCACCCCTATAATTAAAGCTGGAAAACATAATTCATCTATCAATAGATTAAAGGATCTGACTAAAAAATCATTTCCAGAACTGACACAAACACTCGAGATACTCATCAAAAAATATTGAACTATGTTATAATTATAATTACAATCACGTACTTCAAATACCTCATTCTCACCTATCCGTAGGGAATTTCTCTGCAAAAACTTTATAAATTTCTGAATCTACTAAGATTTCAGGTTCTAACCGTTCTTTTTGCCTTCAATACTGAAAGAATTCTATCTGAGCGAGTCTAGTCCCCTTTTTTATTTGCACAATTTCATTTGTTCGATTATAAAATTGCAAACGGTATTCTCATCTGTAATCTGAGTCAATTACCGCTACTCCATTTGCCAGCATAAGTCACATTTTAGTCGGTAAAGAACTTCTAGCATATATTCTAGCTCACCGGCCCTCTGGAAGGTAGGTTTTTACACCGCTTCATACCATAGTGATTTGACCAGCATTCACTGAAAAATCTTCGCTACAGCACAAATCCCAGCACACAGCTCATGCACTGCCCTGAGTCGGAATTAAAGCGGCATCATAAGAACAAATAATAATATTGTACATCACAAACCTTAAAACAAACTAAAATACTTATTTTAAACTTCCTAAACCTGCAATATAAATACAGTTTTCAGTAGAAAAGTCAACCGCAACCTATCTCTATATTATTTTAAATTTCGCTTTTTTACAGAAAATGCTTAAAATAAGAGTACTTACTTTATTTCTCAAACTGAACAGATGAAAAAAATCAGACTTTTCTTTCTTTTTATGCTCATCACCCCATATTTTTTACCAATAGCCAAAGCGGAACCACTAACTCAAAGCGAGCTAGCACTTCAATCGGTAAGATCTCTCAAAAATTGAATAGATGAGATTACCCAAGAGCTTTTTGCACTTGACGATATTGAAAGAGCCAAAAATCCCAATCTGGATGCGAAATATAGAGAGGCAAGAGATGAAATAGTACGCGTAATAAATAGTATCAATATTGCTACAGACTCTATCACTTCATCAATTCAGAAGCTAAGTATTTATCAGACACAGATGAAAGCTTTAATTGAAGAGCTTCAATCTCTAAGAAACTCATCATCAACCGCAAAAAACTATCTTTCTGACTATTTGAATCTCCTATATAAAATGGAATTACAAGTTTACAACCAGGAAAACAATGAAATAGACGATATAAAACTGCTCCTCAATTCTCAGAATATATCACAAACTCTCGTATGACTGGATATCACAGCTTTACTAACCACGCAACTTTCGGATATAATTTTACAGGCAAATACCTCAGAAAATCAGAATCTAGGTTTACTTACCAAGTTATGACAGCTCAAACAGCAGGTACAGACTACTCTATATACATACAATGAAGAGTTAGAAAAACTACAACAAAAGAAACAATATCTAATCAGTTTTATCGAAATGTACAAAAACAAACAAGAAGCTAATACAGCAATTATAGAGCAAATATTTGCCAGCAAAAGAGACGTTTATTTATCAATGCACGCATTTTTGGATGAAATAGTTAAGAAAAACTTTAAGTCAGCCTCAGATATCGCAGGTAAGATCGAGAACCTCTCATGAATGCCTGATGCTAAAAACTCCTCTACTATGAGCGATCTTGCTTGGCCACTCTATCCAATCACTGAAATCTCTCGTTATTATCATGATGATGAGTTTCAATTGCAAAATGGCTTTCCTTTCGAGGCAATTCAAATCAAAGCAGAGCAAAGAACACCTGTACATTCAGCTAGAGATGGCGTAGTTTATCATGTTTTCGACAATATGGATAGTATTAGCTGGATTATGATCATACATCAGGACTGATATGTCACGATTTATCAGTATTTAAATCAGATATTAGTTCACCCTTGAGACATTGTTAGTAGATGAGAGATTATCTGATATAGCTGATGAGAGCCATGAACTTCATGAGCTGGATTTATATCTGAGGGCGAAAATCTTACATTTGGTGTTTTCAGATATTGACTAGCCATTGATCCTCTGAGTGTATTAGACTTGAGCGTTATCACTGATCGAGAAAACACCCTGCCAAATGACTATAGACTAAAATATCTCAGTGATAACCTAGTAAGACCTATCGATGTATCTACTCTAAAATTCGCTGAGTGAAACACGGTAAACGAGAGAAGCCAATACTTCCTAAATTCATATGCAAAAGGTATTTATAGAGATATAAATTTTCGAGATACTGTAGTTCAAGATACGAATATTGATAGAGATATGGTTATTTGTGTCGCTTTTGCAGAATCTACGCTCGGTAACTATCTCTCTACCTCAAATAATATATGAAATGTCTGAAATAATGATCGCTGAGATAGAATTGCATACTGAAGTCCGTATGAATGAGCTAGACTAATTGCCCATACACTAAATAATAATTATCTATGATGATACCATACCATAAACCAGCTCTCCAGATACTGAAATACTGATGGAAAAATCTACGCCTCTAGCCCTATAAACTGGCAGACTAACGTATTAAAATGTCTATCGAAGATTAAATGATACACCGTTCCAGAGGATTTCCCTTTTAGAACCTGACCTAATCCAAAAACCTTAGCCATTATATCTGAATTTTAAAAAGATAAAAAAGCTGACCATACCGTACATATCGATCAGCTTTTTTGTATAGTTAACGACTAGCAATTTAGTTTTTAGAGAGACCTTTTGCTGGTTTCTTGACAACTTTTGCGTCTTTAACTGAGCTAACTTTTTTAGATGATTTTGTGGCAGAGACAGCTTTTTTTGTCTCTTTTTTTACTTCTTTAACTTCTTTTTTCTTCTCAGGGATTTTATGATTTCTTAGTGGTTCTGATGGAGTTTCTTCTGCAAATGTAGCCTCTCCAGCGAAGATTGCCTCCAGCATATCAGGACTAAAATCAGTCATATCCATCTCATCTCCACAGCATCCGCCATCACATTCGCAGCCAAACAGTCATTTTTTGATCTTGCGAACATTTTTTGCCAGAGAAAATGGTACCATAATCAGCTCAAAATAAGCTCTAACAAAAAGTGAAGCAATCGGTACTCACACAATACAGCCGAAAAGTGCCAATACGCCATACATAATCCCATTTTTCACTGCAGCGATTAGGATTACAAGTGCTGTGATCAGAATACAAGCCTGTGCAATAGTATGAAGCACAGATAATAGCTTCGGAGCCACCATAATGTGTTTTAGAGAGAAAAGATACTTCCCCAAACCAGCCTTTTTATGCATATTTATTATAAATAAAGAAATAAAATACATCGGAAAAATAAGATTACTTCTGGATATCTAGTATTGTGATCTCATAAGTCAGATTTTTATATGTTTCTGGAGAATTGAAATCTATCAAATAATAGCTTGAATCATCAATCATTTCTGAAGATATAATTTCACCAGTTCATATACCGTTAAAGTATACATTCGCACCGATAGTTGGCACAACTCATAATTCATCGAAATATATTTTTGCGAGAGACTGTTTTTCCCTGACATCATATTGATCTCAGAGATTTGTATCCTCTGGAGTGAGCTCTCAGCGAAGTGTATCTCATACTTTTGCATTTAGAAAAGAGATGTATCAAAATAATTGTTGATTATCCCCAGCAACAATGGCTGTCTCTCCTCTATCATATTCCACATTTCCTGGCAAAGAAAATAGATAAGAAATCTGAATAGTGTCTCCGTTTGCGATAGTAATTGCAGGTGTAGACTGAGTAGTTGGGTTTGTGGTATTCTCTACTGCTGGTCAGCAACCAGTTAGAATAAGCATTCCCATCAGAGCAAACACTGCGAATAAACGTTTTTGCATTTTTTTATTTGATGATAAAAAGTAAAAATCACGTATTTATACAAGTTTTCATAGTCATTGCAAATAAAATAACTAAATTTCCTCTTGATTTTTTCAAAAAAATGTGTATAATAGTAGTCATATATAACAAATAATTAAAAAAACGAATACAGGAATATAAATTATGTGTAAAAACATTCACATTGCACTTATAATGTGCTTTATAATTGGTTTAATATCGGCATGTGATTATGATAATCACAGCAAAACCACAATCATTGGTCCAAATTATTATGGATCTGGAGGTAATTCTGGAGGTGAAACTGGCGGAGGCAGTGGTAATGGGGATAATGGGGGGAACAACGGTGGTACATCTGATAATGATATCACATACCTAGGAAAAATCTTTCCCTACGTTACAATATCTAATACACCCTCGACGACAAGATCATCTGATCCATACACTGCTAGAATCACTATTGACGGAATAAAGGCATCCACAGCCTTTGACGCTTGGAATAAATTCTGGATAGATGTATCCATAGTAGATCCCCAAACTGGCAAAGCTATGAGTATCCCCAGTGATAAATTAGCAAATATTTACTATGAAATCTCTTGGGACGGGACGAACAACGTCCAATCCGTTCAAAGTTCAAATAAAAAGAATTGGATTGACGTTAAAAATTTAAATATAGGTGAGATCAAACACCTAAAGGTCAGATTTAAAAACAAATCTGGGAAAGTTTTATCCATAAAAGACGGAAAAACAGATAATGTTATTCAAATCAAGCGGATAAACACACCTTAAATTCTTAAGAGCAGTTATATATCTGATATCTGCTCTTTTTTTAAGCTTGAAAACTATCACGAATTACATATATTATCGTTTAATTCTTAATTATAATTACAAATCATAATGCTAACCATCTCAAATCTCTCAGTACAAATAAAAGAGAAGAAAATTCTGAATCAGCTTTCTTTTTCTTTTGAAATTGGCAAAAATTATGCAATCCTAGGGAAGAACTGAAGCTGAAAGTCATCTCTCGCTCTCACTCTAATGGGGCATCCAAATTACCAAATTACACAAGGAGAGATTGACACAGACTGAGAAGATATAACTAATTCGACTCCTGACAAAAGAGCTAAAAAAGGTATTTTTCTGGCATTTCAGCATATTCCTGAGATACCGTGAATTAAGCTTTTTGAATTTTTGAAAGGTATTTATGACCAGACACAAAACAAGCCTACGACATTTATGGAATTTAAAGGGCTAATTGAACCAATACTCTCAGAATTGAGCCTATCCAAAGAATTTTTATGGAGAGATTTGAATGTATGATTTAGCTGATGAGAAAGGAGAAAGTTTGAGATACTTCAGATCCAGCTTTTGAAGCCAAAATATATAATTTTAGATGAGATTGATAGTTGACTGGATGTGGATGCATTTAGATCTGTGGCTGAGTTTCTGTCTCAGATCAATTCACCAGAAAATACCTTCATTATTATTACCCACATTTTCTCAATTCTAGACTACATTCCTATCGATCAAGCTATCGTACTCAAAGACTGAAAAATAGAAAAAGAAGGCTGATTAGAACTCATTCAGAAGGTAAAATCTCACGGTTTTGAGTAATTCTCTTGCATTTCTCAGGTAAATCCATAGGTTTACATCAGAGTTTTTTATCTTTTAGAAAAATTTTATGACAGCTAAACAGCCGAAACAAACCGAAAAAATACTTAAATCAGATGAGATTCTAGGAGGTGGAGGTGGATTTCTCTCAGGTCTCGGTTTTGGTAAAAAAGAAGAACCAGTCAAAGAAAAGATAGATATCAATGAATATTTTTGAAAAAAAGAAGAATCAAATAGTATATCAAAAGTTGATATTTTCAGGTCTGCTTCACAAAAATCACACCAAGGCAGCACAAGTAATACCAATCAGCAGACTAACAGATGAGGAAGATCAGATGACAAACTGGAAAATAAACCATGATGAAACCAATGATGAAACCCAGGAAATAGACCAGGAGATAAATCACATCAACCACAAAGAAAAGCAACATGAAATGTAAGTATACAGCCTAGTACTTATACAAAAAAAGAAAAAAGCGTGACTTCTTCTGATCTTTTTGATGCTGCCAGAGCAAAATGATACACAGCATCTGATAACCGTTCTAGACCTCATTCTACCGCTCACAGACCAGAGAAACCATCTCAAAATGAGAGGAAGGTGCAGCATTTAGATAAAGTAAAAAAAGTCGAAAAAGAAGCAGCAACTTCAGCAAATCTAGTAAAAAAATCTGAATTATTTATGGATGATAAGATCACTGTGAAGGAGTTTTCTGAAAAAATGTGAGTACCTTTGGTTGACGTGATGAAAAAACTGATGGAAAACAAGATTATGACTGGTATTACATCATCTCTTGATTTTGATACTGCATCACTCATCGCCAGTGAATTTAATGTAGAAATAAAAAAGAATGAGACCAAACTAGATATGGAGAGTTTTATGAGTTGAGATCTACAAAAAATCCTAGATATGGACAAAGACTCCCCTACTTTGGTAGAGAGAGCTCCTATCGTAACTGTTATGTGACACGTAGATCATGGTAAGACTAGCCTACTAGATTATCTGAGGAAAACGTGAGTTGCAGAGTGAGAAGCAGGAGGAATTACTCAGTCTATCGGTGCATCTGTCGTAGAATACAATAAACAAAGGATAACTTTTATTGATACTCCAGGACATGAACTGTTTACTTCACTCAGAGCTAGAGGTGCAAAACTGACAAATATTGCTGTAATAGTTATCGCTGCTGACGATAGCGTAATGCCTCAGACTATAGAATCTATAAATCACGCTAAGGCCGCATGAGTACCTATTATTATAGCTATTACAAAAATCGATAAACCAGGAAAAAATACTGACCAAATTATCTCAGATATTGCTGCTCAAGGATTGACTCCAGAACAACGATGAGGAGATACACCAATAATCTGAATTTCCTCTAAAACTGGAGAATGAATTGATAAACTACTAGAACAAGTACTTTTACAGTCTGAAATGCTCGAACTAAAATATAATCCAAATCGTGCAGCTGTATGAGTAGTTGTAGATTCGTACAAAGATGCCAAACAGTGAGTAGTTGCGAGTCTTATTGTACTTACTGGAACTTTGCAGATGGGAAATATTATCTTGGCTTACAATACATATGGCAAAATTAAAAGAATGCACGACTGGAAAGGTATGCCTATTACAAAAGCTGTATGATGAGAGCCTGTACAGGTATTATGATTTTCTGAATTACCAGAAGCTGGTAGAATAGTGGAAGTTATCCAAAATGAAAAAGAAGCCCAAAGTAAAATTGCAAAAATCCAAGAACAAGAAGCCAGTAATAGATGAGAATCTGCTGTTCAGTCATTCCTTACTCAGCTCAAGGCTAATGACAAAACCTCTGAATTAAAGCTGATTTTGAAAGCTGAAGGAGCCTCCAGTTTAGAAGCACTTATTCAGGCTGTACAAGGTCTTACTTTACCAAAGAACGTCGTAATCAAAATTATCCACAACGATGTAGGACATTTTTCTGAAAGTGATCTTGGATTAGCTCAGGTTTCTAAAGCTCTTTTGATTTGATTTAATGTTTCAATCAATGCTTTATTAAAAAAGAAAGCTGAACAGCAAAAAGTTGAAATCAAATCATTTGATATTATCTATGAACTGACTAATTATCTATCAAATCTACTTCAATGAATGATCGAAATCGAACAAGAAGAAGTGACAGTTGGAAAGCTCGAAGTCTTAGGTATTTTCTTCACTGAGACCAGAGAAATGACGATTGGAGGAATGGTTATTGAAGGAAAAGTAAAAAATAAGCTCAAATTTAGAGTTCATAGAGGTGAAGATATTATTGCAAATGGTGAGATTCTCTCTCTCCAGAGAAATAAAGATCAGGTTAAAGAAGTTTTAGCAGGTGAAGACTGCTGAATGAAGATTAAAGTCGGGAAAAAAGTAATGGAAAAAGACCTACTTGAATTTTATGAAATGCAAGATATTGTAGAGTAATTCGTCGTATTTTATAGTTTATTCAGCGAATTTAGCCTGAGATGCATCAAGTAATGGGTTATACATACGGAAAAGTAGAGACACTACATCATTTGTTCAGAGCATTTCTGCCTGCATTCTAAGCGATATTAAACCATCTTGTACGAGATTTAGTCTAGTTTCCAGCTGTTTTTGATTTTTTAGAAAACTCCTATATCTAGATACCACCTGTTCCACATTGTCTTTTGAGTTTAACACATTTAAAATTTTCTCTCGCCAAGTTTTATTTACCTGTTTATTATCATCTTTTTCCGCATAATACGGCACAATCACGTAAAATTCCTTCACATAAACTAATCACTGCTGATTATCGATTCATTCGAGAAAAGATAGATAACTCTGAGACTGCTCTTTGAGGGCTGGATTATCAATTCATGACACATTATTTCTAATATATTCTAGATAATCAGTCAAATCTAAATATGTATTACGAGCTAAGATTTGAATAGGAAAATCCAGTCAATTCAAAAATCTCTTATATTGCTCTAAAATTACCTCAAGTTCATCAGAGTTTTTCAAATCTAAATTTACGCCGTCAACTTTCAGTATTCAGCGAAGTCCTCCATCTTTGAGAATCACAATTCCATCACGGATTTCAGATACAGGCAACATTGTCTCAGTATTGAAGACATTATCTGAGGAAGTTTTTTGAATATTTTTTTGATCAAAGAAAGATAAATCCATTAAATTTGTGTTTTATAAAA
The DNA here is from genome assembly GCA_025997135.1 of candidate division SR1 bacterium. GTDB lineage: Bacteria > Patescibacteriota > Gracilibacteria > Absconditabacterales > Absconditicoccaceae > UBA3291. The sequence continues at coordinate 8,398 of BNUE01000002.1, read as the reverse complement.
GTTAAAGATAAAGCTGACTATCACTCGCGAAAATCCTAAAATCACCAGAGCAATTGCAACTCATTTCAAGTTTTTTTTGACAGTTTCCATTCACTTGGCATCATCCGAAAAAAACATCAAATAAAAAGTATATATTACTATAATCAAGGCTACAAAACTGGTCAATCAAAGAAGTAAATTGATGATAGTTCTAACATAAATAAGTGCTATTGGTCAAGGTTCTGTAGCATCAAAACCGAAAACCCCCAACAGTTGGAATAAAATTCCATTTTCTTGCAATACATTCCCAGTTATCATAGATAATACATCATCACTTTTTGTGTTAGATGTTGTATATGGAAAATCAATATTCTCAAGATTCTGAGCGAACAAAAATGACGTGGTCAAGCAGAATGTAATGAATAGAGCAATCAGATTTTTTTTCATTTTTTTTGTAAATATCAGATAAAGCCTAATTATTTATTAAAAAGTCAATAAACCACAAAATAACACTAATTATTGCCCAAGAAGATCAAATTCCAGCGATAGCAATTGCTGCCGTCCTAATCCCCTTTTGACCTTTTTTCACCTTATTATCATCACCTCCAGCAGTAAGTACCAAAAAGCCATGATAAACCAGATAAACTAGAGCAATTAAAGCTAAAAACCCAAGTGCATAATTCACAATTCATTGGATAATTCACATCATTTCTGTGATAGCATCTCCATGTTTGCCAAAGGCACTCATATCATTATTATAGACTCCTTCTACTGCCTCCTTATCTCCATCTGATATAGAATATTTCATACCTTCCCTAAAAGGATTTTCGTCATATCAGTCTGTACTAATTACCTTATCTGGATCTTGATTAAAAATTCCACTCTCTTTCCAAAATCCCTCAAAAGCAAAAGTTCAAAAACAGCCTAAAAAGCTGATAACGACCAACGAAAGTGATATTTTTCATAATAATTTCTGCATCTAAACAAAAAAGAGATGATAAAACACCTCTAATTGTACTAATTTTATCTCAAAAATGCAAATTTTTAATTAGTATTATGCAATCTCTTTGCCATAAATGCTGGAGTTTCTTCGTCATCTTTTGGTTCCAGCTGAAAGATTGGTTTTTCTGCTAATTCTTCTTGTTCTGAATAAACTTCTCTATGATCAAAGGCTGGTTGATTGTTTCATCTCGTACTATATGCAGTTTTTGGAGAAGCTCACTGTAAAACATCAGTAAAAGCGTTTTTTGATGCTGAAGTCTTTTGTCTCTGTCCGAACATATCCATACTTTTTGCTGTTCTAGGTTGTTCGTCCTTTTGTACTTCAAAACCTGTTGCAATGATGGTAACCTTAACTTCATCTTCAAAATCTTCATCAATTGTCATACCCCAGAAGATTTCCGCATCTGGATCTTTGATATCTTCTATAATTGCTGAAGCTTCTTGCACCTCAAAAAGCGTCAAATCTACACCTCATGCAACTACAAATATAATCTTTTTTGCTCCATCTAAATTTGTCTCCAATAGTGGGTTCTCGATTGCTCTCCTAGCTGCCTCAACTGTTCTTTTCTCACCTGTTCAATATCCTATTCCAAGAAGTGCATTTCCTGAGTTAGACATCGCTCTTTTTACATCTTCAAAGTCAATATTTACCATTCCAGGTCTGATAATAATATCTGAAATTCACTGTACTCCCAGATAGAGAATTTTATCAATCATCGCAAATGCCTGTGGCATAGTTGTTTTCTTGTCGCATACTGCCAAAAGTCTATCATTTGGAATAACAATCAACGTATCTACCGCCTCTTTTATCTTGAGTAAACCTTCTTCTGCATTGGCTGCTCTCTTCTTTCATTCAAAACCAAATGGTTTAGTGACGATACCAATAGTCAATATTCCCATACTTCTAGCGATATTTGCGATAACTGGAGCCGCACCTGTCCCCGTTCATCATCACATTCCTGCCGTGATAAACACCATATCCGTATCCTTAAGTGCTTCTTTGATCTCTGATTCAGATTCTTCTGCTGCTTTTCTACCAATATCAGGCTCTCCTCCTGCTCATAGTCATTTGGTTAAATTCAATCCAATATTAACTTTAATCTGAGCGTGATTTACAGATAAATCTTGAGCATCAGTATTGATAGCTACAAATTCGATATTATCCAGTCACTCTATGATCATCCTATCTATCGATTTATTTCCACATCATCAAATTCCGAGCACTTTTATCTTGGCTCAAGGAACGAAATCTGGAACATACTCCTGAACAATGTTTTGGTACATCATTGGCTCTTGTGTTGTCATGGTCAATAATAATGATAAAATAAAGAAAAAAGTCTGATTTTTATTTGTTTATTTAGAATAGATTACCGAAGAAATCTTTAATTTTTGTTCAAATTTTGCCGAAATTAACTGGAAAGTTTACCCTACCTCACTCTCACTCATATTTTTGTGATCGATAATAACATCCTAGTACATTTAGAAACTGCACATTATTGGAGATATCTCATAGGTTTACCACATTATCTTTGCCATAAAATGCCGCTAATTTGAACATATCCTTTGCGAAATACTCTAAATGCTGTATTTTGGATCATCCACCGAGCAAAAGAATTCATCATGGTAGACGTCCGTCTTTATCTAAACTCTTCAGATGAGAATTGATTCTATCAAATATCTGCTCATATCTAGCAGAGATAATCTCTGTGAGAAAATTCATATCTAAGGAAGTCTCATATTTTGTAGATGGATCGATAACGACAACTCATGTAGTTTTTTTAATTTCTTCAGCTTCTTTGATGTCAACCTGCATCCCTATGGAAATATCTTTTGTTACATTTTCTCATCCAAGACCTATTGTTCCATATCATAGAGGGAAACCATCTTCATATATTACATAACTGGTTTGATTTTTACCAATGTCAATCAGAATAGTTCATAAATCTTTTTGATCATAATCCATTACAATTTCGCTGGCTGCCAAAATATTTGGGATCAAATCTGCTATCTCTATTCCGAGCTTTTTGTCGAAAATATCCATCAATGCGTTATAAAAATTTTTGGGGATCAAAAATACATCCGCCTGTAATTCAAGTTTCTTACACTTTAATCCAATTGGATCTTTTTCCCTAAATTGTTCATCAATAATCCACGCAACTGGCACAATTTTAATGATTTCATAATTATTAATTAAGGCAATTTCTGAGACAATACGAGACAAATGCTCAACATCAGCATCTCAAACTTCTTCTGTCATAATACGTTTCCCTTCGACAATTCTATTTACGATCATCTCTGGATGAGAAACTCATACATACACCCTATCTATAAAATCTCCTCCCAATTTTCTGATAAAACCATCCAGTACCTTATTTAACGTCGACGTAAAAGCTTCCATATCCAAAATTTTCCCCTTTCTCATCCCCTGCATCACTTCAGTTTGTTTTGCCAGAACGACATCCTTATTGTTATCCTTTCAGAATACAACTGCCCTGATCGACTCATTTCAAATATCAAAGACGGCTCTAATATCATTCATACTGATAATAAAAAAATAAGAAATAAAATGAAACAAAGTTTCATACCGCAAAACTGCGATAAGCTGAATCACTGCACCTCGACAGCCCTGTTTGCTGTGTCAGTTCAACTTGTACGAATATTAAAAACAAAAGCAACAGCTTTTTTTTATTTTATGATAACCTTTGGTTAGCAATTAAGATACGATGTACATTCCTGGTCAACTTTGTCTAATTATTCATTTCATCTCCAGCATAGTTAAACACATAATTATATTTCAAAAATCTAGGTCTCAAGGTATATTTCGAGTTGATAACTCTTGGTTATGATAACGCTGCACCAATTGAAAAACTTGTTTTTCTGTATCAGTCAATGATTTCAATATCTCGTCTAATTTGTCTCTAAACTGTCAAACACCTCTCATATTAAAGATTTCTAAAATCTGAGAAAAGTTAGATAATAACTGACATTTCCCACCCGATAACAATTGGTTACTTCCCAAAGCGTTTGGGGTAAATAACTGATTTGGAGCGACAAAAACTGGCTTTTTCATATTTAAAGCATAATCTACGGTTATCAAGCTACCACTACCCTCTCTCGCCTCAGGCAAAAATATAGAATCACTCAGACCAGCAATAATTCTATTCCTCATAGGAAAACTCCACTTTGTCGGCTCGAAATCCGCTTCAAACTCTGAGAGTATCAATCATCATTTTTCTATAATCTCTAAAATTAGATGACGATCACTTGTTTTGAGATAACGTCTAATCCCTCATCCCAGCACTGCGATAGTCGGAATATTATATTTTAGAGACAAAGTATGGCATTTTTGATCGACTCATCTGGCTAAACCTGAAACGGTAATCAAGTCGCTATTTTTCCCCTGCTCAAAAAACGCTTCTAAAACCTGATCAGCATACTGCGACATAATCCTCGGTCAGACAATACCTAGTTTCTTTTTGTGGAGCAAATCCAGATTGCCGAGATAAAACAGTTTTTTTACCTCTGGCTTACATATTTCTAATGAGCTAGGAAAGAACTCACTTCATTTGATAATTTCTCAGATTTCGGTCATTATTTATCCCAAAAAGCAATAAAAATAGAAAATCATATTCAGCCTTTTATTACTTTTTTCTATTTAAAAATCAAGAGATTTTGTAAATAAAGTTTTGACTATTTATCCTACCACCACATTCATAATTTTTCCTGACACATAAATCACCTTTCTAACCTCACCACTCGAAAGATACCCATTCAATTTTTCATCTCACTTGATCAAAGCCATCACTTCATCCTGATTCGCACTTGGCGAAACCTCCACCGTACCACGAACCTTACCATTGAATTGAATAGCCAACTTTACCATATCGGAAGCCAGTTTTTTTTCATCTCGCTGTGGTCGTTGAGCATTCTTGAAGATACTGAATTCATTGCCGAGCAAAGACCAGAATTCCTCAGACAAATGCGGTGCAAATGGTGCCAAAAGAGTAATAAAAGTCTGAAATACCTCACGATTTATATTGTCCAGCTCGGTCAGCCTATTTACCAGTATCATAAACTGCGAAATCGTAGTATTAAACCTGAAAGCATCGATATCTTCTGTCGTTTTTTTGATAGTCTTATGAAGCAGAGTTTCCACATCTGGCGGAGTAGAAATATCAGATTCCACCTTCTCCCACAACGCAATCACCTTGTCCAGAAACTTTTTCACCCCCTTCAAACCGTTCGTATTCCACGAAATATACTGATCAAATGGTCCCATAAACATCTCATATACTCTGAAAGCATCCGCTCCATATTCCGCGATCACATCATCAGGATTGACGGTATTACCTCGTCTCTTGGACATTTTACGACCATCTTCCGCCATTATCAGTCAGACTTTTTCATATCTCTGAAAAGGCTCTTCCTGACTAACAACTCCAATATCAAAAAGGAATTTCTGCCAAAATCTCGCATAAATCATATGTCTAGTGATATGTTCAGCACCTCCCACATAAACATCCACATTTCATCGGTATTTCTCCGCATTTTCGCTGACCAAAGCATCTGCATTTTTCGGATCCATATAACGAAGCCAATATCGACTAGAACCTGCTCGTCCAGGCATTGTGTTCGACTCACGTTTCGCAGCCTTTCAGCAGATCGGACAGGTAGTATTTATCCATTCTTGAATATCTGCCAGTGGTCACTCCTCTGTTCCAGTCGGCTCATAATTCTCAACCTCAGGTAACAAAAGAGGTAAATCTGACTCATTCAATGGAACAGTTCCGTGTTCAGGGCAGAATACCATCGGAAACGGCTCTCCTCGATATCTCTGACGTGAGAAAACCCAGTCCTGAATTTTGTAATTATTCTTTTCTCATCATATTCAGCTTTCTTTTAACCATTTTTGCATAGCTTTTATCGCATCATCACTGGTTAATCCCGTAAAATCACCTGAATTTACCAGCACTCATTTTTCTGTAAAACAACTTATAGTCTGATCATCCTGAACATCAGCAAAGGAACCAAAAAGTGGAGCGATAGATTGAGTAATCTTAATTCCATACTTTTTGGCAAATGCAAAATCCCTCTCATCATGAGCAGGCACAGCCATTACAACTCCTGTGCCATAGTTCGCCAGCACATAATCTCAGATATAAATTGGCACTTCCTCACCATTAAAAGGATTGATTGCATACGCTCCAGTAAACTGCCCAGTTTTCTCTTTCTGAAGTTCAGTCCTCTCCAGCTGAGTCTTGTGTTTCGCTTGCTCTTTGTATTTGACGACTGCATCACGATATTCATCAGTCGTTATCTGGTCTACCAGTGCATGTTCTGGTGCCATCACTACAAAACTCATTCAAAAGACGGTATCGATACGAGTAGTAAACACATCGAATGACAAAACGGCTTCGCCGTTCGGACAGGGACAAGCCCTGTCCCTACCTGATGCATCCATACGAAACTGTGTCCCACTTGACTTCCCAATCCAATTTCTCTCCAATTCTTTCATACTCTCGTTCCAATTCAAACCGTCTAATCATTCAATCAATCTATCCGCATATTTCGTGATTCTCAAAACCCATTGTCTCATTGGTCTCTGCTCCACTTCATTTCAGCATCTCTCACACTTTCCATCTTCCAAGTCTTCATTCGCCAGTCCTGTTTTACAGTGAGGACATCGATTGATGGGTTTATAGTCAATATAGGCGAGTCTTTCATTATCTATTCTGCTTTTTATTTCTTCTTCAGATAACCCTAGAGTCTTTAGTCTTTCCTCTAGAATCTCTATTGGTCTAGCCTGCCTTTTTTCCTCATCATAATAATGAGTATAAAGTTGCAAAAATACCCACTGAGTCCGACGAAAATAATCAGGATCCGCAGTGCTAAAACTTCTATCCCAGTCGTATGAAAATCAGATTTTCTCGAGTTGCTCCTTGTAATAAGCAATATTCTTTGCCGCCACATCTTGAGGTTTCATCTTATTATCGATCGCATATTGCTCAGTTCCCAGTCAGAAAGTATCAAACCCCATCGGATGAAGGACTGAAAAACCCTCAAGCATTTTTTTGCGAGCCAAAGTATCAGAGGCGACATAGCCCTTCGGATGCCCTACATGCAGTCATGCTCCAGATGGATACGGAAACATATCCAGCACGTAAAAAGGCTTTTTATCTGAGTTCTCTGTAGTTTTGTAGACCTGCTCAGAATTTCGCTTCGCCTGCCATTTTTTCTCTATTTCATTTAGATTGATCTGCATTTTTTTTCTTTTCTAAAAAAGTAATAAAAATCTGACTAAATATAGCAATTTCCATTTCAATTACAAACTTTTTATAATCCAAAAAAGTTTCATTTAACTCAATAAAAAAGCCCCCCAGAAGGAGGCAGAGATTTATGGCATTTTTGAAGTTTTAATAACAATATCCTACATCTCCTGAATAATCTTCTTCACTACTCAGATAACCTTGGCGTCATCGTATGGCAATAGCTCTACATCGTCAAATTCTGGATTTATGGACTCCAAATACAACTTTTTATCTTTTAGTATTATCTTTTTGAGTTTCGGAAGCTCACCATGCTCTACAAAAACTATATCATGAGGCTCATAACTACTCTGCTGACGGATGAGAACTAAATCTCCATCGTGAATTTTAGGTTCCATAGATTTACCTTTTGCACGCACAAAAAAGCAGTTTTCAATATTATTTGTCCCCAGTAATGCCATAGTCATAGGGATATTCTCCTGAGTGTACTCATCGACTACCCTCTTTCCCTGGTGTCAGCACTGAGCAAAACCAAAGACTGGAAGCTGAATAATATCACTGAAGCTGTCATCCAATGATTCACGGATCAGACGATACTGCTTACCCTGTCTAATGAAATACCCTTTTAAGACTAGCTGATTTAGCTTATTTAGAACTGTCTGTGGATGCCTTACTCAGATGTTTTCTGCGATTTCTCTGAGAGTAATGTCCTCGTCTTCATTGTGATTTTTGAATAGGTTGATTAACGCTTTTTGAAGCGGATCTAACATTCTATTGTACATGAGAATATTAAAAAGAAAATAAAATATTCAACTAAAAATATATATCTTTTTTTTTGACAATTTCAAGTGATTTATGACAATTTAGACAGAAAGATTTGACAAATTATAGTATTATGTATAATATATAGTTAAGGGACAATATGATCCTGTTTTTTTGCCATAGAACAGAGAATACCACTGCCCAGACATACGATGATAACCAGCAAACTCGCTAAATTACCGATATGGAAACCTACCAAACTCAGGATCATCTTCACTCAGATAAAAAATAAGATTATAATCACTGCATAACTAATATACTGGAATTTATTGCCCATTGCTTCTAACACGAAATACAAGGCTCTCAAGCCCAAAATCGCAAATATATTA
>BNUE01000001.1 GCA_025997135.1 candidate division SR1 bacterium | reverse complement strand
TTGTGGAGATGTACTTTACAGAGAGATTCTTTCTGAAAAATTACATTGAAAACGAAATTGCAAAATATATTATCTGTTTTATGTTTAAAAAATACAAAAATTACATTATCGCTACTCTGGTTTTCTTTTTTATCGTGATGGTTTATAAGGCTGGAGCATTGGCTTATCAGACTTTTTGAATTTCGGAGAATTATATAGAAGGCATTCAGACTTTTTTTTCTTATTTATTTTCAGATTTTATAGTTTTACTGATACTGATTGGGCTTTCACGATTAGGTTTTAAGTCTAAAAACATAGTGATAAAAAGCTGACTTATCTTGATTTTATGAGCTTCTAGTTTGCTTTATCTGATAGATACGGTGATTTTATTTATATTCAATACAAATAGTCCAGTGAGTGAAATGTGAGAATTATTAGGTGAAGCCTTGACTTATTTCGCCCCTACTGTGGTAGGTGGACTGGCATGAGCTTTGATCTGCTTTTTATTTCTGATTTTTGTCGTATCTAGGGATTATTTTCGTGCTTATGAACAGAGATTTCTGATTATTCCTGTAATATTGCTGATGCTGGCGTTGGCGACTCAGAGTGTTAGACTGTGAGATATACCTGCAAATATTATCAGTACAAATGCCAGATCTTTGATGGAAAAAGAAACTCTTATGACTTATGAACAAAGTGAGGCAAAAAATGGAGGTTATAAGGATTTTTTTGAGTCTGTAGAATGAAGCTGAGAAAGACTAAATCTTATTATTATCTTTGCAGAATCCTTGTCTCCGATTGACTCGTTGGCTGTCGGCGGGAAAAATAATAATTTGCCAAATTTCGATAAAATTGCTAGTTCTGGTATGACTTTTACAAATTTTATAAATAACGGATTTACATCTGATACGGCACATATTGCATTGCTGGAGGGAATACAGCCTATATGACCTAGAGCTTCGTATGTGAGTCATCGTGGATATCTGGAGAGTTTGCCAAAATTTCTAAATAATCAAGGTTATGGGACGACATTTCTGAGTGCTGTAAGTCTGTCATTTCTCAATCAGAGACAATATCTGAAGTCTCTAAATTTCACTGAAATTGTCTGAGAGGAAGCATTTAGTGGTAAGGATACGTATGTTTTTAATGCTGCTGCTGATGGAGATCTGTATGCAAAAGCCGAAGAAATAGTCATAAGTAATGAATTTTTGCATAAAAATAAACCATTTGTTCTGATTATGCAGACGATTTCTTTCCATAAACCTTACTGGACTCCTCAGGGTAATACAGAAAAGGACGCTCTAAAATATGCGGATGATGAACTATGGAATTTTTATAAATTTTTAGATGAAAGGAGCTTTTTTGATAATTGAAATCTGATTATAGTAGGTGATCATAGGAAAATGACAGAAGAGAATAAATGAGAGAAGGAAAGTTTGGGTGAAATGTGGAAACTTAGATGATTGGCAACTATCGTAGGGACTGGCATTACTCCGTGAACTATCAATGAAAATATTACTCAACAGACAGATATATTTTATGGATTGAGAAAGCTGATTTCAAATGGTAAAGTTATAGTTTCCAAGCTGGCAAATAGTCCATGGACGATGGAAGAAAATAGGGAGTGGGCATTTCTGAAGGCTACTAACTTTTATGTGGCAGAAAAGGATGGAACTGGAAAATATTATGAAAATACACAAGATTTATTGGCAAATGTGGAAACGTGAATTCAGGCTTATTTATCTGCTTATTTTCAGTTTCAGGCTGATGGTGAATCACTGCAATGTAATCAAAAGTTTATCGCTCATGGCGGCGGTGCTATCTCATGATTTGATTATACTAATTCTCGAGAAGCTTTAACTCAGGCATATGATGCTGGATTTAGGATGTTTGAGCTGGATTTTATGCAGACGAAAGATAATAGATTAGTAGCAGTTCATGACTGGAAAATGTATAAACAGAAGATAGGCTGGACAGGTGAAATAGATGATACTCCTCTGACATTGAAAGAGTTTTTGTCTGGAAAGATAGATGGAGAATTTACTCCGATGGATATGGTAAAAGTGAACCAGTGGTTTTCTGAACATCAAGATGCCGTATTGATAACTGATAAAATTGAAGATCCGCAGAGAATGCTGGAAAGTTTCTGGTTTTATGATAGGATGATTATGGAATTATTCTCACGAGAAGCCGTGGAGGAGGCGATACACCTATGAATAACGCCTATGCCAAGTGATAATCTGGTTTTTATGTCTGATGATGTGATGAAACATATCAAAGATTTGTGAATTCAATATTTGGCTATCTCTAGGAGAAATATAGCTGAAAATAAGTATTTCTTGCAGGAACTGAAAAATTTATGAATTAAGACGTATGCTTTTCATGTCAATTATGATGCCTGAAAAGATGAAAAATATGTGCGAGAAAATGAGATGAATTATCTAGAATGAATGTATGTGGATGATATAGGTATAATGCAGGTATGTAGGTAGATATTATTTTTTTACTCTCATACTTTTTCTGAGTTTATTTCTGGTTCGTCAGCTGGTTGGTGCAAAAACTACTTCTGAACCGCCAGATGGAGTCTTGATAAATCTATATCCATCAGGGTCTGTCCTGAGTCTGGTTTCTCGACAAACTTTACGTCATCTGAGAAATCGATGATATTCATTGCCTTTTGGGTTAGAGACTACACCTATTGCTCCTCGCTCTTTGCCGTCATTTAGGTCAAGTTTCCTCTTTGGGTAGTCAAATTTTCTAGCTCCCTTGGTTCTAGAGGCTTGTTTTTGCTGCTGAGCTTTCTTTTTTGCGATGCCTTGTTTGTTTGTCCTAGATGCCATGAAAGTTAATGGTTAAATGTTAAATATTAATGGAGCCAACAACGGGACTTGAACCCGTGTCTCATCCTTACCATGGATGTGTTCTACCGACTGAACTATATCGGCTTATCGTGTGATGTGAAAATGTTATATTAAATCAGCTTTTTTTTTCAAGTGGTTTTTTTGATTGAAATCGTGGGTAGTTTTAGTAGAATATGTGAGGTAAATGTTTTAATTTTTTCGATATGATGCTTTTATTGTCTTTTCTGCAAACTCAGTATCATTATTCACGTCGTAAAATCGTAGACTTGATAAAAGAAAAAAAAATTCTGATCAATAATTCACCTATTGAATCTTTTAAATATGAATTAATGTCTAGTGATACTGTGAAAATATTGGGCGATATTGAAACAAAATTTGAACAAAAAAATGAGATAAAAAAAGATGAAATATTGCTTTTCAATAAGCCTGTCGGCTATGTCGTGTCTAAATCTGACAAACATAATCAGACGATTTATCAGTTATTACCTGTAGAGTTTCAGCATCGATATTATATTGGGAGACTGGACAAAGAGAGTCGTGGGCTGGTGCTGTTGACTCCAAATCCAGCGGTTGTCCATCAGTTCGAGCATCCGAGTTATGAAGTGAGTAAAGAATATTTGGTTAAAGTCAGTAGAATATTAAAAGCTCTGGAGATAAAACAAACTAAAAACTGAATATTGTCAGTCTCTGAACTGGGTAAAAAGGATTTACTAAAATTTCAGAATATATCACAAATAAAAAATGCAAATATATATAAAATTATCCTAAATGAAGGCAAAAAACGTCATATTAGGAGAGTATTTTCTGCATTATGAATTGAAGTAATAGACTTACAAAGGATTAAAGAAGGTAAGTTTGAACTGTGAAATATGAAAGAATGAGAATATAAACTAATGGATATGTAACGTGTTAAATGTATCTTTATTATAATACAAAAAATGTAAAAAGTCAATAGAAAAATTCTGGCTTTATCTTCATTAAATTGGCACTTATGGCAAATAATACTACCAAAAGTCGTAAAAAAAGACAAAAAAATCTGATTGTTAGTATCGGATGAATTCTGATTTTAGCGTTTTTTGTCTTTGTAGTGTATAAAATAGTGGCAAAACCGCAAATTTGTTGCTGAAATTCCTGCTTCAAAATAGAGATTGCAAAAAGTCAAGAGGAAAGAGAACGCTGACTGATGTTTCGTGAATCTCTGGCTCCAAATGAGGGAATGCTCTTTGTCTTTGAAAAGTTAGATTTTTATAGCTTTTGGATGAAGAATACTTTGATTCCACTAGAGATGATTTGGTTAGATAAAAACTACAAAATCGTAGATGTTCAGCAGGCTGAGCCATGTCCAAAGGATGCAATTTCATGTCCAGCTTATTTCCCAGCAGATAAGGCACAGTTTGTACTCGAAATCAATCAAGATACTGGCGTAGAAAATAGCCTGAGAATTGGTGAAAATTGTTTGATGAAATAAAAAACAGCATATCGATATGACATGCTGTAGAAATACTTATTAAATTTATTAATTATTTCAGTTATGTCAATTATTTAAATTTTTCTTTGAGTTGGGCAATTTTGTCTGCTTTGTCAGTGGCTTTTTTGGCTTCTTTTTCGGCTTTTATTTCTTCTCTCGTCTTCTCGACTACTTCAGTAGCTGTGTCTGTGTTTTCTGATGCATTTTTAGCGTCTTTGTCGCTGAGTTCTCATTTGATTTTTATGATTATCTCTCTCTTGAGGTCATCGTAGGCGAAGATAACTGTATAAACGCCAGCTGTAGTCAGTTTCTTTTTCAATTTGAATAGGTGTGGCTCTACTTCGATGCCATAGACAGTTTTGATTTGGTCGGCGATGTCATTTCCATCGACTTTGGCGTATAGAGTCAGGTCTTTGTTGGCTTTTCTGATGATCTCTAATCCATCATCTGCTGCAATTTTAGTAAAAAGATCTTCAAAACTGGTCGCTTTTTTCTCTTTTGTGATTTTGGCTGATGCCATTTTCTGACCGTAGTTGTTTTTTACAACTTTGTCTGCGACAACTGCAATTCCCTGAGGAATAAGCACATTTCTCGCGAAAATAGGTTTTACTCTCACGATCTCATATTTTTCTCCAAGATGTTTGTTGTTTTGGAGTAAAAGAACCTCAATAGTCCTATTAAAAGCTGATCTTCTAGCCATGGGTACACAAAAACGATAAAAAAATAATTGCTTTTAATATAAAGATTTGAAAGTGAAATGCAACTGAAAATTGATGGAAGTTAAAATTACTATAAAAAATATGTTAATAGAGCTGCTAAATCAATCTTGCAGATGAGAGGAATGACTTTGCTTTCATTGTTTACTATGGGGATTATCTGAAGGGATGCAACTATGGCTCATTCTTTGTTGATTGTTCAACATAGGAGACATCAACTAGCTATCTGAGCATATCGTGAATTGTCAGTTTTTTTTGGCTGTTCATATACAGGAATTAAAATTTCTTCACTAAGCAGTATGTCAAAAGGAATTTCGGCTAAAAATTCTACTAAATTACCGCATTCATTTATGGAGAGTTCTTCTACTTTTTTAGCGAAAAAATCGTATGGATCTTCCTCAGATTCTAGCAAGTTATTGTACTCTGATTGAGTGATTATCTCTAATTCGTTGATCAATTTTGAGACATTTTCATCATCTTCTCAGGTGTGAAGCTTTCTAAGTTCTTCTTCTAAATTGTTATCTAAAATATTATTTGTATCTGTGGATGGTTGAACTTTGTGTTGATTTAATTTTTCTAGATTTACTATTTTATGGTTTTTTAGGTCGTTTTCTGTGATGATGACTGGTGCTTCATACCACATAATTTGATTATTGTGATTATATACATTATGAAATTTCACTCTCTCTGAATATAGCTCTTCTTCACTCTTCTCTTCATATTTTACCTGTGCAAAAAATAATTTTCCATCCTTTTTTATCAAAATTTTAACTCCAGAAGACAATGTATCATAGGTGATGAGGTCTCATGTATTTCGCAGGTCATCGAGTGAAAAATTAGGGTTATCTAAGAGATGTTTTTGTATCGTGATGAAAAAATCCAGAACATAATCAGTGTTTTGCTCATCTCCAGATACTTGCTGAAATAAATCTTGGATAGATTGCTGGAGTTTCGTGGGCTGGAGAATTTCTGTGATTTTTTGCTGATTATCTTTGATCTCATTGTTGTGTTTGGCGTTTTCAGCTTTTTTTGTCTCTTTTTCTAGCATTTCTGGATTGTTAGCTTTGTTTTTCATCGAATTTAAAATAGAAAAATAAATCTGACAAGATGTTTATGTTTTTTTTTCGTAAAGTCAAGGGAAAATTAGTCTCATTTTCTTTGTTTTTTAGTTCTCTTGAAATTTGAGGTGAAAATAGTATTATCTGAAGAGTGAATATTTACTTTTTATTATAAAAATTATGAGGGTTCCTATTAGTATTTCGGGTCGCCATTCGCATCTCTCTGAGGCAGATGCAAATACGCTCTTTGGTAGTGGTTATCAATTTAGTCAGATGAAAGACTTATCACAGCCTGGGCAATATGTGTGTGAGGAAACTATCACAATTCAGGGTGATAAGGGTTCTATTGATAGAGTCAGAGTTTTATGACCTTTTAGAAAATTTACTCAGGTGGAAATATTGCAGTCAGATACGTTCAAACTCTGAGTAAAAGCACCAATTAGGGAGAGTGGAAACCTAGAATGAAGCTGAAAAATAACACTGATTGGCCCAAAAGGAACGGTTCAATTAAATCAATGATTGATTGTCGCTCAGAGACATATCCATCTGAGTGTAGCTGAGGCGAAAGATTATGGAGTATCCAACTGAGAAATTGTGAGTGTGAAAACGCTAGGAGAGAGATCACTGGTTTTCAATAATGTAGTGGTGAGGGCAAATGATAGTTATGCACTGGATATGCATGTAGATATGGATGAGGCAAATGCTGCTGGACTTGGGGCTGGAGCGTGGTGAGAGATTATTAAATAAGTGCTTTTTTCGCATCTTTTAGCTCTTTTTTCATTTCATTGAGTGGCATTTCTGGTTTTAGATTTTCTGGAGTGTCGCCAGTATTTATCTGGACAAAAGATCTAACTTCTTTGCCTACTTGGCGATGGGCATTTTCTAAGTCTGCTTGTCATTTTATATCTTGTGATTTGATGCGTTCTTCTGTCTGCGTGACGCGAAAAAGGTTTGCTGCCAGTTCGGTACGTCCCATATAATCTAAAAGTTTTTCTTTGTTTATATTTCTACGTTGTGCTAGCTCTTCATTGGTCATATTGTACATTCATTCGTATCAGGCGATATTAAATCTAGAATAATCAAATACGCCATGGCGAGCAATTGTTTTCGCGAGAGACTTGTTTCCATCTGATATTTCATTTCTGATAGAAAGACGATCTGGATCCTGAGACAAAAGATCGATTTTTAAGGTTTGTTCTGCGAAATAGTTTTGAGCTTGTGCGACTTGTCGAATTTTAGAATCTCAGTTCATCGCCATCAAATAGCAGGCATATCTAGATAACTTGTAGTCGACTGTGCCTTCGTTATCAGTCTTTTGAATATTTTCATAAAGGTCGACTTCTAGGTTTAGTAGTGCTTTTATCGTCTTATCGATCAGCTTCTTTTGCTCTTTTAGCTCTGAATATCATATCATTATTAGAAAAATACTTGCTCGCCAATAAATGTTTCAGTGTTCATCTATATTTCTAAAATCTTCGAAGCTAAGAAAAGATGAATCGCTGTGGTGAAGCTGTGTATCTGGAATCATTCTGATAAGAAATAGAAATAAAATGCTGACATATATACCACCCTCGGCAAGCTCGGGTGTAAGGCGGGGCTTCGCCCCGAACCCCTTTTTTTAAAGTGAATGTTTATTATAAAAAATTAAAATTAAGGAAAGATGAATCGCTGTTATGAAGCTGTGTCTCTGGACTTATACTGATAAAAAATAGAAATAAAATGCTGTTTTTTAGAGTGAAGATTTATGACAATATCGTACTAAATTAAGCGTCTATGTCAAGTCGATTAAAAAATACTCTTGTATTCAGATTTTTTTTTCTTATACTATCACGTAAAATGTTTTCGTGCTATTTTAGTTTTTATGTTATGAGACGATGGATTTTGATCCGAAAAAAGATTATTATTCACTGCTGTGAGTGAGCGAAAGTGCAACAACAGATGAGATAAAAAAGGCTTTTAGAAAGCAGGCTGTCAAGCATCATCCAGATAGATGAGGAAGCAAAGAGAAATTTCAGGAAATAAATGAGGCACATACGGTTCTGAGTGATGAGAAAAAACGTCAGCAATATGATATGTATCGTAAGTGAGGTTTTGGTGGCTTCTGAGGCTGAAACTGAGGCAGTGGCTTTGGCGGTTTTGATTTTGGCGGATTCTGAAATGGAGGGGTGCAGATAGATATGTGAGATTTGATTTGAAATCTATTCTGAGGCTGAGATCTAGGATGATTTGGCTGATTTGGCGGAGGATGACGTACGAAAGTCTCACAAGGTGAGGATTTGAAAAAAATCATAGAGATTACATTTGATGAAAGCTTCCTCGGAACTGAGAAAAAAATTAGTTATGATAGATTACAAAAAGTTGATTGACTCCAAGAAGAAACCTGTAAAGACTGTAATTGACGCTGAAAAGTAACTAGACAGTCTCAGACGATTTTCGGTATGATAAATACTCAGGTGGCTTGTCCAACTTGTCAGTGATTTGGAAAACTCTTCAAAAAAGATGGAAAACTGATCGGAAACTGAGGTTTGACCCAAAAAAAAGAGACGATGGAAATAAAAATTCCAGCTGGAATCAAAGATGATGCTTATCTAAAATATGCTGGAATGTGAGATGCAGGTATCGGATGAGCTGAAGCCTGAGATTTATACCTCAAAATCCGCGTCCAACCGTCCAATAAATATCGTAGAAGTGAAAATGATTTGTATGTGAATATAGATACCACTCTATTTGATTTAGTGCTCTGAAATGAAATAGATGTGCCACATCCAGAGGGAAAGATGAAAGTAAAAATCCCTAAATGAACTCAAATTGGAGATAAAATAAGGATAGTGGGTAGATGATTTGGCAGTAAATGACTTTTCCAGACAAAAGGGGATATGATGATCGAAACTAAAGTTTCTGTGCCAAAGAAATTAAGCAAAGAAGAAGAGAATCTATGGACTCAACTTAAAGATTTAAACAAATAATCAGTTTATTTAACTATTTTTGTAAATTATGCAGGCAAGTTTTGTGATCTCAGCTCCAAATTTACGTCTCTGTCCTCCACCGAGTGTCCCAGAAGTGGCGTTTTTTGGTAGGTCAAATGTCGGAAAATCTACCCTGATAAATATGCTCACGAATAGAAAATCTCTCGCAAAAGCAAGTAATATCCCAGGTAAAACCAGACTTATTAACTTTTTTTTGGTGAAAGGATCTTTTAAATTAGATCCTGAAAAGATCGTTCCGATGGAGCGACAGATTGTGGATTTGCCAGGTTATGGATATGCAAAAGCAAGTGAAAAAGAAAAAAAAGGCTGGATGGATATGACACAGGATTTTTTGACTAAAAGAGAAACATTAAAGAAGATTTTTCTGCTGATAGATGCGAGTATTCCACCTCAGAAGATTGATTTAGAGATGATAGACGTATTGATAGACGAAAAAGTTAGTTTTGATCTAGTATTTACCAAGATTGATAAAGGGACTCAAAAAGAAAAGTCTAAATATCTGAGAGAATATCAGTCTTTTTTGTCAAAAAAACTATGACAAAAGTGAATGGATGTGAAAATTTTTCAAGTTTCACATAAATGAAAGGGGAGGACTGAATTATTGGCTAGGATTGACGAAATCGTAAATAGTTAAAAATTTTAACCTTATGAAAGCATGTTTTTTAGCTCTGTCTGGAAGTCATCATCTTGGAGCTTCGTTTTGATTTCATAGTCTACAGGTACTGAAATTCATTTTCTTTGTAAACTTTTGATATGATTGTGGATCTGTTTATTTAGGAAAGAATCAGAATTAACATAAGCATCTCTCTGAATTTGAAATTCTCTCTTTTTTTGTTCAGTTTGATTTCTCATAAAATTTACGTCTGTGTAATCCTTATTTACGATTGACATATAGTTATCTCGCTTTGCAAGTCTATAAAAGTCTTCTTGTAGTGCGGATTTTCAGAACAAAGTTTCTACTGTAGAATTTTTGGTCAAACGCTCTAAATTTTTGTATATCACATCGAAGAATACTCATAAAGTGTCAGAAAACTCTTTTGGAGGAATTCATTTTTGGTCATAAATTGGAGCGATTATTGATCGCCATAGGTCTTTTTTGATCTCGTTTTCATTGATTGATCCTGCTGATATGGGTGATGCAATTCCTTTTTGAGGAATATTGTTGTCAAAAGATGGTCCAGCGTTGTGATATGCTTGTAGAGTCCTAAGTTTGGTAGCGAATTCATTTTTATTGAAAACTCAAAATCGTTCACAAAATGCATCAATAACTAATTTTAGAGTTTCTGGTGTAGGATTTCATTCAATGCGTCTGAGATGGCTAGTAATTTTATCTCGAAACTGTGCTTTATTGTTTTTCTCGTCTGCATCAGCTCCACTGAATTCTCAATCTTTAAAAGACATTTTATTGTAAATAATATTTGCAGAGGTTGTCAAATCAGCGTTCATGCTGGTTAAATCGTTGTTTGCTCGCTGTTGATAATCTCGCTTTTCTGGTTTAGTGCTTAGCTTTTTTGTTTTAAACTCTTGTAATATTGGATCACCTTCAGCTTCTCGATTTGTGGAAATTAGTTTATTTTGTGCAAATTCTTCAATATTTGTCGCATTTGAATTTCGAAATAACTCTATATTTGTGAGTAGACTTTTTTTGTCAACATTAGGTCCTAAAATTACGGCTGCTGAAAAATGACCATTAGTGGCTTCATCTAGTAGATGGCGTATTTTGTCTGGATGATCAATATCTTCAGCTAACAATCCTGGTAGAAAATTGGCATACTGAGAGAGCTGGTAGATCAGCTTTCTAATATCTTTTCATTCATAAGTATTGAGATCTCAGGATAGGAGCGTAGTAAGCATACAGCCTTCAAGCTTTTTTAGTAGATCTGGACGATCAGATTTTACTATATCTCACATCCTCATGAGAGCTGCGATAGAGGTTGGAGATCTTCCAGATGTAAATTTCTTGAAATTACTATATGCGGTATCCCAGTCATCATCAGCCATTTTGGCGTAAGAATCTAGAATTGTACTTTTGCTGTTCCATTTTTTCATAGCATCATCTAGCTGTCTAGCAAAATTTCATCCAAATTTAATTTTTGCTGGATTATCGATGTCTTTTCTGGTGAATTTTAGTTCTCATTTTGCGTTTTTTCAGTTTGGTAGTCATCTTTCATTGATAGCTCATCGCTGTCATGTGGGATCTCAGTTGATATTCTGTATGATAAACTGCATTTCTCGTCTGACAAAATCCTGATTATTGGGAGCTTCTCCATTCTGAATTTTCATGATTTGATCTTTTTTCTGTCTCTCGAAATGCTCAAAATATGTTTGTCATAATAGTTTTTTTATCCATAATCATTCTCACCTTTTATCATCAATTCAGCGATATGGTGATTTTCATTCTTCAAATAAAACGAGCAATAGAGCAGCAGCCTCATACGCTTTTTCTCAGTTTAGAGTTCATGGCTCGGTTAGAAAATCTTTATAACTTTTCATCCCATAGGTAAATTTGACGAAAGGGACTTCTTGATCAAATGTATCTGTAAAACCTTTGTCAGCCTTAAATTCTTTGTAGTATTTGTCTATATTTTCTCGTCTCTTGTCTTCTCTCTTGTTGTGAATGTCTCTGATTTGTTCTCATGCAAATTTTCAGTATCATGGTATATATTTTAGCATTTCATAAAAATTTGGGTTGTTTATGAGGAGATCATCAACAGCTTCGATTTGTTTTTTGATAGTATCTGCTGTTTTGTCAGTTACTACTTTTTTTCGCATATTTTTGATTCATCATATAATAGCTCATATTGAGTAAAGCTTTCGATTGGTAGTTTTGGAATTGACTATGGTCGGCTTTTTATATTCTTTTTTTTGGAATTCGGCTTCTTTATCTGTAAAGGGAGATAACTTTTTTTCACCAATAAATAGACAAAATGCGTTAAAATCCATTCTTTGTTTGTATTTTGATCATCAATTGACTGAAATCTGCTCAGAAGATACATTAAAACTGTGATCTCATGGATGATATTTGATATTATATATAAATTTTTTGGAAGGGTCGTCTGTTATGTTTCAGAAGTGTTGGATAGTTTGGTCTCATTTTTTGAATCCAGTGATAGGATCTAGCGAAAGTTGCTCGAAAGATTTTAATTGGGTGGGAAGATTTGATTCTCTGAGCTTTTTTAATAATAGTTGAGGTTGTTTTTCATTCTCTGAGGGGTCTGGTAATTTGTATAGCTTGTCAGCTTTTTTTCCAAAATTATTGATGTATCGAGTTGCGGTTTTGCCTTCTGATTTTGGTAATTTTCTCTCTCATCAGTATGCTTTCACGGTGAAAGAATTGTCTTGTTCTGAAATATCTACTATTTCGAAAAAGTCTCGTTTATTTCATCACTGGGGATAAAGCCCAGAATCTCAGTTTTTGAGAGCGAGACGTGTCCCTTTGCGAAATCCTTGGGCTTTTCGTGGATTTGTAGTATCTTCAGGGAATTTGTAGCCTTGCATATTATTTCGATGTTTTGCGAAAATTTCTCTTTCAGCTTCTTTTGCTTTTTCATTGTTTTCTCAATTTCCATCGGGCGTATCTTCTATTGCATTGTCTGCATCTGCGTCTGTATCTTCTGTGTAGGGCTTTTCAGTTTGATATGCTATTTTGTTTTTAATATCTGCTTGTTCGTCATCATTTAATAATTTATCAAAATTTCGATTTGGAAATTTATCTCGAAAAGCTTGAATATTAGATTTTGATAATTCTTTTATACTGAGAAAAAAAATAAGCATAAATCATAGAGAGGTAGCAATATTTAGATGATATTTAGTATCGTCTTTGTTTTCTCTCCAGAATGCATTGAGTAAAAGATCTTTTTGTCGATTTGGTAGGTTTGGATTGTCTTTTGTGTCTATAATTAAATTGGGTTCGGATCGTTCTATATTTAAAACTGTTCCATCAGGTAAAGTCAGCTTTTTAACTCTATTTTTGAGAGCATTTAGGAAATCTTTGGGAATCTCCATTTTAGCTGCTTTTAATTCCTCATATATGTAATTTATGTCGTCTGAATTGCGGATGCCTCTAGAAAAAAGCTGTGAAAATTGAGCAGTTTTCTCCTCGAAGAAATCTAATTCTGTTTTTAAAAATGGGAGATGAATTCGGCAAGTGATGTTATTGAGCAAAGTCTGCTGCTGGGAAGTCCAGTCTGTATAAGATGTATCTGATTCAATAGATAAAAAACTCTGATACTTGATCTCGATAGGTTTTTTTAACTGAATCTTAGGATGAAACCTAATAAATTCACTGACACTGTCGATAAATTGGGTTAATCATTGATTTTTGGTACATTCTTCTTTAAATTGCTTTTGAAGGTCTGAATTATTGAGTTGGTTATAAAACTGCAGGAAAATCTCATCTATAATTTTTTGTTCCATCTCTTTCCCAGCATCATTTTGCTGTAAATAATGAGATAAGGCACGTGCATTAAATGGATATGCCCCTTGTAATAACTGGTCTAGAGTGATACGATCATTTCTGAATGAATTAAAAGTGAGCGGATATCAGCTGTTGGATATCTCTTGTAGTAGAGGGAAATGGGTTTCACTGGAAATGTCATCTTTTAGCTTTTTGAATGAATTAGTATCTTTTAGATTTATATTTAGGATGTTTTTTATCTCTTTTGAAAAAGGATTAACTTGTTGCCAATTTGGGATTTTTAGAACGTTTGCATTGTTTGAGGCATTATTGTTATTTTTCGCCATAAATATAATGGATGAGATATAAAAAGTAGACATTAAATTATACTTTAAATGTGATAAATAGTGAAATTTAGCTTTGCATTTGGGATAATTATCTCTTGACTTTCTATAAAAAATGAGTATAATCAAAGGTGCTGAATGTATTTATTGATTTAATGATTAATTAATAAAAAATCTTAAATGAAGGAGTATTCTCTTTCATTTTTTTTATTAACCTGCTCTTGAAAATGAGATAAACGTTTGTATACTTTCAGAGTTTTATTCTTTTTTTATTTTAATGAAAGCGACTTCAATTTCTAGAATCTATACAGATTATAATTCACTTCTGGACTCTGATATTATAGTAAATGGATGGGTACGTACGATACGCGACTCCAAGACTTTTGGTTTTATTGAGCTAAATGATGGTTCATGTCTAAAGAATCTGCAGATAGTATTTGAAGATAATCTGCCTAATTTTGCTGAAATTTGTAAACTTGGGATTAGTAGTTCGTTGATTGTGAAATGAAAACTAGTTGCTTCTCAGTGATGAAAACAGGCGTTTGAACTAAAGGCTAAGACAGTTGAAGTAGCTGGAGAGTCTCCTTCTGATTATCCATTGCAGAAAAAATGACATAGTATGGAGTATCTTCGCACGATAGCTCATCTGAGACCTAGGACAAATACGTTTTCAGCGGTGTTTAGGATGAGAAGTTTGCTGGCGTTTGCGATCCATAAATATTTCAATGAACATGGCTTTGTCTACGTTCATACACCGATTATCACTGCGTCTGATGCGGAAGGTGCTGGAGAAATGTTTCAGGTGACGACTTTAGATCTTGAAAAAGTAGATAAAAAACCTGATTATAGCTACGATTTTTTCGGCAAGTCAGCTTCACTCACTGTTTCTGGACAACTCGAGGCTGAAACCTTTGCGACAGCATTTGGGAAAGTTTACACCTTCTGACCGACATTTCGTGCAGAGAATAGTAATACAACTCGTCATGCCTCTGAATTCTGGATGATTGAGCCTGAAATTGCCTTTGCTGATATTACTGATGACATGGATTTGGCTGAAGATTTACTGAAATATGCCTTCAAATATGTCCTCGAAAATGCAGAACCTGAGCTGGAATTCTTCACGAAATTTATCAATCCAGACGTGAAAGATAGACTAGTCAAATTTACTGAATCAGCTTTTGGTAGACTTACTTATACTCAGGCGATAGAAATATTAGAAAAAAGCTGAAAAAAATGGGAGTATCCCGTTTTACGAGGTATGGACTTGCAAACTGAGCATGAACGCTATCTGGCAGAAGAATATATCAAAGGTCCAGTCTTCATTATTGATTATCCCAAAGAAATCAAAGCTTTCTACATGAAACTCAATGAAGACTGAAAAACTGTGGCAGCGATGGATCTTCTTGCCCCATGAATCTGAGAAATTATCTGAGGATCACAGAGAGAGGATAGATTAGAAGTACTGAAACAGAAAATTGTAGATATGAATGTGTGAACTCTCGAAGATTACTGGTGGTATCTGGAGCTTCGTAAGTATGGAAGTGTACCACATGCAGGTTTTGGAGTTGGTTTTGAGAGATTGCTGATGTATATTACAGGTATGGAAAATATCCGCGATGTGTTACCTTTTCCTAGGACACCGAAGAATTGTGAGTTTTAAATTTGAAATGTTTTATATTTAATTTTTACTTATGAGAACTGGATTAAATAAATTTCAACGATGTCCGTGATGTGGGAACTACCTTATTCATTTGGCTATCAAGACAGCGGTTGATGAGCTACAAATCCCTAAACATAAATTAGTGATTGTCTCTGGGATTGGCTGCAACTCCAAAATGCCCCAGTATCTGGAAGGTTACTGAGTGGAGTCATTGCATGGGAGAGAAATCCCTTTTGCTACCTGAGTAAAAATGGCTAATGCGGATTTGACTGTTATCAGTATTTCTGGTGATGGTGATTCATACGGTATTTGACTAGGTCATCTGTTGCACGCTACTCGTAGAAATGCTCCGATACTGCATATAACGTGCGATAATCAAAATTATGCTCTTACTACTGGTCAGGCATCTTCTACGACTCCATTGGATGCAAAAACTAAGTCTACACCTACTGGAAATCATTCTCAACCTTTTCATCCTATCGAAATGGTGAAGGCAGCTGGTGGTAAATTTGTCGAAATGATAAATGATAAAGATACAAAAGTACTGACCGAAACTATAAAATCAGCTATTCAATTTGATGGATTCTCACATATCAATGTTCAGCAAGCTTGTCCTAGTTGGAAAAAATGGTAGAGATATCTCTATTAAAGGTCGGTTTCTCTCATGTAAATAGATTCTTCTCTGATTATCGTCTCAGAGATCATGTCATCGTTATTATTTAGATACTCTTTGACAACTTCTCCTAGAGCATCGATGATAACCTCGAAGTTTTTGGTATCTCATTTTAAATCGTCTTCGATGACTTTTTTTTGATGCTCTTCATAATTTTTCTTGAACATAAGAATTTTGTTGACGTATCTCTTTGGGTTTGAGACGTCTTGAAACTTGAAATCTACATTTGTTCATAGCTGAACTACTAGGTCTCATTTGCCACACAATCTATCTCGTAGAGAATTCTGATTATAACTGATGGAATTGATTTTTGACCAATCTAAAACTTCGGTGCGATACTGTAATAATCAGTCTCGTAAGAAAATAGTAAGAGTATCTGCTGATAATAATAAACAATCTAAATATAGGTTTAGAAAGCTTAAAACTCGTTTTACGAAAAGGGTTAATCAGATGATGCCTGTAACTCGTTGTACTAAAATGTCGTCGATTTGCTGGTGAATGACTGCATATATCACATAAATAACAAAAAGAAGAACGCTATAAAGCATCATCCCTCTCAAATAAACGAAAGAGCTATGCCCGAGCAATTCTTCTACTTTTGACACGTCTACATACCTTTGGATAAGATATTTTCTCAGCATAAAACGCTAAAATGTAGCTAAAATGCTTATTTGTTTTGTACAGCTTCAATTCTTTTTTGCTTTTCCAAAAATTTCTCCATCATACCTTTTACAACTTTTTTTACTTCCTTATTTTGATTGAAGGCAGGGTGGCATTGATAACAGGTCTCAACTTTGATAGGACCTGGTACTGTCGCGTTTAATTTGAAGTTTGCTCAGCAGATGCAACTTACCTCAACATCCTGATGATATGAGGAATGAATTCACTTTTTCATTGATTTGAAACGATAAATGATAAATTGATAGATATTATATAAGACGAGTATATAGATTTGCTAGTTTTTTTCAAGGGTTTATTCTATCCAGTGGATTTTTTCTGGGAATACGCATTTTTTGTCTCGTAAAGATAGTGATGGAGACTGGTATCCCAGAGATATTATACTAAAAATCTCTGTTTGCTGGGGGATATTTAAAATTTCATTGATTTTATGATCTCTATTATTTAGTGGATATACTCCGATCCAGACTGATCAAATGCCTTTTTCATGAGCGGTGAGGAGCATGTTTTGAGTACAGGCACCTAAATCTGACTGGATAAAATCCATATCAGTATACTTGTTTTTGTCAAAACATACTAAAACTACTCCACCAGATGTAGTCAGCATTTTCCCAAATTCTAGATTTTCACTGAGAGCATTAAGTTTTTCTTTGTCAGTGATGATGTAAAATTCTCGTGGCTGCTGATTGTGAGCAGATGGAGCGTACATTCCAGATTCAACTATTTCAGCGAGATCAGATTTTTCTATCTTTTTGTCTATATAATCACGGATAGAACGGCGTGTTTTGATACATTCTAGGGTATTCATGTGGAGAGTGAATAATAAATTAGATCGTTTCCATCTGATATTTGAGTGAGTCAATTTGTGCTTGTAATTCAGCTTTTTGTTTCTCTTTTTGTGCTGCGATCTCTTCAGCTGTTGGTTCGGCTGATGGCTGTGCTGAGCTTTCTGATCCGCATTTTGCAGTTATAGTTTTTGTCGCTTCTGAAATGGCTGCTTTGATCTCCTCTCTGACTCCAGCTAGGTCAATCCTGAGATCAGAAAGGTCAAATTCCTCGACAGTGAGAGGTAACTGTGCAGGTAGGGTAGTAGGAGTAGTATCAGCTATATTTGTCTCAGTATTGTTATCTGAAACGTTAGCTCCTGTCATAGTACCCTCGATAGTAGGTTCACTAACTGTCTGTGTAGAAGTGGCTTGACATCCTTCAAGTCAATTATTAAACCCGTCTTTGTAGATGGCATTATTTACAGTGTTTGGTATCCGAGACACTAAGTAAGACTGGTCAAACACTGGTGGCATCAGTCCTCCTCGTCCAGAAATGAATAAAAATATGAAAGCTGCTAAAATCCAAAATACAGATGTCCAGAAAAAAATTTTCATTTTTGTGTTTTTAAGAAATAAAATTTAACTTAAAAATAAGAAAAAAAATCAGATTTGCAAGACGAAAAGTATTGACTTAACGGTATTTTTACTCTTTTTCTCCAGTGGAAAAAATATGATAAACTATCAAAAGGGGAGCTATGAAAAATTTTTTGAACGTTGGCTGGGTCCAGAAAAGGGCAGGAAAATCTTTGAAAAGAGAGGTGAATATTTGATTTAATTTCTGCATATAAATGTAATTGGACTCTAGATAAAAGATATTTCCTCTTGATCTTCAATTTCTGGCTCTATGAGTCAATCTTCAACACATTGATTGAATAATTTAGCGATTTGAGCTGATAACTCTACTTGGGTTTGCTTTCGTATATGAAGCTGAACATCTGGCGTGAAAGTTTGGTTTTCCATAGTCTAAATGTGAAAATTAGATAAAAGATGTGAAAAATTTTAGTCTGTGAAATCTACTACTGGGGCTGTTTCTGCTCAATTATTTGCTTCAAAAAGATTTGCTCTATCAAAATTAAATAAACTGGCTAAAATATTAGTCGGAAATACTCTAATCGCAGTATTGTAGGTCTGAGCAGTATTGTTGTAATTCATCCTTTCAGTTGTAATCCTATTTTCTGTACCTTCTAACTGAACTCTGAGGTCTGAAAATGCTTGATTGGCTTGTAATGTAGGATAATTTTCACTGGCGACGAGTAATCTGCCTAAAGCCTGAGAAATTCATCCCTGCTGAGACTGAAAATTAGCCATCTGCTGGGCATCTTTTACATCTACATTCATGCTGGTCGCACTGGCTCTGGCTTCAGTGATTTGAGTCAAAGTTTGCTGTTCAAAATTAGCTTCTCATTTGACAGTTGCTATTAAATTTGGAATCAAATCCATCCTTCTCTGATAGACATTTTCTACCTGAGACCAGGCAGTTTGTACACTTTCGTCCAATGTTACGAGTTTGTTGTATTCTCCACTGAGGCTGGCAATAGCGATCAAAACTATCAAAATGATGATAACTAGGATGATGAGACTTTTTTTCATCTATTATTGAATAAAAAATAAAAATAGTTGTTTTATCTTTATATAGAATTTTTCTTAAAATACTTTTTTCATAAGTGATGTCAAGCCAATATTATACTCAAAAAATCAAAAAAGTCAATAGAAATAAAAGGCTGAAATATGCTTTTTTTGTATTGTTAGGTTTTTTGGACTATTATTAGTGTGAGTTTATCTATATAAAAACGAATGATTGATCTTTTAATAACATATCTTTCTAGAAAGTTTTCTTTCTTAGATTCTATCGTGAGAAATCCCTTTGTCAAATTAGGGAATTTGTTGTTTTTTGTGATGATTTTTGGTTTTGGAGGAGCTTTTGGTTATTCTGAGACAATGGAAACTAATTTAGGGGCAGTTGGTGTGGATATTTATAGTATTGAGCAGCAAAAAAGTGTTTCTCGTTATGAAGTAGCTAGACTGCTAAATGCGACTGACTGTAAAGATTGTCTGGTCCCCGATGAATGGATGGAAAAGTATCATAATCAACAGTTTTGGACTGTATTTTCTCAGTCAATGGACTTTAATTTTGGAGATATTTTGTTTCGCAAAGCTTCACGAAATCAGAAAAATTATTATTACTGTGTAGCATACGTGGCAGACAATGAATATCTCAGATGATACCCATCTACTTCAGCTCTATGAAACTGTAAAAATAAATTCTGTGGATGACAGGCGATAACTAAATCTGAGTTTTTGCAGGCGATACTAAATTTGGTGGATAATCAGATTTTTATTTCTTTTGATGCTGATCGAAAAGCTATAAAAGACTGGTTCTCAAGCTTGCAGAAAACTAGTTATCAATATCAGGTCTTAACTACGAAAGATATTCAGGCAATCCAGAAAGCTGGAGAGGAAACACGCAATTTGGCTACGGTCGATGAGCTGTGAGCGTATATGAGATACTGTATGTTTCATCTAGAGGCGTGTTGATTTCAGGAAATAGCTGGATTAAAGCAAGGTTGGCGACCGATTAGTGAACTGAATGTACTGATGAAGTCGGGGATCATCACAACTGATGATGCAAAAAATCTCTATGATGTGATCGATGGTAAAGAAGTTCTGAAAATTCTCGACTATGTAAATTCAACATTCGTGAAATGTAGTCCAAATGATGATTATGACTGTGATGGTATCAAAAATGTCGATGATAATTGCCCAAATACTTATAATCCACATCAGAGAGATTTAGATGGTGATGGAGTCTGAAATGTATGTGATGCTGATATTGATGGTGATGGCTCGCCAAATCCGTTATGAGTCGTAGATGATGACGATCATGTCATTATTTCTCAGCGAGATAATCAGAAAGACCAGTCTCCACTTGGTATCGATAGGCAGTGATTTGATTTTTTTATCAATGTAAATGAAATTACAAATACTTATCCTAAAAAAGTAACTTTTAAGTTGGTATCTAGTTCTGAATTGAGGAACTCCGTTTGGCAGATGGGTGATGGAAAAAAATATACTTTAGCTTCTGATCTGACATTATCTCATACTTACACGAAAGCTGGAACATATGTAATTCGTGTGGTGTGAACTGATAAATCAGGAAAAAAAGCTGAAGCTATGATGAATGTATATCTGGCACCTGACGAGGCTTTGCAATATTGAATTCAGATTTCTCCATCATTTACTGTGAAAAATGCAGGTTTTGACTATAGTTTTATTGCTTTGACAAGCTGAAATATTGATCGCTGGGTCTGGACAATCAATAATCAGGAAATAAAAAGTTCGAAAAATACGATGATAACCCATATTCAGGAGGCTGATAAATATGTAGTTCGCGTGAAGGCTTATAGATTTAATCAATTGCAGGCTGTCGGACAGATAACTTTAATCAATGATAAATTGCCATTATTTGCATCTTTACAAGTTAAAAATTTAACTCTTCAGTGAGAGACGCAGATGCAGATCAATTTAGTTGGTAAAAAAATAGCTGATTTGAAGCAAATTTTGCGGGATTTCGGTGATGGGACTGCGTATTATGCTACAGGGTTGAACTCTAGCCATCAATATCAGTCTTCAGGCTTGAAAACTGTCAGACAAATACTTTATTTTGTAGATTGAAAAACTTTGGAGATTATATCAACTATTTTTATCAAAAATCCTCTCAGTTCTAGATCTATTGCTATGAATTTAAATAATTCTCAGTTTGGAATCAGCTTTTTACCTTCTATTGAATCAAGCCCTATAGAAATTATAAAAAATAGAATAAATGTAGTCGGTATGCAATGAGTAGAGCAGTTAAAGGCTGAAACGGTGGTGAATAGATGCGTATCTCTGTTTAATCAATGAGAAACTATAAATAATGCAACAGATTTTTGTTTTGACGCGTTAAAAAATGGAAAGATGAGTAGCTTTAAATGTGATTTAGATAAGGATGGAATTCCTGATTTGTGTGATGATGATATTGATGGCGATGGTAAAAAAAACTTACTTTGACTAATCCTAAAAGAAAATGATGATTGTTCTTTTGATGATAAAAACGTGGATTTAGACGTGTTAAAAAGACATTTCTGAGTTTGTTCATTGGATAATTGTCCGTTTACCTCAAATAATAATCAGTATGATGGAGCTGGAAATGGTATCTGAGATGCGTGTGAAATACAGACGGCAGTGATCTTGTCCAAAAAAGTATCAGATTTGACGTGAATGAATTTGTCAGCGCAATGAGATTTGGATGGGGATGGCGTATTAAATGGAGATGATGGATGTCCTCAGCAGGCGTGACCAGTGCTGAATAAAGGTTGTCCTATAATTGGTGATCAAACCGTGTGTGATAGTCCGATTGGTTCTAGCTGTGGGGACTGAAAAATAGATGATGATGAAGATTGCCAGAGTTGTCCTGAGGACGTGGGAGAATGTACCTCTATCTGTGGTGATTGAATCGTTGATCCAGGTGAAACCTGTAAAAACTGTTCAAAAGATGTGCCAATATGTGGTGATCCAGATAAACCAGGAACATGAGGAACAGGAAGTACATGAGGAACAGGAGATATAAAATGCTGAAATGGTGTGATTGATGAGTGAGAAACCTGCAAAAACTGTGCAAAAGATGTGCAGAGATGTTCGACTCCATGTGGAAACTGAAAAATCGATAAATGAGAAGAATGTGATGATGGAGCTGAAAACTGAAAAAATGGAAAATGTTCGTTTGTTTGTAAAAAAATATGAAATTGAACAGATCCAGATACGCCTGGTGGCTGAGATGACCCAGATAATCCAGATTATCCAGATAAACCTGGTGGCTGAGATCCAGATAACTCAAAAATAGAGACTGCAGAGTGTAATGTCTGTCCGTGCGAATTTGTGGATTATGCAGGTGCTTTCTTGGGTGGAGATTTGGTGAGGGCGAAATTCTGGGATAAACCATCTGGTGCGTTTTATGGCTTTTCATCAGCATTTACTGTGGATTTTAAATTATGAGGTTAATGTTTTTTAATAAAACAAAAAAGCCAGTTATAAACTGACTTTTTTTTAGTGTTTTATCTCGTTATGATAAGTCCAAGTTTTTGGATAGTGATTCCATTCACTTGGATTTGATAGAAATATCTACCAGAAGTGAGATTTGTTAAGTTAACAGGTAGCGAATATCGTCCAACCTGATAAAAATTAGTATAAGTCTGATAACATACACCGTAAATATCTACTATTGTAAAGGTTATCATCGCATCGCTGTGTAATGTAAAATCTATCGTCGCCTGTGAATTTGCAGGATTTGGATAGATACTAAAGTTGTCGATTGAAGTGTCGTCTGTAATATCAGTAAATGACTCGTAATATGCCGTTATTAGCTGTGATTGAATTATTGTGATAGAAATCTGATCGTTTGTCGAAATGATTTCACCATTTCTAATCCAATATTTGAATTTGTAGTCAGCTTTTTTTGGTGCTGTCAAAATGATGTTCTCTTTTAATTCACAATTTTTGGATAAAAGAGTTTCAGTACTGTCTGAGAATGATAGGTTAACTTGTAATTGATACGGTAAAATATCGATGATTACATGGATTTTCTCTGATATTCCCAGTATTTCTATGGTGTCTCTGCCAGGATGTAATCCAGTGATTATGCCTGTCTCAGAAATTTGAGTTTTGTTTTGTAGAGATTCGTAAGTTAGCATCATAGTACCCTTGACGTTTGTCGTGCCTACGAGATTGAGTTCCTTACCAGAAGTGAAGAATCCAACGCATTCTAAAATGGTTTGCTGACCAGGATATAATGTGTAGTGAGCAGTATAATCTATACTATCAGTTAATTCTTCATCAGGTATCGCATAGAATGCAGTTTGAGTGCTGGCTATCTCACCATCATCGGTTAAACCATAAGCGATAAAGCTGATTTCTCCAAATGAACAGCTAGGAATTATCCCAGTTATCGGTGTAATATTTTGTGTGATAAGTATCTCACGATATGAATTTATATTGTCTCCATACGTGATTAGGATCAGCTTTTTTATTTTGTCTGAAGAAAAAATAGTTAGCTTGTACTGAGTGTTTGCAAATACTAATGTGTCATGTGGTGCAAATTCGATATGTGCAGGCGTGGAGTCTCCGAGAAGTTGATTTGATTTTTTGAATAACTTTCCTTCTTTTCTCAGAATTTGAGTATTCATGATCAAGGTTTCTGGTTTCCATCCTGTCCTGCAAAATCTCTCGTCAGATACAGAAGCATTTAGTAATTGTTTTACTAAATTTATGGCTTCTGCATTACTGGTGATGCCATCGTGCCAGTCATCTAAAAAAGTTTTAGAATTCTGAGAATTCATACCTCCGAGCTGTGATTTGATAGGTACGACAATGTCATGTCCTTCTCCATAAAGTAAGCTCAAAGTCTCTTCAGTAGATAAATCGACAGTATAAAGTGGCTTGCACCCTAATGTTACAGCAGTCCTCATCGCAATTGCAGTGAAATCATTTGAGTAATCATTTAGAGATTTCTGTGGTAATATCATAGTAGCGATTGCAAAACAAGGAATATTATGCTGTTTAGCTAGGTTATTTGCTCCGTTTAGATATTCTAAAATAGCTTTGCTGTTTACTTGGAGATTCTCTGTTGCATCCGATAAATAATCTCCTTTATCGAATTTTTTGGCATTTTCAGTCAATAATTTTCCTTCAGGAGTTTCATTGAGGGACCAAAGTAAATTAGATCCTTGAGAACCTGAGTGCGGAGTACTGAGAGTTATGACCTTATGAATATCATCTGAATAATACTCACTCTGATCATAACAGCGAACCAAAACTCCGCCCATACTGTGGGCAATTATGTCTATTTTTTCAGCAATACAATTTTGCTGAGCAAGAGACTCTTTAATTATTTCTAACGCATTTTTTACTACAAAGAATTTTTCAGTATTATCCTTAAAAGATGTTTCTCGAGTGATAGAATAATCGTGAGCGTATACATGATGAGTGAAATTTGATTTGTACTTACCTGAGTTTTTTAGCTCAGTTTCAAAAGTAGTCCATCGTGATTTAGAGTCTCCCTTTCCGTGTAATAGTAGGACTGGAGGTCGAATTAGCTTTATCTCTTTTTTAACTGTGTCTGTTCCGATTATAACTTCAAATGTAATACTACGCTCGGAATTTAGCTTTTCAGAGCCAAAATCTGGTGGAGCAGTGTATTTGATGTATGGAGAAGTTAAATTAGTAGAGATAGAAGGCTGAATTTCTTTCCATTTTTCGCTCCACATCCCAGCAATTTTAGATTCTGGCACATATAAACTGCCGATAGGGGATTGTAGATCAGTAGATAATAGGCGAATCTTGGCATTATTTGGGAACTCATTCAATGAAATAAGTTCTATGATTATGCTAGATTTCCCATCACAACTGATGTATTTGACTTCTTTGTCACACTTTCTATCAATTCGATGAAAAAGTAGTGAAAAATCAGATTTTTTGTCTGTTTCGTTGGATTTGTCTATTTTTTCCCATTTAAAACTTGGAAATCCATTATGAATCGTCTCATCAGTTTTCCAGCTGTTGCTCTGTGTATTTAGAATATTTAGAAATGCTGGCTGTCTCATCTCGTTTTCAGTTTTACTTAGCCCTTTTGTAGGACTAGGATTACTGAGCCCTTGAGGAGACCAAGACTCACAATAATATGCAGAAATGTAGTCGACATCTATGATTTCTTCCCCCAAGATAGGAAAAATTGTGGGAGATATGTAATTAAAATCTGTAACCTTTCCTGCGAAATAAACAGTTTTAAATGATAAAAACTTACCAGCTCCAACGATTCCTCCCATATCACCTCTGCCAGTGAGATTTGCGATCACATAAGAGTCGAAGATTTTAGTCTCAGTAGCATATCCGCAAAGCCCTCCGACATCAAAAGTGCCTTTCAAATCGCCGATAAAACAGCAGTTAGTAAGTGTGGTTTTCCACGCATGAGCTATAATTCCACCTGTTTCTCCGCCACCAGAAATATTTCCTGTGACTTTACAGTTGGTTATAGTTGAATTTGTGGCATAACATGCCAGTGCAGCAGTAGCGAGTCGCGTAGAATCTTGATAAATGTCGCAGTCTATGAGCAAATTTGATATATTTGCATCAGTGATAGCTCCAAATAATGCAGGTGCAAAGCTGGTAGTTATGTTTTGTTTGAGATATATCTGATGATATTTACCATCCAAGTTTCCTTGAAATGGAAAGTATTCATCAATTACACCTAATGCGTGAGTAATTGGCTCAGTAATATCTTGGGTTAATTCAAAATACTTACCTTTTGACCAATCATTTTGGGTCGCTAAATATTGACCTAACTCATTAAAATCAGCTATATTGCTGATTAAATAAGGGTTTGCTTGAGTTCCATTTCCGCCTGAAAATGCGTTTGTTTGTGTGGGCAGAAATAATAAACAAGACAAAAAAAGCAGAGTTACTGCGATGAAAAGCTTTGCTTTCATAAAATTTATCCTTTAATAATTATTTTACAATAGTGATTTAGTGTATGTTAAAGATCATCATACTCTTTATTATATATATTTTTACCCAAAAGTCAATAGAAAGTTTTGGCTTGAAAAAGGGGAATTAAATCCATATACTTTTTTATATGATTTCTCTACAAAATCTTACCAAAGCCTATAATGCGACTCATCCTCTGTTTCAGAATCTCAATTTTGAATTTCCATCAGAGCATATTCTCGCTATTGTCTGACCAAACTGAGTCGGCAAGACTACTCTCGCCAGAATTATTGCAGGTAAAACTCGTCCAACATCAGGTAATATAAAAACAGATAAAACTATGCAGAATATGCGTGGTGCCGCATGAAACTGTGGCAAGATCTGATATATTCCGCAGGAACTTAAATTCTCCAGTTCAGTCACTATCAAAGGTTATCTCAAAAATTTTGTTCAACCTTGGGAAGATTATAAAATTTCAGATGCTTTGTCGCAAGTATGATTCCCTTCAAATATTTCTCTCAAACGTAGATTAACTGAGCTTTCAGGCGGTCAGCAGAGGAGGGTGCTTTTTGCTCAAATGCTTCTCCAGGACTGTGAAATCTTGATTCTCGATGAACCCACGAATCATATCGATACTGAGACTAGAGAACGGTTCGTGAATTATATTCAGTCTTTTTCTGGTCAAATTTTGATGATCTCTCATGATAGAGCATTGATAAATGAAGTCTGTGATGGAGTGATCGATATGGAGTTTGGGACTTTGACTTATTATCCTGCAGACTACAGGTGAGCATACGAGGCTTTCAAACAAGATAAGCAGTCAAATAAAGAGAAAAAGAAAGCTGAAGCTGAGAGATACGAAAGGAATAAGAGAAAAATGGAAGATTGGCTTCGCAGATTGCAAGAGCGTGCTTCATATTATGCAAATCCGACTTTCTGAAAACTTCTTAAAGCTAAAAAATCACGATTTGGTAGAGAATTTGGCTGACCAGACCCAGAAAAGGTTCGTTTCACCAAATCTGCAAAACTTCATCTAGACGGCTGAGTTCACAACTCCAAAAGGTTGTTTCGTTATGTGAAAAAAGACATCTCTATTGCTTGAAATTTGCTAATTAAAGACTGCTCTTTCGAGATGTTCGGCAAAGAGAGAGTCTTACTTCAAGGCATCAATGGGAGCTGAAAGACGACACTTCTTCGCGATATTGTTTCTCAGTTTACTCACAATGATGATTCAGTAGTGACGATCTGAAATGGTATCAAACACTGCTATATTGATCAATATCAGCTCAATATAAATTCAGATTTATCAGTTATAAACGAGTTCTTCTCCAAAGTTGAATGAGTTTATCGCGATCAGATTAGAGCAAAAACAGTCCTTAGTGGCTTCTGACTGGGGGAAAAACAGCGAGATCAAAAGGTTTCCACTCTGTCATACGGTCAGAAAGTCCGCCTCCGTTTCGCTGAAATCTCAGGTTATAACTATGATTTATTGATTCTCGATGAGCCGACAAATCATCTGGATATTGATACTAGAGAAGTGATAGAGTCTGCACTGATGGACTATGAAGGAGCGTTATTGATAGTCTCTCATGATCAGTATTTTGTGCAGGAGATTATGATAGATAGGATTGTGGAGATTATCGATGAGAGGCTGGTCGAGAGATAATTAACTATTTTTACCAACATCAGTCATAATAAATTCTTTTTCTGTAGGAGATGCAATGATTTTTAGGGCGATATGCTGATTTCAGGCAAACATTAGTCATTCTCAGATGCTGCTGGCGATGAGTCTTTGTTGTTCTGCTTCTGATAATCAGAGGAGGGTATTGAGTGATTTGATAGAGCTGGTGGATTGTTTGAGTAATATTTGTAGCGCAGAATTGGAAATAATAGGTTTTCCATATTCACTCCTTACAAAATCCTCGATGTCCTGTGAAATCGTAGTTATTCAAAGTCAGTATTTTCTGGCTCTTTTTGTCAATCAGAAAAGAAAGTTGGCAGAAATGTCATTTTGTAGCATAATTCGAGCTTCATCACAGACTAAAAGTCTCTGTTTCTTGACTGAACGGACTTTGGTCCAGATAAAATTGAGAGTGTTAAACATTGCAGGTGTTTTGAGTGCGTCTTCTAGGTCGCGGATGCTGAAGACAGTTATTCTGTTGTTTATATCTACATTTGTATAATTATTAAATAGTTTTCAGAATGTTCAACTGACAAATTTACTGAGTTTGAGCGCTAATTCTTCGCCTCAGGTCATCCCATTTAAAGTATTCATCAAATCTTCCATAATTGGAGGTTGTTTGTCAGTATAATCTTCATCATCTAGTGAAAATCATTTGAGAGAATAAGTACTTTGTAAAGCTTTGTCTAAAATGGCTTCTTCCTCTGCGGTCATTTTCCCGATGAGAATTTGCACGAGTCATATTAGACTCATAATCTGGCTTCTGAGTAGGTCTCATTTACCATATTCTACATCTTGAATTTTTGGAGGGATGTCAAAAGGATTGATGTATTGCTGAGAATTTGTAGCGATATTTATGTAGGTACCACCTACGGCATCACAGAGCTGTTTGTATTCGTTTTCAGGGTCGATTACTATAGCATCTATTCAATTAAGGAGATAACGCAGCAGTTCTAATTTTACCGTGAAGGATTTTCCAGCACCAGAAGTGGCTAAAATTACACTATTCATATTTGGGAGTTTGGAGTCAAATCTATCAAAAATGACTAATCCGCCAGTATGTAGGTTCGCTCCGTAGAAAATTCAGCTTTTTTGAACTAAATCGTTGGAAATAAAAGGAAAACTGCCAGAAAGGGAGCTTGTCAATGAACTTCTCGTAATGCCTAATTCGTCTAAACATAGTGGTAAAGATGAAACTAATCATTCATCCATTCTGTGAATGGCATTTTTGACTCTGATACCGTATCAACCAATCTTTTGCTCGTATTTTTTGCCATTTTCTTTGAGTGCGTTTTCTGTAGAGTCGTATAAATTAAAGTAGTTGGAAAGCTCGAAATATCTCTCTTCTCTAGTTGTGAGTTTTTCTCTGATCGTCTCGACATCTCTATACTGCTGTTCAATGTCTTTGTCGATGGTAATTCATTTTTGCATTGCATCAGAAAGCTCAGCTTTTAACTGGGTTACTTTACGTTTTAGCATAGATTGGATTGCACTATCATCTTCTGGATAGATATATCGTGACATATCCCGCTTCGAATGTAGGCTCATAATGTCTCTAGTCCAGAGTGCATCTAGATATGTCGGATAACTCTGAGTGTAGTAGCATTTCCCTAGAAGTCCTGAAACATTGATGTCATTGATTTTAGACTCTCGGTAAGAAGGGGCAATATGTGATTTAAAATCTGTAATATTCTTGGTATAATTACTCTCTACATTTATGATATAGTTTCTGAGCTCTGATGTAAGCATCTTGTCTGAGTATTTATCATCTGGAGTTTCTAGGATTTTTTTGATTTGTTCACGTAATGACTGGTCTGCTGGATTTGGAGTTATCCCATCAGATGTTTGGGTGTTTTGGTTTTCTTTTGAATTTGTTGGTTTTGTGCCAAAAAGATTTTGTAAAATATTATCAAATCGTGAAGTTTTGGCTGTTTTTTCTACAGATTTTTGTGCCTGGGGGTCTGCTGGCTTAGTTAGGTCTGGAGTGGTATTTCATGGATTTGATTTGGGTTTGTCAGATGTTCATCGTCAACCAAAAAGAGATTCAAAAAATCAGACTTTTTTTTCTTTTTTGTCTGAAGATTGACTGTTTGGACTGGTAAAAACGACAAAACCTCCCTCTGGAAGGATGGATGCGTAGTTTGTATCGAAAATGAGATTTTGTAGGTTATTCAGCATATCGTAAGTATACTTAATAACTGAGTAAATGAGAAATATTAGATTATTTATTATGAAGTTCCT
The DNA here is from genome assembly GCA_025997135.1 of candidate division SR1 bacterium. Classification (GTDB taxonomy): domain Bacteria; phylum Patescibacteriota; class Gracilibacteria; order Absconditabacterales; family Absconditicoccaceae; genus UBA3291. Next base: position 32,069 of record BNUE01000001.1, on the reverse strand, counting down.
CTTGACTTTTTAGATTTTTTGAGTATAATGAAGTATTGAATAAAAAATAAAATAGAGGTAAATATGAGAAATGTTTTGCTAATTATCTTCATTTCGCTAGCTATAAGTGCATGTGATGAGGTTGTGGAGCCAGATGTTATCTATACAAAGTATATGTTTCGCTTTGAGTATCGAGATAGCGTTGTTCATACGGGTAAAATCTGGATTGATACAAGTGGTTATATTTATGCTAGTGCACTTGGATTAGAAATCTTTAATGATTCTATGGCTGAAAGTTATATTGGGCAAATAAGAGAGCCTAATATGGAAGTCAAGTATCGTAAAGATGAAATCTATGCTTATCGTCGAATCACGTATATTGGATGGACGAGCATACAAACTGAGTATAAATAGCTTTTATCAATTCATCCCTCTTGTATCCAAAAAATGCAGAGGGTTTTTTCTTTACTTGAAAAAAAATACCAAAAAACTATTATATTTGATATTTAATCTTTCGTCTTTCACCTGAATGAGCATACATAAACTCCCAGATTACGTCATAAATAGGCTCAAAGCCTGAGAAGTAGTGGAAAGACCTAGCTCTATTCTAAAGGAATTAGTAGAAAACTCTTTGGATGCTGGTGCTACGATTCTAGAGATAACAGTTAATGACTGATGAAAGAGCTATTTGAGTGTGCAGGATAATTGAAGCTGAATCGAACTCTCTGATATGGATTTGGTTTTGGAAAGATATGCAACTTCCAAGTTGAAAACTGATGAAGATCTTTTTTCAATTGCTAGTTATGGATTTCGCTGAGAGGCACTGGCATCTGTCGCAGAAGTTAGTAAAACTACACTTTTGACTAAAACTTCGTATGCTCAGATATGATCAAAATTAGTAAAAAAAGGCTGAGAAACCATTGTATCCAACCAATCTGTGGGATTTGAACATGGTACGCTGGTGAGCGTGGAGGATTTGTTTTTCAATGTACCTGCGAGGCTGAAATTTCTAAAATCGGCTCAGACAGAATTTTTTTACTGTTATAATTATTTCGTAGATATAGTACTTTTGCACTGGGATAAGGCACGAAAGCTGAAAAAAAATGATAAAATGATCTTCGATTTAAAGCCAACTTCAGATTTGAAAACTAGAGTGCTGGATGTTTTTAAGCAAGACTGGAATAAAAATTTACAGTCATTTGATGTAGAGAGTGGGCATTTGCATTTGTATGGAATTTTGTGAGATGCTAGTTTACGCTTCTGATCTAGAGAAAATATGAAAATTTACGTAAATGGGCGTCCAGTGCAGGATAAAATTATCTCTAGAGCGATTATGGATGCTTATCATAGGCAAATTACGCCAGGGGAGTATCCTTTAGTTGTGCTGATGCTGGATATTGATGCAAAATTTGTAGATGTGAATGTGCATCCAGCTAAATTAAATGTGAAATTTGCTGATTCTCAGGCGGTTTTTGAGCTGGTTGAACAAACTGTGAGTAAAACGTTGGGAGGTAGTAGAATTGCTTCTACTCAGTCTTCTTTTTCTAATTCTAATTCGTATTTTTCATCTCAGTCTGGGTTATCTCAGGGTCAGTATATCCCTTCTCAGTCAAAATCAGCTTTTTCTTTTGATACTATTTTTGATAAAAAATTTACTTCTTCAGGTTCACAGTCAGGGCAAACTCAGGTGCAGTCTATGTTTTGACTCAATAATTTTACAGAGGAGGAACGAAAAACTGATTTTCATCATGAAACAGGGGATTATCAAATAATAGGTCAAGTGCGAAATAGTTATATCGTGATGCAGAGTGCAGATGCTATCTATTATATTGATCAGCATGCTTTGGCTGAAAGAATCGCATATGAAACGATGAAAAAAGAAGAAAAGTTGGTTTCTGAGCGTCTTTTACAACCTTTAAAATTCGAAATACTCAAAATTGCTGATTTAGACGAAAAAATCGAGGAATTAAACGAGCTGTGATTTGATATAGCAATGCTTGGTGAAAATGTGATAATCGTGTATGCTATTCCGAGTATTTTTGTGAAACACCCCGTAGATTTAAAGACGCTTTTCAATTATGTATTGTTCTTGGAAAAGATTAGCTTTGATCAGCTGATGGATGAGATTTACGCTTCCAGAGCCTGTAAAACATCGATAAAAGCTGGGAATAGGCTTTCTCTGCCTCAGATGGAGCAGTTAGTTAGAGATTGACTGGAAAAGATTCCATGATTATTTGTTTGTCAGCATGGTAGACCGTTTTTCTGGAAGATAGATAAATGAGAAATCGACAAACTATTCGATAGATAAAATGATTCAGCTTTTTAAACTTTTTATCTTTTTTATCAATGCAACTAATGAAGAAAAAAATTCTGATTATCATCTGAGCTATTGTTGTGCTTTGAGCAATGACTTTTCTGGTATGGAGACAGTATCATTTTACGCTAGAAAAGGTTGTTTTGCTAGTGAATGAAGAGAAACCGATGATAGAAGAACCGATGATAGAGAAAATATTATCGGAGGAAGAAGTTCAGCAGTCAGTGAGTGAGGTGAAAATACAAACAGGAGAAAATAAAGTAATAATAGAATGATTAACTTGAAATTTAGCAGAAATGGAACAAAAAGATTCTCTTGATTCTGAGAAAATTCTTGGCATTGAGACAAGGGAGTCTTGTGAATTTGGATGTGACTTATCGTTTTATCGAGATTATTGAGATGGTCGAGACAGCGCTGAAATTCATCAATTTACTTCTCCTGGATTATGAATTAGTTTTAATTATATTTCTAAAACTTTTTTGTGAGGTCACACTTGAACAAATAAAATTGTTCATAGTGGAAATCTTATTTGTTTAGATTGGGAGGATACCTCTACTAAACTGTGATGCATAGAATTTATCTCTTATGTAGAACGAGAGAATATCGCTAAAACATGGTATCCTTTAGAACGCTACGCTTATGAAGCGTTTTGAACGGGTAAAACGTTTTGAACAGGAGATCTTTTTCTATACTCAATGTGAGAATCAGGATACGATATTGCTGCTACTAGACATCATATTCCTAATACAGACCTTTATTTTCTTTCCTATCAATGTGAAGGTTGTGCACCATGATATGATTTTCGCTGGATAAAAAGTATATAAGCATTATAATTTTTAGTCTATATCATATTACACCATCAAAATGCCCACTTACCTCACCACCATCGGACTCGAAATCCATCTCAAGCTCAATAATTAAAAGGATAAATAATACAATTATTTTATCTAAAATATTATAAAACCAATGAACACCACAACTTTTCTCCCAAGTATTCCAGAATATCAACATTTGATAGATACTATCAGACAGCAAATTTTATATTCCAAGACCCAAGCTATTAGAACGGTAAATACAGAGCTTATCAGTCTTTACTATGAAATTTGAAAACATATCGCAACAAAACAACAAGAAACAAATTGGTGAGATAAAATGATCGATCAAATCGAAAAAGACCTAAAAAGCAGTTTTCCTACAATGAGTGGATTTTCTCGTTCTAACCTGTTTTATATGAAAAATATGTTTTTATTTTGTCAGGAATTTCAAATAGTCCCACAGCTTGTGGGACAAATTCCACGAGGACATATCAGATTGATTTTAGATAAAATAAAAAACAAAGATGAAGCTATATTTTATCTGAATAAAAGCATAGAAAATGCATGGTCTAGAAGTATTTTAGACCATCAAATTAGCAATCAGCTTTTTCAAAGAAGTCCTAATATTTCAAATAATTTTTCTTTAACGGTAGAAAATGAAGATATTACACCCATCCAAGAGAGTTTCAAAGAAAGATATGTATTAGATTTTCTAGATCTTTCTGAACAGGCTAAAGAAAAAGAATTAGAAGGGGCTTTAATTCAAGACATTACTAAATTTTTGATAGAACTTTGAAAAGGTTTTGCATTTGTAGGTAAACAATATAAATTAAACGTATGAAAACAGGAATTTTATGTAGATTTACTATTTTATCACTATATTCTCAAAAGGTTTATTGTAATAGAATTAAAAACTACCGAATTCAAACCCGAGCATATCGGACAATTAGGCTTTTATATGACAGCTGTGGATAAACAACTAAAAACAGATAAAGATAAGTGAACAATAGGTCTAATTATTTGTAAAACAAAAGATAGCACGGTGGTAGAATATGCATTAAACAATAGCAATCAGCCTATGGGAGTCGCAGAATATCGTTTCAAACAGCTTCCAGAGGAGTTTTCTCAGTATTTACCAGATAGTGAAGCATTTCAAAATTTATTCATTTCATAAAGAGACAAATCTTTTTACCCCTTTATCGTATCAACCAATGAAGAAAAAAATTCTGATTATCATCTGAGCTATTGTTGTGCTTTGAGGCGTAGTTTCTCTGATATGTATGAAGTGTCCTTTTACGGAGGAAGAAGTTCAGCAGTCAGTGAGTGAGGTAAAAATACAAACAGGAGAAAGTGGATTTGTAGATATGGGACTTGCCCTGTCCAATGATGAAGAGAATTGAATGAAAGAGAAATTCGAAGAAAGTCTTGAACAACAAGCTTCTGAGATGGAGGAATTGAAACTATGAGATATTACACTATATGCAGAACCTTGAGCTTGGATGGATGGATATCTAGATAATCGCAGTTATTCAGACAAGATAATTTTGAAAGAAAATTGACAATATATACTATATACTGGAGTACTATTTCCTGATTTAAAACAATGACTACTATTTGAAATCAAAGATATATATATTAATGAATACTATTATCATTATTGAAATATTACACTTTACAAATGACCTATAATTTGGGAAAACTTCCTATTTGAAAATATGCTATGACGAGAAACCTATATACCATTTACCTATTTACAAGAGCAAAAACAACTTAAAATTTATGATTGTGCATCAGAAAAATATGAGTATTGACAAAAGTGTAACTTTAGCACTTATATTGCTGATAATCGTGAAAAAATTGATACTCTATCTTTCGAAGAATTTGATTATGATACGTATGGAGATCCTCCATTTGATGATTCTTATGAATTTACTTTAACTTATTGATGAGAAAAACTACACATATACACTGATATAACACGACAAAATAATTTTTCATTTACAGATGATGGAGTAAAATATGAATATTTTATTTTATCAGAATGAGAATATCTTCTTAAAAAAAGTGGGACTTTACTGAATAAACATAAAATATGATCGATTGATGATGGATATATTCCTAACTCTGTTAATGATGGATATATTCGTAGCTCTGTTAGAGCTAATGTTGATTATGATACTATGATGGTGACTATTACTATTGATGGTGATAAAAATTTTCAACGAAGTCTTAACGAGTTATCTACATTAAAAGAAATCTAAACTCAGCCTTTTACTATTCCAATACCATCAAAATGCCCACTTACCTCACAACCATCGGACTCGAAATCCACCTCAAACTCAAAACCGCCTGTAAAATCTTCTGCCGTTGCCAGAATGAACAGAATTTTGACTCACCTCCAAATCAGCATATTTGCCCAGTCTGTACCTGACAACCCGGAGCTTTACCCCTTCTAAATCAGGAATGCGTCGATAAAGCGGTTCTTTTTTGAAGACTTATCAATGCTGATATTCAGCCTTTTAGTTCTTTTGATCGCAAAAATTACTTTTATCCAGATTTGCCGATGGGTTTCCAGATTACTCAGTTTTATCAGCCCATTATCCAGTGATGAACTGTGAACTATCGGATTAAATGATTTGAAGAGGAAAAAAAAGCTGAAATCCACGAAGCACACCTAGAAAACGATACGGCGAAGATGATACACGAGAACTGACAAACTCTGCTGGATTTTGACCGTGCAGGGACTCCACTGATAGAGATAGTCAGTGAACCAACTTTTAGCAGTGCACAAGAGGCTGTCGAATATGCAAAAGAGATTCAGAGATTAGTTCGTCGAAATGATATTTCTGATGCAGATATGGAAAAAGGTCAGATGAGAATTGATGTAAATCTTTCGATCAGGAAAAATGAAAGCGATCCATTATGAATCAGAACTGAAATGAAAAATATCAATACTTTTAACGCGATGAAAAGGGCGATAGAAACTGAATATCTGAGGCAAAAAGAAATAATAGAAAGCTGATGAGAAGTTCAGCAAGAAACTAGAAGACGAGATGATATGAAATGAGAATCTTTCATGATGAGAAGTAAGGCTGATGCTGTGGATTATCGCTATTTCCCAGAGCCTGATATGCCAATTTTACAACTTCACCTGGATGAGGATCAGAGTGATTTGTTCATCCCTTCTTCATATATACAAAAGTGCAAGCAAGAATTTGGCTTCAGTAAGGAATATATCAATACACTGTTGAATGATAAACAGCTTTTTGACTTCTTTTTTGAGATGGTGAAGAAAGGTTTTGAACCGAAGAATGTGGCTAAATGGATCGCGGGACCACTGATGAAAAGCGGAATTTCCAGTGAAGAGTTTTTGCGTGAGTATAGTCAGCTTTTTATTTCTTTTTTGGAAGAGGAGAAAAAATGAAATCTGATGGATAATCAACTAAAAATTGTCTTCGATGAAACGCTAGAAACTAAGTTATCACCTGCTGAAATTATTAAAATAAAATGATTCGATGTATTAGCAATGGATGAGGATGCTCTGAAAGCAATCATTCAGGAGGTTATATCTGACAATCCAGTGCAGGTTGAGCAATATAGAACAGGTAAGGAAACTTTGTTAGCATTTTTTCTAGGTCAGGTGATGAGAAAGAGTGGATGAAAGGTTAGTCCTCAAGTGGCTCAATGATTGATTAAATCTACTTTAGTACAAAATCAATAAATGACTAAAAAAAATATCTCATTATTTGTTATTTTAGCTCTACTAACGCGGGGATACTGTTTTCGTGGAGCATGGCTTACTGAGTTGGCAGTCAGCTTTTTGCCTTATTGGTTGGTTGGATTGGTGGCTTTTTCAGCCTTCTTGACGTTGAGAACGTTATTTGAAGCCTGACGTCAAAATGCGTATTCACTTATTCTGTTTTTTTTCGCCTTACGAAGCTGAGCGTTGACGTTTAATGTTTATGGAGAATTTACGAATTTCTACGATGTTGAGATACATAGAGGAACGATTAGGGAACAGGCTGAAGAATTTTTGGTCAAAAACTTAAATGAACAGCCATGACTCAAGGTTTATTATGCCAATATTTATTATGAAAATGATAATTATGAAATCATAAAAAGATCAATAGAAAAAACGGATCCTGATGTGGTCGCACTTGTCGAATTTTCAGATGATCATGAGGCAAAGCTTAAAGATTACTTTCAGAGAAAATATCCTTATACTTCTGCAACATCTCGATCGAAAATTCATGCAGGTAATATTATATTCAGTAAGTATCCAATTGTCAATGAACTCGAAAAAGATGATCAAAATGAAACTCCACGAAGATATAATTATGTAAAAATAGAGAGTGAAATCCCGCTGTATATCTATCTAGTCCATACATCTGCACCAGTATCTAGTTTTCTTTTTCTCAATAGAAATATACAGTTAGAGGCTTTTACAACAGATTTTAAGAGACAAAAAATAGATCGTCCTTTGCTTTCAAATGTTTTGGTATTGTGAGATTTTAATTTATCACCGTGGTCAGATTATTATTTTCTGTTTACTCAAGAACTCTGAAAAGATATGAAAAATATTTTTAAATGAAAAAAGTCTGTTTTTACTCGATCATTCAAAGGACAAAAAATTCTGAATTCTCACATAGATCATGGATTTATCAATAATTGACTGGAAATCGAGGATTTGACTGTCTCAGATCTCATAGGCTCGGATCATAATCAAATTACGTTCAAAATTGTCGAACCAAAAATGCATGATTAGAAAAAATTAGATTCGGTGAGACATTTGTTCTTTTAGGAATTTCTTTTCATCTGAGTTTAGAGTGATGAAGTCGATGGATTCAACTATTGATATGCATGACATAGCGAAGTAACGGCTTACCTGGATTAAATTGATAATTTCCATATCTTCATCAGATTTTTTTACCATTCTCAAATACCTTTTATCATTTGATTCTATCTTGTCTAATAAATCGTGGAGGAAAGATCTGAGTTCTTGATTGTCGAGATTGGATAAAACATGGATAACGCTGTCATAAAATTCTAGTACCATTTTTTTCTGATCAATGTAATCTTTTTTTAGTTCTTCACTGGATGATCGTTGCCAGTCTTCTACACGGTCTCGCACGTCTTTGAGATATTTGGAAGAGTTTCAAAATCCGATTATTACCTGATAAAGTATGGAAATTTGCTCGGAATCTGTCGCTTTTTTGTGTTCTTTTTGGTTTAACTGGGTCAAAAAATCCAGCAGATGCTCTAGAACTTGTTTATTCTGTTGGTATATTTTTTTGAGTTCTATTTTACTGAAATCCAGATTGCGATTTAAAGCTAATTCTTGTCACTCTCTGGTCGCAGTGAGATCTGTCAGATAAAAATCCCAAATGCTGAGGTTATACCTGACACATTCTTTGAAATAAGTAAGTAAATCCTGCTTGAAGGCTAAAAGTGCAACGTCAAATCCAACTGTGGATATTTGTATTTTCTGAGTTGCGAGAGATAAAGTGTTATTGTCTTCTACAAATATTCTTTGAAAAAGTTTAGAAATCTGGTTTATCCGAGGGAGTAAGAGAACTGTGATGATAAATCTGCCTTCGAGGTATCGTAGGGTTAATGTTCAGACGACTCCGAGTGATGAAAAGAGCCATGTTTCTGAAAGCCAAATTACTAAAGGGAGCATTGTCATCGCAAGTAAAGATGCGAGTAAATTGAATCAAATATGTCCGTATGCGAGCTGTTTTTTGATGGCTGGTTGCTGTCCCATTGATGCCAAGAAAACTGTAATAGTAGAGCCGAAATATGTACTGAAAATGATAGGTAGAGCTACCTCTGGAGAGATGAGTCCAGAACTTACTGATGTGATAGCTATGATAAAAACAGCTCATCAGGACTGAACTAACATAGTCAACATCAATCCCAATAAAAAGAAAAATCGCGGTGACATCTCCATAAATATGCTGAGATCTACCATCTGAGTCAAAAATCATAATCCCTCTTTCATGAATGAGAAAGATAGCATAGTCAATGCAAATGCTATGAAAATTTTACAGGTAAGAACTACTTTTTCTTTGTTTGGGTAAAATACTAATCAAAAAGCTCCTAAAAATAGTAGTGGGAATGTGAATGTCTTGATATCATAGTTTAGACCTATGATTGCAAAAAAGGCGTCAGGGATAGTCGCTCCTATATTTGCTCATAACATCACAGATAATCATCAGGTGAGTGTCAATAGTCATGTCCCTACAAAAGCTAGGACGAGAACTGACATTAGATTACTACTCTGTACGACTACTGTGGATAGGATGCCTGTTAGGGTGGCATAAATATTTTTGGATGTGAATTTTTTAATAAGTTTTTTGAATCATCATCTAGTAAATCCAGATACAGACTCCTCTAAAAATTTTACACTGAATAAAAAAATTCCGAGTCATCATAGAAATTCTAATAATCCAGTTAACATCGGGTATTTATTAAATAAATAAAACATATAAGTATAATCATAAAAAACATTTTGTCAAAAGTTTTTACTTAAGGAATGAGAAAAAAGCTTGCCTTTTGTCTATAAATTATTATGAACTGGTGGTATTTATCTTAATTTTTGTTAATTTAGATGGTAATAGATAAAAAATTTGAAATAGAAACTACAAAAATCTTAACAAAAACTACAAAACCAAAAGTTGTCGTGGAGCAAAAGTCTATCTCAAAGCTTCATGATAATCCTAACTTAGTATCAGACTGTTTTACTAGACATCATCTACGAGAGGCTGTAATTACAATATTCACTATTGTCAATTTCTGTCTGCTGGTAGGTGTACTTAGTCTGGTAAAATAGCTCAAAAATAGTTCTGATTTTTATTTTTTATTTTTTATACTTATGTTAAAAAAACACACTACACACACTGCAGAAGGAGAAGCTTGTTCTACTGGAAAAGGTTGCTGTGCTGGAAAATGCTTCTGCAAAATCCTTTGCTGTCTAGGAACAGTTGCGGCTTTGGTTTTCGCAATTTTGGCTTTTTGTTTCGCTCATAAAAATTATGCTTTAGAAATTCTGAAAGCTGGAGGACAAGAGAATTTCGATAAGATGAATAATCTGTATGCTAGTGCTGATTTTGTAAAATATATGACAGAGCAGACAGACCAATCAATTCAGTCTTTTGGCGATATGCTGGGAAATAGCGATACTACGGCTCCAGATACGACAAATCCAGATACTACGACTGCAGAAAATACTTCAAAAACTATCTCTGCAGATCAGGTAGCGACAGTACTGGATGGTGCAATTTATTATGGAGATCCTGAGGCAAAGATTGTGATCCTAGAATATTCAGATTTTATGTGTCCTTACTGTCAGAGACATTATACTGATCAGACGATAGAAAAGGTAGTAGATGCTAATCCAAATGTGGCATTATCATTTAGAAACTTTCCACTGTCTTTTCATGAGACTTCAGATTTGGGGTCTAGAGGACTTTATTGTGTAGGGAAACTCTGAGATACAGAAGCTTATTATGCTTATATTGCTGATGCTATGAAAGCAGGTTCTTTCTCAAAAGATAGTGTTGTAACACTATGAACTAAAGTGGGCATTGCAAAAGATAAAATGACAGAATGTTACGATGATACAGCTAGTGCTGCTGCTGTAAATGCAAGTATCACAGAATGACAAACTATATTTGGAGTGACTGGAACTCCTGGAAATATAATTCTAAATCGTGAAACAGGAAAATTTATTGAAATTTCAGGTGCTTATCCTAAGGAAAGCTTTGATAGTGCAGTTGCTCAACTCCTCAATTAGTCCCAATAAAAACTAATATAGTACTAACAAAATTTAGTACAAAAGGAATTCCTCACTCACAAAAGTGGGGTTTTTCTTAATTTTCCTCTTGAAATCCACCCCAATAATCATACAAAACAGATAAAGAAAGCTGATTTATCTCTGCATTTATCATCCCAATATGTCAAAAATAACTTGACAGAACAATTCGCAATTCGCAATTCGCAATTCGCAATTCGCAATTCGCAATTCGCAATTCGCAATTCGCAATTCGCAATTCGCAAGTGAGCTTGTAGCGTCTTTTTGTATTTACTATAATTCTAGCTAATTTAGGCATATTTATGTCTATTTTTTTAATGTTTGCGTCAGGACTGAGTGAAACGATAATTGAACCCCCTGCTTCCCTACGCTCAGCTTCCCCCTTCATAAGGGGGACATGCTATCATTTACATCTTTAATTACACTTCACATTATGAAAACGCCAAACACCTACTTCCTCATCTGATGATCTATCCTCATCACACTTACAGCATTCACATTTCGACTGATCAATGCAGATTATTTTGCACCATCTGAAAACTGTGATGAGATAGTCAGATATATGTCATGATGCTCTCTATCATGCACTGAGAATTGACCTGTAGGTAGATACTCCTGTGAAAAGACTATCGATACTGATGAGCAGACACTCACTACCTGTACTCGCCAGCCCTACAATCCAGCCATCACAGGACGAGACAATGGAGCATATGAGACCACATCTACACTATGATGATGTACACTGACGTGTGGATGAGGCTATGCAGTCTGCAGATGAGATGCACCAGAGCGAGGCTGATATATCCCACCATCTGTCCTAGAGCCAGAACATCCATCTGGACCTGCTCAGTGAGATACTCAGACCTGAACCTGTCAGGGTAGTATTCCTGCTAATGCTAGTGGAACCTCTGCATCTACATATCTCCAGACATATACTTCTGATTTCCGAGTCCCAGCAGATAATCTAGAGCGAACTTACAGTGCTAGTCCTGGGACTTGCAGTTTCAGCTGTGAGACCAACTATATATGGACTGGATGATCTTGTCGATTACCTCCATCTCTCCTTGATAATCCAAACTGAGCCCTCGTTCTTCCAGGCACAGTATGAGTAGAAGTCATCTGAAATGACATATATATCAGAGATGGTAATGGATACTGATACATCATACAGGATCGTAACCTGTGAGCCACTGCTGTATACGCAGGTACTGATGCTGTCAGTAATTATGGTAACTATTATCAGCGAGGTAATAACTATGCTTTTCCTAATACAGATACTCCTTCTACATCATCTACAGCAGTCTCTACAGCAGGTAAGTGACCATGAAATCGATACTCTTCCAGTACATGGATTACAACTAGTCCGCGAAGTTCTAGCTTTACAGCTACTTCATGTGATATATGAAATAATCTATGGTGATGAAGATGTGATGGCTTCAATACTATCTGAACAGGTACTTTTGCTGATAGGCAGTGACCATGTCCCTCAGGCTATCATGTACCTAGTAATAGTGAGTGGTATGGACTAGTGTGTACATGGATCAAATATCGTAATCCATCTGCCAGCTGTCCTTCTCAGGCTAGTAATACTAATTTCGTTTGGGCAGGTAGTGCTACACTAGCTAACTTCAAGTCTGATCTTAAATTACCGTACGCTGGCTACCGTAGTTTCTCTACTGCGGATCTAACTATTCAGGGTTCACGTGGCTACTATTGGTCGTCTTCCCCTTCCTTGCCGAACAGCGCTCACTACTTGTACTTCTACTCCAGTGTGCTCCCCCAGCAAAGCGATACCCGTTCCAGCGGCTTTTCCGTCCGCTGTTTCAAGAATGAGTAGAGGACAGGTACATCCCGACAGGTCGAGGAGGCTTCGCACAGATCTGCCCCTACAAATCGGAATGTATTTGGTAATAAATAAAAAAACATTTGTGTAGGGACGGGTTTCATACCCGTCCTAATGATGGCCCCTATAATCGTCCTATTATTAGGACAGGTACAAGACCTGTCCCTACAGTAGAGATGAGGCTTGTCTCATCCGTGTGTCCATATGTGCGATGCATTATACACCAATTCTATAATAAATTTCTTTATCTACAATCTCCCTCTTGGAACCTCGTTTTAGTGAGGAGATTTGCTTGATTAGCTGTACTTTTTCTGATGTGTTTTTGGCGGGGATGGAATATGGTACTTTGGCTTTGAAACTGAGGGGACGAGTTTGCTGGTTGTGAATGGATATTTTGCAGGCTCACATAAAGGCTTCTGTAGAGGTGAGATCTGTCTGTGTAAATTCTGGTTCAAATTCTTTTGCGAGAAACTCTGCATCTGGAGCTCCGACTTTGAATACAAACATTGATCAAACGTTTCCAAATATGGTTTTGGATAGATCAAGTGATCATCAGAGTCATTCAGTCTTTAATTGATCTACATACTGGTGTGCGACTACGAGTCAAAGCTTATATTTTCTGGCTTCTGATAAGATAGATTCAAAAGAACCAGATACATAATTCTGAAACTCATCCACATAAAGATAGTGGGGGACTCTCTCTGACTCTGGGATTTTTGCTCTTTTGAGAGCTGAGAGCTTGACCTGCATTGCGATGATTTTACCGATTAGTTTTGAGGTTTCTTCTCATGAGATACCTTTGGACAGATTGAGTAGGATGACTTTTTTTTGTTGCATAGCATCATACATTTTAAAAGCGGATTTTGCCTGTCAGATGATATTTCTGACGTAGATACCAGTCGTGAACGGTCAGAATTTAGCCTGAATAAATGGGATGATTTCAGCTTTTTCTCTGTCTCACATTTTTTTATAAGTTTTATTTCGCCGTGAAGCAACGACTGGATTTTTGATATTTTGGATTTTGGCCGCCGCGAATGCATCATCTGTAAAAAGTCTCATAATGTCGACCAGAGTTCATCATTCTGGCTGATCCATCAGGAGAAAACATGCATTGCGAAAGTAATCCTGAATACGGGGTCAAAAAATTTCAGGTCCATACATCTGGATAAACATTTCGACCAGATCATTGGTCACGACATCTTGTTCATCGGCATCATCTGGGCTAACTTCGAGAGGATTTAAACCAATGGGATACTGAGTATTTCATAGATCAAAATAAATCAAATCATCAATTCTTTCTTTGGGGAAATGTTTGAGTAAAAATTCACAGGCATCACCGTGCGGATCGATAAAAGTAAATCAACGTCAACTCTCCATATCATCGATTGCCTGAGAAAGCATAATCGTAGTTTTACCTGTTCCTGTCTGCCCTAGGATGTATACGTGTCTAAATCTATCGCTGTCGGTGATTCTGATTTCTCTTTTTGTTCCTCAGAATTCGTTGTATCAGACTACAATTCAGTCTTTTGGTAGGTCGTCGTGGGATGCAATTATCTTGTAATTTTGTCGAGCAATACGTGGATTCTGATTAAATCTGCCGTGTGGAAAATGAATAATAGATGACAATTCTTTGATATTTAAAATATCTTTTCTATCGTTTTTAAACAGTTTAAAAAGCAGATTTCCCTCAGATAAAAATACTCTCTGAGAGAATTGTTTGGCAAAGATTGTGAGGTCGTCAGCCTTTTTGAATTTGATGGTATTGAGTCAGAGATAATTGTACTGATTGAATAATCTAGCTAAATCATCAATGATCTTCTGAGGACGAGTTTTATCAATCGATGTAGCAAAAGCCTTGATCTTTACGTGGAATAATTCTTCATCCATCTTTCTGTCAAAATCAGATAGCTGTAGAGATGAGAAACTGTGTTTTGTCTCCTCTGAAGCTTTGTTTTCGTTGTCTTTGGAGTCTCACGGGAATAGAAATTTTCGCAGACGTAAAAATCAGCCTTTTTCTTTTCCTTTTTTAATATTTTCTCAGGTTTTTCTCATTTTTTTGAGCCATTCTTCGCTGAGTGGTTCGACGAGAATCTGTAAACAGGCTTTTTCGTCATTTGTCATACGAGAAAATGCAGACAATATGCTGTCCATCGGATCGGCTTCGAATGATTCGTATGTTTTGATAGGATGGGTCGAATCTTTGGTCAGAGAAAACTCACCTCCCATCATATATTTTCATCATTCGAGTAATTTTGGCTGATCTATAATCTCTACTAAAGCTCAGTTGTAAAAAGAGGATATCATTTGTTGCATTGTGTAGAGATGACTCTCGGGAACCGCTAATATAAACTTAATATGTTCTTTCTCAATAAAAATCTCCATACTGATGTAGGCATTTCATAGATTCTTATTGGTAAAATTGTCTTCATAAATGGCATAAAAATTTTTGTAAACTTGGTTCATCAGTGCGATATTGTCTTTCATCGTACTGGCATGGTCTTTTGCATCTATGTCTGATGATCTAGCAACGGCGTTTTTTGGTACACGAACCTGTAAAAAACGAAGTTTATTTGACTGTTTATGTCTATGTTTCTGAATTTGTTGAATTATAAAAAGTTTTCGAATTGCTCGGCAAATTCACATTATGATACCTGCACTTATTATACTGAGGGTGGCTATTAGACCGTTTGACATAATTTATATTGGATAAAATAATATTCATTTAAGTTTAATGTTTTTTTTGTAAAATCTGAAATTATAGTGCTAATCTGATAAAATATCTATTGACTTTTTGTAAAAAATGAGTATAATGAGGTAAGATAATCCATTTTTTTCTAACTGGTTGTTTATGAGACAATCAGTTTTTTTTATTTAACTAATAATTTGATAGTTCAAGTGCTTAATGTCTGTTTTATCTCTCATCAATTTTCGACATGGTTTGAACTTAAAAAGTTTTTTAATTTATCTATAGCTTCGTCTGTTTGTGATCTTTTGGTGATCGAGGAATAGTGTTGTATATTTGAGTGCCATTTTGCGAAAATTTGAAGCAATTCTCGATCAGAACTGGAAATCTGGAAAGTTGATTTTCCGTTTTGAGTGTTGAGAGATGCAGATAGATAAATTCACTGCTTTTGAAGGCGAGAGATGATGGCTTCAAAAATTGATTGCAAAGAAAGATAGCTTCAGAAGATTGGAATTTGAATTTTCATAGAATTTAGACTTTCTCACTTAGCCTCAAACTTTCAGTATAATAGTGTGAGAGCATACAGATGGCTTAAATCCTGTTCGAGGCTGGCATCTGCTGGTAAATCTGGCAGAAGTAATCATTTTGTAATCACGCCTTTGGTAGTAGTAGAAAAAGAAATCTGAATATCGAGCTTTTTCAGCTTGTCATTTAGTGTATTTACTTCTTTTGTAGGAAAATATGGTAGAAAAGCGTATCTTTCACCAGTCTCTTCGTCAAATGCTATGAAATGTTCAGTTGCCAGGCGGAAAAAGTCTGTGGAAAGCTGAATACTCTGAAAGGCTTTACGTTCAAAAATAGCAAAAACGCCCATAGTTTCGCCTAGATTCTTGGACTGGATCAGCTTTACTTCTTTTTTGTGTAGTGCTGGGAAAATGCAGTTTGGCTCATCGATCTGGAGTCATGAGAGGGTGTGGCGGTAGGTTTTGCCAGTGTCGAGGGAGGAATCTTGGATGGTGAGGAGATGATTTTGGTCGGTGGTAAGCTGTGCTTCTGTCATGGTTAAGTGTTTTTTATAAAATCTGAAACTTGTCTTGTTATCTCTTTTTTTACATCTTTTCGTGTGTAAGATTTTAGCATTATTGGATCATCTTGCATTTCAGCATCGTCGAAGTACAGTAGTGAACGGAAGAGAAACCCTAGTTCTGAATTCTTGAATTTCTCTTGATAAAAAGTGAACATCTCAGATAAACTATACTTTTGTTTCAATAGTTCATACATATCGAAAAAATCTTTTTTTGCTCCTCTCTTTGCGATAGCACTGAGTTTCATCGCAGAAATATCTGGGGGAGAAATAAGCCTGATGCCGTCTTCAATTATCAGATTATCAATCAACGGGTAAGGATAATGAAGAATATCAACTTTAATATCATTGATTTTGAGAAGCAAAGTGTAATCTTTTTCTAAATTCCAAACGATATTTTCACCTCAGAATTCTTTTTCTAATGATTGTTTTAGTGTGACAACATCAAAATCTTTTTCAGTAAATAAATCTAAATCCACAGAAATTCTATGTCAAAATTGCAAAGCTAATGCCGTTCCTCCGACCAAGTTGAACTGATCAAGAGCAGGAAGACCCATTAGTTTTTTTAATAATTCCAGAGTTGAGGGATAGATTGACTGAGTTTGTAACATCTGAAGTCTTCTTTGTGAAGGTTAAAAAGTCCTGCAGAGAAAGCAAGTGCTGTCTTGTCCAAATATCTCGTTTGCAAAAGAGTATGCTTCACTTTTTCTCTGCCATAATAAAGTAATACCTGCTTCATATCATCAATGGTTCCACGCATAAAAACACGAGGAATAATTTGTCCTGCATGTTTCTCGTAATCGAGCTTGGTTTCGTCTGTATCTCGGAATAGTCCTTTAGAAAAAGTCATAGTGATAGTATAGTTGTTTGAGGAATAAAAGCAAGAAAAAATCAAGTATGATATTTTTTTTAATTTCTGTCCAAATAAATCTTTCTCAAACTGGGGTTTCGCCCCAGACCCCCACTTCATTTCTTTGTCTTGATACAAAGAAACGAAGCAAAGAAAAATCAAGAAATTTTAACGAGCCTTTAGCGGTTATCGTAATGAATGTATGAATACGAAGCGAAACCGCAGCCTTCACACTCATCAATTTTAAATGTGTTTCGCACAGCGGTGTTCGCTTGGGTCGGTTTACTATTGGACGGATTGACTACAGTTGGCTCTGTAAAATTTCAAATAGATGAGTAAAATATACTGTTTAAATAATACATCTAATACATCAGTAATGGCTCTCCTCATGCTGGATTATTTATTGTCATTCAAGTTTTCTGCATACTGGAAGAGGGGTTGCGGTTTTTTAGCCAATTTTTGATGAAAACGTCTAGCTCTTTTTCTGTATTTCTCACTGGAATGTCAGTCAGAACCCAGTCAAAAACTGCTTCAAGCACCTCTCAGACAATAGGTCAAGGTTTCAGTTTGTATCTTGTGAGTAAAACCTTTCCGTCAACGAGTAAATCCTTGTAGGTAAACTGTCCTTCCTCGTCATTCAGCTTTTTTAAAATTTCCTTGAGAGCGTAAGAATCAGTGAGGTCGCCAGAGGATTGAAGAGGGTTGAATTGCCCCTTGCGGTCTGCGATATTGATGTCGAGGAGATTGTCCACCATCTCGTAGCCTTTTTCGCTGAGGAGTTTTCTGAGTTTTTTTTCTCGATTGTTGGGGTTGCTGTTTAGGATTTCTCAAGGGGTGTGATGCTCTGCTATGTATCGTGCGATTGTGTCGATTTCTTTATTCGAAAATCAGAGTGCTCTAAAATCCTGTTTCATCAGTTCAGGAGAGCTGTTTCTATGGTTTAGAGGTCAGGCGATAATCTGTCTGATTTTTTCCTTGTCTCATCTGGACTCGGTGTATGCTGCATATTGATCGACTTTGCCGACATCGTGATATAGCACAGCGAAACGCACCAGATAGTCGTTATTTATCTCCTGTAGAGCCTTGAGAACTAGTAAAATATGAGTGTATGTGTCGAAAGCGTGATAACGAACTGGCTGATCTACGTGAATTGTCTGGTCTAGAGCTGGGAAAATGAGTGGAAGTATTCAGCTAACCTTCAAAAGAACTAAAAAGCTGAATGGATCGCCATTTTGGAATACTTTTGTCAGTTCATCTTTGATTCTTTCTTTGGAAACATTTGAGACAAGTTGAAAATTACGTTGGATAGAGTCCCGTGTGGATGTGCTGAAGTCAAAGAGTTTGTTTGGGTAGGTGGCTGTGGGCATTTGGGTAAATAAAATGAATTAAGTATAGTTTTTTGAATGATATAAAAATGAGAAAAAAAATCAAGGCTTGTGTTAAATTATTTTTTTTGAATTTGCTCTTGATTTTTATGAAAAAAAGAGTATAATAGCATCATTGTAATGTAATAACTGGTTCAGCTATAGGCTATTGCCTGTTTGTATCCCGTCTCGTCAGCTTTTATTTTGAGAGTTCCCATATCGAAACCCCCAAATAATTTAGCAAGAAAACTCTTATTTGATTGTTTTGACGATTTATCGTGTCCATTATGAGCTATTACCAAATAAAATTACAATACAGCATATGGAGGAACGTGTTATCTACACTTCCTCTATTTTTTTACTTCCTCCTCACTTATTGAGATGATAGTCAGCATCTGTACTTTCATTTATAAGCTTTTTTAAATCAGAGAATTTTCAGCCATTCAGATATAAATCTCGGATAATCTTTTGTCGTTTTCATTCTCATGGAGTGCGTCATTTTCAAAGTTCAACACCATTTCGATATTGCTGAAAAGTCGTATTATCATTTAGTATTATTGCGATAGCTTCTTTTATATCTCGAGATGGCATAATCTCTGGCTGAAAATAGTGGGTCAACTCGTGCATTATCGTAAAAATAGTACGTAACGCTCAGCCAGACATTGAACAAGCAAATCGCTGTTCGCTATTCTGATTTTTTTTCTCTTCACAATATGCTTTTTCTTGGATAGTTGTCGGATGATTAAAGCTATATGGACAATGATCTGCACGAGTTAGATAACAGGTGATGTCTGGAGCTTGTGTAATTTTAATTTCAAAAAAGTTTCAAATTTTATCATAAAAATCTTGTTCTACAAGCTCTCGTTCGGTTTTGATAAAATTTATCAGATCCAGAATGAAAGGATCTTGTGGATCTATCTGAATTTTGGAGTATCTGTTTAGGATTTTTTTCGCATTTTTTTTGTTTTGTACCCTTCGCTCTGGGTCGTTGCCTGTGGGAGTGTAGTAATATTGTATCTCGTCTTGGATCAAAGAAATATCCATATCTGGATGATAGGTAATGTTTATCATTTTGGATAGTAGAAAAAAAAGGGATAAAAGTCTGATTTTTATTTCTATTTTTTAAATTCCTCAGCTAAAATATCCATAAAAACAACATCGTGATATTGTCACTGGATGAATACAGCCTTTCTCCTGCGTCAAATCTCCTTAAATCAGCACTTATGGTAGCATTTGATAGCAGATTGGTTGAAATCAAATACTTCAAGCATAATGTTATTGAGATTTAAGGTATTGAAAGCGAAGTTTAGCATTAGCTGAATCGCCTGTGTGCCGTATCACTTATTTTGATTTTCTTTTTTTCAGATGAAAATTCAGATAGTTGCCGTGCGATGAACTGGATACTTTATTTCTAGAGAGATATTTCCAATCAGTTCATTGTTTTCTTTTTTGATGATAGCAAAGGTGTTTTCTGGCATTTTGTCTGTTAGAAGTTTTTTCTCATCGTAAATTGTTTGAATTATAAAAGTATTTCCAAGATTATCGGTGATAGAATTATCATTCATTCGCTGGGTGTAAAGTTCGTAATCATCAGGATTGATAGGTGAGAGGTAGATTTTTTCGCCAGTGATTTTTGGGAAGTATTTCATTATTATGGGTATGAGGAAAATAGATAAAAAGCTGAAATTTTCTATTACTAACTAATTATTTCGTGCCTCTCAAGGAAAGAAATTGTCGTTTATACTTTTTGCAAGTTCAGCTTATGATTCATCACATTCACCAGTCTCAATGCTCTAATCAACCTCAAAGCATCTTCTCAGAATCTCTGGTCTGGATTGCCAACTGTCTCCAATTTTCTGCTGATCATACTGGGAATTCATCAGGTAGGATCTATGAGAATGCGGAAATGGTCATGTGGCGTCTTTTTTATTTGAATAGATTCTTCGCTAACGCTCAGAATGACAGAAGTTTTCTGAGTTTCGATCAAATATCTACAAAATACTTCATCAAACTGTGCATCTGGGAAAACCCCTGAAATATAGTCAGTCTTGCTTAAAACTAATAAATTTATGTCTGCAAAATAGATATATCATTCTCTGGCTAGGATTTTCAATAATTTTTCATCACTCAATGGTTCGCTTCACTCTGTCGGCTGAGTAAAATCTAGCTCCTTGCCTGTATTCTCACATGAAAAATAGTACATTGCATTGATCGTAAAGTCCCTCCTTTTCGCGTCTAAAAGTAGGTCATTGCTTCGCTGGATTTGGTCAGGATGGCGAGTGTCGGAGTAGTTTCATTCGGTGCGAAGCGGGGTAAGTTCGTAGTTGAAAGGCTCTGTAATAAATGTGGAAGTGCCAAACTTTTCAGTGATGAAGTGTGAAAGTCAGTCTTTATCGAAAGATTTATAAAGTTTCTGAGGATCGCCAGCCATCGTGAAATCAATGTCTGTGGGATTATCCGTGATACCGAGTAACAGGTCGCGAACACATCATCCAACGAGAAAAACATTCTGATTTTTAGATCTTTTTTGTAAAAATGACTGGTGAGAGTCTAGGATTGAGAGATTATTGAAGTTTATCATTATGAGATGGAGTGTATGGATTTGATGATGGTTTTCAAGAGATTACAATATCTAGTAATTTTAGCCAAAAATATCTATTGACTTTTATGATTTTTTGAGTATAATGAGGGATATGTTAATTTACAAGGAATAAAAAAATTGAAAAAAACTAATAAGCAAAAATTAAATTACAAAGAAACGCATTTTAAAATTCTGGGTTATGCGTTCAAATATGGACGCATGTATTCAGTTCGAGACTTTATAGATTTGTATGGTGGATGCTTTTATTGGAAAAAACCAAAGCAAAAAAAACATTTTGATGAATGTGTAAAGTCAGTTTGTGATTATTTAGGTATCAAGCCTATTATGGAAGGGGTTGAGCCTAAAAATTATAGACAAAAGTCTTAAAATTTTTATACCAAGTGGATGTCGTCTGAAGCTTGGTTTTTTATATGATTATTTCGCCTTGAAGTTTAAATTCACTGGCTCAGGTGATGAGGACTGGGATAATGGATCATAAATCATTCGGAGTGGAACATTCTGCAATAATTTGCTTCATATTGTCGGTATAACCTATGATTTTTCAGTCTGGCGTGATTTCATTGATCAGCATTTTTTTCTCTTTTCATATTTCAGACTGATTATTAGATAGAGAAATCTGCTTTAAAAGCTCATTCATCTGCTTTCGACGAGCGTGTTTTACGGAATAAGGAATGTCGTCTGGATATTGTTTGGCGGCGAAGGTGCCAGGTCTGGTCGAGTAAATTCACATATAAATCATATCAAATCTTCAATATTTTACGAGTTTGATACTTTCAGCGAAATCTTCGTCTGTCTCGCCAGGGAAACCGATAATCATATCTGTCGTGATAGAAATATCGCATTTTAGTCCTCTGATTTTGTCGATAAAAAGATATGCTTCATCAGCTGAGTATCAGCGGAACATTTTTTTCAAAATAGAAGATGACCCAGACTGAAAAGGAATGTGAATATGTGGGCAAAGTTTTGGCTCGGTTTCATGGAGAACTAGTAATTCTGGACTATAAAATGTCGGATATGGTGAAGTATACCTCAGCCACTCCAGACCATCTAATTTTAGTATTTCTTGAACGATTTGGACGAAATTTGGATGTTTGTTTACGATTTGTCAGAGGAGAGTGATTTCTTTGGCTCAATTTTGTAGGTGAAATCTGGCTTCCTTCACGACTTGTTCGACTGAAAAATTTCTCTCGAGTCAGCGAGCAAAAGGAACGATACAATAAGCACAAAACTGATTACAACCTGCTGAAAGTGGGACGTAAGCAGAGGAAGAATGCTGATTCATACTGGGATTTTCGTGGGGGATTATCTTTTCGTATTCATTGATCATTTCTGAGTCGAAGTTCAGATTTTTGTATCCTATCTTTTGTAAAATGAGAGGTAGAAATCAAACATCATCGATACGAAAGAATAGTTCGAGATTGGGATATGTTTTTTTGAGATTGTGGAAGAGAGGATTGAAAGATTCGTTGAGTGGAATGTCGTCTATATTTTGGAGCGTTCAGAGGAAATTTCACTTCTTTTCGCCTTTCATAACGTGCTGAATCATACAGCCAGTGATTCGAATTTTTTTGTCTGTTGGAATATCCTGCATTTTACCTGTGATTTTGTCTTCAGCTTTCTGGCGGACGGAACAGGTATCGAATATGATTATGTCAGCGTTTTCTTCTTTTTCTGAATATGAAAATCAGCAGTTGAGAAGGATGGCTTTGATCCTAGCGGAATCAGTGTAATTCATCTGACAGCCGAGTGTGATTATGTGGAAAGATTGTGTTTTCATATAATTTTAATATAAAATGGCATTTAAAATTAGCTTTTTTGTCTCTTGAATTTGTTTTAAAGGATTTTGATGAAATGAGTGCTTGTGTCGATGCAAATGCTGGATTAGGCATTCTTCTAACTGGCTCTGAAAAGAAGTAGAACGCTGATCGAGCATAATGTCTTGATATTTTTCTACGAAGTATCTCGCATTGTCGGTTTGATCGTGGGTTTGTGGGAGTGGAACAATGATAGATTTGACTCAGAAAAGCTTTTGCTCAGCTAATGAAGTCGTGCCACCACGTGTGAGACAAAGATCTGATTTTTGGTATATTTTACCTATCGAGGCTTGGTCTAAGAAGTCAAATATTTTTATATTTTTATCATTGAAAATTATTTTTAGGTCTTCATTTAGCTTTCCGAGTGAAATAATAATATCAAATCATTCAGTTATGTTGGAGTTTTTATCTAAAATATTTGCTAGGGTCTGATATAGTGTCTTGGCTCCTTGGGATCAGCCAGTGATAAAGATAGTAGGTTTGGTTTTTTTCTGGTCAGGAATTTTGTCGTAATCAAATGATGGATCTATTAGATCATCACTGAGGATTTGTCAGACAACTTTTCACTGTTTGAAAACTCCATCAAATCACATAAAAATGTCATCACTCCATTTGCTGGCAATGCGATTTACCAGTCATGGATGAGTATCTGACTCGTGGATTACTATTTTTTTGCTAAGTATCTTGGCTGCGATTACGACTGGAAGAGCGACATATCATCATTTACAAAAGACAGAATCTATGTGATATATTTGCAATAGAAAAAAATTCTGAATTATTCCGATGATTAGCCTGAATCCATCAAATAGATTTCTGAGTATTGTCCAAATTCAGCTTTCTCTCCTCCATTTTCAGTTATAAATTGTCCTAAATTTTACGGTACCTCAAAATTCTCTCGCAACTTGTTCTTCTAGTGATCATTTGCCTCAGAATCGATATATATTTTCGATATTATTGTTGTATTCTGGCAGTGAAAGAGCGGTCTGAATGAGTGAACGAATAGGGAAAACGTGTCAACCTGTGCCTCATCATGCCATTACGATATTCTTTTTGTCCATATATGGATGGTAATTTTTTGCTTGTGGTTTTCAAGTTTAGTTAAAAAATATTCATAAAGTGTGAAACCAGCCTCGGCAAGCTCGGCTGAAATATCGGGGCTTCGCCCCGCACCCCATTTTGTGAAAAAAATAAATTGTTAGTTCTCTCAAGTTGGTTTTTAGCTCAAAATATATTCAAATTCTGGCTTGGCTTCGTTGATAATTTGCGTTTCTCGTGTATTTATGTCTTCTGGTGAGATAAGTCTAGCCTGTATGAATTTTTCTCTCTCTACTTCTCAGAAAGCTCGTACTATCTGTCCGATTTTTCTGGTACGTCTGAGGTCAATCAAGCGTTGGTTGGAAGATCCGCGAAATCTGAGATTCAGACTTTTTAAATCTTCTTTTCGTTTACCATCTACTAAAACATCGATAGATTGTAAAAGCCAGTCTGTATAAGGCAAACGGGGTACCATATATGTCTCCATAAATTCGTATGTAAAGCCAGAAAATGCTCGAACTGATTTTTTTGGATAGACTTGGCGTACTTTGCGGACAAGTTCTCGCATCATCTGCTGATTTTCTGGTGCAAATGGTTCTCAACCTAACAGGGTTAGCCCAGAAATGTAATTGGGTTTCATCAGTTCTATCACGTGATCTATGGTTTTTTGGGTGAATTCTTGTCAGTAATTAAAATCCCGTGCTTCAGCATTGAAACATCCAGGACAGGCGTGATTACAGCCACTTGCGAAGACGGAGACTCTGATTCCAGGTCAATTAGCTATGTCATGGGATTTAATTTCAGCATATTTCATGGGAATGTAAGAGGTTTTTTTAAAGATGCAAGACTCTCTGCTTGATTTCCTTGGTTTTACCTACGTTTCGGAACTTTTCTCATAGATATCAGCAGGTACGACGAACAACGTTCATCTTGCGTTGGTTGGTATTATGGCACTGTGGACATTCTCGCTCTCACTGATCATTTATCTGGATCTCACCTGAGAAAGAGCATTCGTGGCAGTAGTCAGATTTTGTATTGAATTCAGCGTATTGGATATTGTCATAGATAAATTTGATGAGAGTTTCCAGTGCTTCTACATTATTTTGCATATTTGGCACTTCGATATATGATATTGCTCATCATGATGAAATTTTCTGGAACTGTGATTCGAATGTTAATTTGGTGAAGGCGTCTATATTTTCACGTACATCTGTGTGGTATGAATTGGTATAAAAGCCTTTGTCTGTCACATCCTCAATATCTCAGAAGCGTGCTTTGTCTATTTTTGCGAAGCGGTAGCAGAGAGATTCAGCAGGAGTTCCGTAAAGTCAGAATCAGATTCCTGTCTCTTTTTTCCATCAATCTGTGGCTGCACGCAGGGTTTGCATAAGTTTTATGGCAAAATCCATACCAATTGGGTCTGTGTGAGATACTCATTTTACGAGCTTGGTGGCTTCATATACTCAGATATAACCTAGTGAAATCGTGGAGTATCATCATTCAAGTAGTTTATCAATTGTTTCGCCTTTCTGGAGTCTGGCGAGTCATCCATACTGTCGATGAAGTGGTGAAACGTCTGATTTTACTCATTTCAATTTTTTATGTCTGATCATCAATGCTTCAAAACATAGGTCGAGTCTTTCGTTCAAAATTTCAAAGAAAGCTGACTCTGGGTCAGGAGATTGTGATGCTAGAATTCCGATTTGTGGCAGGTTGAGAGAGACTACTCACTGATTGAAACGTCATTCAAATTTGTATTCTCATTTTTCGTCTTTTCGTGGAGAGAGGAAAGAACGACATCCCATAGGTGAAAACACGTTTCATTCATAATTTTCACGCATTTTCTTGGCTGAAATGTAGTCTGGATACATTCTCTTGGCAGAGCATTCTGCTGCAAGTTTGGTGATATGGTCATATTTTCCTCCTGATAAACTATTTCGCTCTTCGATCACATAAACTAATTTTGGGAAGGCTGGAGTAACCCAGATACCTTGTTCGTTCTGAATTCACTGTATACGCTGACGAAATATCTCTTCTATGATGCGAGCTGTGTATTCTACGTATTCGTCCTCTGGATCTAGATGTAAGAAGAGAGTCACGAAAGGTGACTGACCATTTGTAGTCATAAAAGTATTGAGCTGATATTGGATGGTCTGAACTCATGTCTTGAGGTTGTCTGTGACTTTTTTCTCTACCAAATCGGTGAGTAAATCCTGTGATAACCTATCGCCAAATTGTTCGATCAGCTTTTTTTTCTCCTTGTCTTCAGTTACTTTGAGATATTTACCCAGATGTTTGATATTTACTGACTGTCAGCCGTATTGTCATCAGCAGTTGGCAGCGATAATCTGAGTCATCACGGTGCAGGCAACTGTGAAAGATTTTGGCTCTGTGATAAATTTATCGTTCATAACTGTGCCGTTTTCAAACATATCCTTGAGATTTACTAGACAACAATTGAACATATCCTGAATGTAATAATCCATATCATGAAAGTGGATCTCGCCGTTATTGTGGGCTGCAATCAGGTGCTCTGGGAGGAGAATACGAGCGGAAATGTCCTTGGATACTTCACCTGCGATCAAATCTCTCTGAGTGGCGAGGAGACGCGGGTTTTTATTTGAATTTTCCTCTCAAACTGCTTTATTTTCTGTCTTCACAAGTGCAAGAATAGACTCATCAGTGGAATTTTGTCTGCGGAGAAGAGCATGATTGTAGCGGTAGACAACGTAGGCTTTGGCAAGGTGATATTTGCCTGTCTGCATAAGTTTTGATTCGATGAAGTCTTGGATGCCTTCGATAGCTAGAGTAGATTGGTTAAGTGCCTCTAGCTCTAGGATTATCCAGTTTATGGTAGCATCTGAGGCTCTATCATTTTGTGCAACTTCTTTGTTTGCTTTTTGTATTGCGACTTTGATTTTGTTTGCGTCGTATGGGACTGAAGATCAATCTCTTTTGATTACGGTTTGGATAGACATTGCATATTGGAGCATAAAAAAGTAAAAACACAATATATAGTGGTATAAATCATTTGCTACCCACAAGATGTAGTATTGCTGAGATGTAATGCAAGAGAAAAATCGTTAAAAAAAAATACAGCTGATAGCTTTTGGTTAGCAGATTTTTTGAGTTTTTCACAAAAAAAAGATAAATAAAGCTGATTAGTATTGAAAAACGTCGTAAAACGTTAGTTCATAAGTAATAATTCTACTTTTACAATTTTTTAACAAAAAAACAGGACCAAATAATGATCCTGTTTAAAGAATAATAGTTATCTCCCTAAAATTAGGGAAGTAGTAGCTGTCTGATTTCTGTTTTGTACTTTCAAATAGTATGAACCACTTGGTAGTGAATGATTGATATTTAAACTCACAGTTTGTATGTTTAGAACTGGTAAATCTAAATTTCCTGTCCAAATGGATGTGCCATTCATGTCGTATAGTGTAAAGGAACAAATTCCATCACTATCTTCAGGTAATGCTAGAGAGAGAGTCAGATTTTTTTCTCTTATGGATGCTGAAATAATAGTCATCTGAGAGAGAAATTGACCAGTTTCTTCGATACCGACTGGATCTATTACTTCGACGATACATGTATCGAATAGCCCTGAATTAGATTCTCTGACTTTTACTAGATATTCGCCTTTTAGTAGTGGATTATGAGATGCTCTAAGTGCTGGATTTCCGATAGTGTCTTGTGGGAGATTTGTTGGATCTGATGTTTCCCATTTTATCTCTACAGGAGTCGCATCTGGAGGGGTTATTTCTACATTTAGGAGAAACTTTGCCTGTCCTTGTGCGATTGTCACTTTGTTTTTGTCTAATTTTAGCTCAGTAGCTGGCTTGTCTATTTGGATGTGACAAACCTGCTTAATAAGTGGATTTGTGGTAGAATATGCTGTAATTCGTACTTCACCAGCTTTCTCTGGCTTTGGATACGAAATAATTCCTGTGGTAGAGACGATTGCTATTGACTCGTTATCAGATTTAAAGCTGATTTCTTTCTCAGAAGTATTCACGGGAATGAATTCAACTTTTAGAGTGTCAGGCTTTAGTGATTGTCCCACAACAATACTTTTTTTGATAGAGTATGTATTGAGGGATATATCAATGAGTGGAACTTTTTTAACTATGATGATCATAGAGTCGCCTCGTCCTCCCATTGGTAAGATACCTTTTATGAGAGATGTGCCTGCACCTCTAAAATACCATGTATCGCTATTTATCTCTACAATGTTTGTCTGAGAGCTGGTAATATTCAGGTTTAAATCTTCTCTACCGGTGTTGTAAGTGGTAGATCCTATCAGAGAGTCTCCCTCATTTACTTCTAGAGTGTCATACTTGAAATGAATGTATCTGTCTTCCGTGACTTTGGCGATAGTTACAGCTGTTTTGCCAGATTTTGCATGTGTGAAGGTAATCATAAATGGTCCACCTTCTTTTAATGGTTTGAAAGTAGCTGTAGTGTCTGACGTTTTGGTTACTTGGGCGACACTACTGTCCTCCAAAGTAATATCCACTAATTTGTCTGAAACATTCGCTGGACTTAATTTCCAAGTAATCGTCTGAATAGTATCACTCATTGTGATGTCTATCATCATCGGATTGACTTGTATCTTCTGTAATGTGATAAATACAGAATCTACATTTACGATCAAAGAATCTCTAAACGCTCCATCTACGGTCTCAATGATAATCGTATCCATTCCGGTATCCAAGACAACCAATTCAACTGTATTGGATGCTGTCTGAGAGGCTTTAACGATACCTCTGATGGAAAGGAAAGTACAACTGGGATTTGTGGCATTGGTAGGAAGTACTTGAAAGGAAAGCATTTTTGCCTCCCCATTTAGTATTCCGTGTACTAAAGTTGAATCCCAAGCTACCCCTATCACCTGAATAAAACCTGGAGGAGTAGAAGCGGTCTGTACGTGTACAAATGCTGAGTCCTTCTGTGTAATATGAGGAGTTGTAGTCGTGTCAGTCACTGTTACAACGACTCGTACATCACAGATGCCTTCTTTGGCATGATTTCTAGTAATGGTCGTAGAATCTTTGTCTGTCGATGAAAAGGTAACATAACCATTGTTGTTAACTTCTTTCCATTCATAGATTACAACTAGTCCAGTAAATTCTACTAGTGGAATCAAAGTGGATCGAATCGTCACTGATTCTTGAGATGGAGACAAGACAATACTCGAATCTGGTGAGGATATTGCAATGCCCCAATGTGTAGGTATCCCTGCAGATACTCTAAATGAAACTGTGCAGAAAAGGCACAGACTTGCGATGGCAAGTTTTTTCAGTAAATTATTCATAAAATTTTATATATATTTGTGTTACAATTTGTTTTTTTAATAAGGAGTTTTTGTTTCTCTTATTATATTCAAAAAAATTAAAAAGTCAAGAGCAATTTTCTCTTGATTTTCGTGTGAAAATGTGTATCTTTGAATCACTGAAAGATATGGGCGTATAGCTCAGCTGGTTAGAGCGCGTCTCTGATAAGGACGAGGTCGGTGGTTCGAGTCCACCTACGCCCACCATAGCTTTCAGCTTTTTTTGTTATACAAGATATGTGATTTTGGATCAGACTTTTATTTCTTTTCATTCAATTGTTAGTATTTGGGCTGGTGAAATATCATCTATTTCGTCAATTTCTGGACAATGAAGTCGTGGGCGAACGGAAATAGTCTGTGGAGAAATTTCTTGGATAAATCAGGTTTCTTTTTCTCATTTTCTGAGATGTTCACGAGACAATAAAAGCTGATTTACTTGTCTACGAAAGGCTGTAAATCTAGTATGAATTAGCTTCTCATCTATTTTATTTGGCAGTTTGGAGGAGGCAGCGAGAGGTTCGTCATGATACTCAAAAAGTGCAATATTGTCGAAATAATCTTTGGCGATAAAATCGTGCAAAAGTTGTACATCCTGGTCGGTTTCTCCTGGAAATCAGATGATAAAATTGGTGCGTATAAAATGTACTGGGAAACTGGTTTGGATGAAATCTAAAAACTGATAAATGGCTGGTCCATCGTAAAATCTACCCATATTCTTCAACAGTGTAGATGATATGTGCTGAAGAGGAATGTCAAAATATGGTATAAATTTGCTGAAAGTAGTCAGCTTTTCTAACTGTTTCTGAGTCAAAAGGTCTGGATAGAGATAGAGGACGCGATACTTAAAATCAACATCTATTTGCTCAATCTGCTCTAAAAGCTCGAAAAGTTGTGGCTTGCCGTATAGATCTGTGCCATATCTGGTGGAATCTTGGGCAATCAAAATGATTTCCTTGGCTCACTGCTGGATGAGATTTTCTGCTGATGAAACGACTTTTTCGATAGGTAAAGACTGCTGTTTTCATCTGATGAGTGGAATTATACAAAAAGAACAAGAATTGTCGCATCATTCAGCAATTTTTAGGTATTCAAAGCCTTGGTCTATGTTTGTCAGAGCTCTAGGAGTCGCTGTCAAAAAAAGTTGATCAATTTCATGTCGTGTAAGAATAGAAATATGAGGTTTGATCGCTTTTCGCTGGCTGTCTGCTGAATCTGTGAGGTCTTGTCGATATTTCACAGCACATCAGGTGATACAGACTTTTTTATTTTTTTGGAGAAGCTTGTTCACTGTTGATAGTGCTTCTTCACGTCATGAAGAGATAAATCAGCAAGTATTGAGAAAAACTAGCTCTACATCTGGGTCATATGGGTCTGTAGAATAAAGCATATCTTCAGCATCTGATAGAATTTTGCCAAGTAAAAACTGACTATCAACGAGATTTTTGGTACATCAGAGGTTAATCATCGAAAAAATCAGCTTTTTTATTTCTTTTTTCATTTTGTCTGAATAAGTAAAAATATTGAAGCGATGATAAATAAAAGATAAAAATTTGCAATCTCAAAAAAAAACATTATACTGAGATGTATTTTATTTCTTATAAAAACAAAAAAAATGGCAGAAACAACAGTAAAAGCTAAACCAACACTGAAAAAAACAGCTCCAGTGATTGATGTAGATCTGATGAAAAAACATTCTCAGATGGTAAATTTTCTCAAAAATGAGATTGGAACATTGGAGGTCGAATTTAAAAAGATGAAGGTAATTCTCGATTTGTTGATGAATTTTGATCCGAGTGATCCTAAATCACTGGAAAATCAAAAGGAATTGCCAGAATTATCAAACAAAGACTTACAATCTTATTCTGAGGAGTGAGTAGAGGTGATTGAGTGATTATTTGATGGACGATTTATGGTCGGTGCAGATCAGAAAAAATATCCAGTTCCTATGAACTATTCTTCCAAAACTAAGCTGGTGCCAGGTGATAAACTGAAACTAAAAGTTATGGCTGATGGGAAATTTATCTATAAACTTATACAACCAGTAGACAGAAAACACCTGAAGGCTTTACTCTCAAAGACAGATGATAATAAGTTTACTGCAAATACAGAAGATGGAAAAATTTATTTTCTCAATCAGGCTGCGGTATCCTTTTTTAAATGAGTGCCAGGTGATGAACTCTATATTATCATAAACGATAAAGATGCAGGTTCTTTCGCAGCAATCGAGGCAATTATCAAAAAATAGTGATAAAAAACTGAATAAAAGGTAGTAAAATCTGGATGTAAAAGTCTGGATTTTTTTGGATTTTTCTTACTCTACATTTCCCCTTGAAATCCACCCCAATAATCATACAAAACAGACATAAAAAGCTGATTTATCCAGATATTTACTATCAAACTATGTCAAAAATAACTTGACATACCAATTCGCAATTCGCAATTCGCAATTCGCAATTCGCAATTCGCAATTCGCAATTCGCAATTCGCAATTCGCAATTCGCAATTCGCAATTCGCAATTCGCAATTCGCAATTCGCAA